>CAVXCA010000057.1:0-4289 GCA_963759955.1 uncultured Alphaproteobacteria bacterium
GAACATGCTCCACCCGAGCGCGGAGCAGTCGAGCAGATGGCCAACCTCCTGAAGCGCATCCTCGACGGCGGCATCGGATGTGGCTTTCGCAAGTAGCTGAGGTTCAACCCGGGCGTCAGCATGCGCGATTAGAGCGAGTACGCGTTTGACTTCGGCGCTGTGCGGCGCCTGCTCTACGGTGCGCCAAGCCGCATCATAGACGGCCTCAAGATCGCCGCCAAACCCATGCTCACCTGCGAGCAGTTGCGACCGCGTAACCGGATCGGCCGAAATCAGTCGTTCGATCAGGTAGCGCGTAACGAGGGCGTGTCCGCCCGTGAGTCGATAAATCTCTTCCCGCGGGATTTCTCGGGGAAGCTTGAGCGCATCCGCCATCGCCGCGACAGCTTGTGCGGACAAGGGGGTGACGTCAATTCTTCTGCCAATTACACCGGCCTCGTCTCTGACGGCCGGCAACATAAAGTCGAGGTCGAGGCGTTGCGTGCCGAGCACGAATATAACGCCATCGGGTACGGATTGCGGTAATGGCAAGGCCGCGAGAAGCGAGTGTTCTGGGCGTTCTTCGCGAGGGATATGATCGAGGCCGTCAACAACAATGAGGTAACGCAGCCCGGACGCGGCGTTGCGTTCGCCGGCAAGCGCGAG
Organism: uncultured Alphaproteobacteria bacterium; assembly: GCA_963759955.1. Taxonomy (GTDB): domain Bacteria; phylum Pseudomonadota; class Alphaproteobacteria; order Rhizobiales; family Beijerinckiaceae; genus Roseiarcus. The sequence goes on from CAVXCA010000057.1 coordinate 646, forward strand.
CAGATGCGCGAACTCCTGTTGCCGCGCCAGGGTGGTATCGTCCTTCACGCGCAATGCTTTGAGGCCTGTCGCCACGAACTGGCTGTTCAAATCGTCGTAGAAACTGTCCGCCTCTCCGCGCCCTTGACCCTGCGCGGCACCAGGTACAAAGGCGAGATAGCGCAATACATGGACGTCTGCCTGGTCGCGCAGTTCGCGCTGCAGAAGCGTTGACTTACCCGCTCCCGGGGGACCAACTAAGGCCACATATCCGCGGGTGTGGGTCGCTATCGCTTCAAGAAGGCGAGCCTCCGTAGCCTCGTTGCGTTGGACGTAAGCTCCGACCGGGAACGTGTGCGTAAAGCGCAATGCAAACCGGTCCGGCCAGTCGATCGCATCGAGCAGTTCATTGCGAGACCAGCGATTTTTGTCTGGATTGTCCGCGAGCAGCGTCGATAGCGCCCGCGCAAGGTCCTCGATCTGTGCGCGGCGATCCGCATCTTCGGTGGGGTCGAGCACCAGATCGGCGCGGGCTCCCATTACTAAGTCGAAATGCATCCAGAATCGCTCGAAGTCGGCTTCTGCGAGGCCGGATGCTGTCACTAGGGCATTAATGACAGACGCCCACGAGGTGGCACGCCATTCCGCCAAGCTCCGCCCAGGGTGAGCTACACACTCGCCGACGAAGGCCGCGGTGCTCAAGCGGCTATCGCGCTTGATCAATCGGTCGCCGGTTGAAGGATAGTGGTTTGTGAGATAGCGCAGCCGAACGACTGTCTCGGAGAATTGGCGACGCAACGCCTCATAGGACGCGGCGAGATCCGCTACGACGCTCTCCTTGCCGAGCAACAATGCAGTCAAGCCAAGCGCGCTTGGCCACCTAGTTCGTTTGAACTGATGGGCAACGACTGCATCGGCCAAGCCGAGCACCAGGTCGTCTGCGACGCCCGCTTCGCGGTCGGCAAGTCCCACCCAGCGCAAGGACCGATCAGCGAGCGCCTCGTAGATCAGGCGCGCTGACGCGCGGTCTTGGTGAACGTAGCCGCGACGAGCGTTGCGCTCGCCTTCACCCGGTGCTGTCTTCCTTATGCGCCTGATTCTTGCCCCCATGGCGGAAATCTGGGAGGTTACGAACCCATGCGCAAGCTGTAGTTTACCATCGCTGCGTGTTGCAGGCTCCCACCCCGTTCAGAAGCGTACTCGCAAATGCGCGCTTCAGCGAGTAGGGATTTTCGCTCACGCAGCGACCAAGTGCGCGAGCCAATCATTCAAAATTGAGTCGCCTGTATCGCGTTTGCACCCATGCCCGCCGTTCCACTTGGCTTCGCAAAGAGTCTCCTTCGGCTCGGGTTCGGCCACCCGCCGCCCGCAGGCGCCTTTCCTTCCGCCTCGCGTTGCGCAACTCTACGGCGGTGATCCGCCGCCTCGCCTGTCTCGCGATCTGTCTCGCCCTCGCCGGCTGTTCGGCCCTGGTCGAAACCGATCAGGCGCGCCTGTGCCGCATGGCGCTGCCGGCGTTGGCGCCGCCCGACGCCGTCGTCGCCATCCTCGAGCAGCATGACTTCCCCGACGGGCGCGGCCTGCGCGTCGATTATCGCCTGAGCGGCCCCGGCGCGCGTGCGCAGACGCGCTTCGCCGAATGCCGTTTCAAGGCGCCGGGGCGCCCGGAACGCGCCGAGGATCTGGTCGGGCTGACGACCGACGACGGTCCTCTGTCCGACGTGCGGCTCTACATGCTGATCCGCTACTGGCTCGCGACGCCCGAAGGGCGCGCCGCCGATCCGGCGCCGCTCGGCGACCTCAGCGGCGCGCCGACGCTGCCGCCCGCCCTCGCCTACGCGTTGCAGCAGGCGATCAACGGCCTGCCGCTCGCGGCGGTCTACGCGTTGCTCGCGGCCTCCTATTCGCTGGTCTATGGCCTCGTCGGGCGCATCAACCTCGCCTTCGGCCAAATCGCGGCGGCAGGCGGCTACGCCGCGGCGCTCGGCGCCGTCCTCACCGCGACGCAAGTCCCCGCGACGATCCTCGCGGCGGCCCTGACCTTCGGCGCCGCCGCCGCGGCATTTTGGGGCGTCGCTTCGAGCCGCTGGGTTTTCCAGCCGCTGCATCGCGCGAGCGGCCAACAGGCGCTGATCGCCTCGATCGGCCTCGCGCTGTTCCTGCAGGAATTCCTTCGCCTGACGCAGGGCAATCGGCCGACTTGGGTCAGCCCGATCCTCAACGCGCCGTTCGGCGTCGCGCGCTCCGGCGACTTCATCGTCACGACGGCGCCCAACTCGCTTCTCGCCGCCGCCTTCGCGTTCCTCGCCGGCCTCGCTCTGGTCCTCGTCATGCACAGGACCAGCTTCGGGCGCCGCTGGCGCGCCTACGCCGACGATGCCCTCGGCGCGCAACTCTTCGGCGTCAGTCCGCGCGCGATCTTCGCCCAGACATTCGCGCTGGCGAGCGCCTTCGCCGGCCTCTCCGGCTACGTCATGACGATGTATTACGGCTCGGTCGGCTACGCCGCGGCGATCGCGCTCGGGCTCAAGGCGCTGATCGCGGCCATTCTCGGCGGCGTCGGCTCGATCCCCGGCGCCTTCGTCGGCGGCTTCGTCGTCGGCGCCTTCGAGGCGCTGTGGTCGACCTATTTCGCCATCGATTATCGCGATGTCGCGGTTTACAGCCTGCTCGCGATCGTCCTGGCGCTACGTCCGGGAGGCCTTCTGGGCGTCCGCTCTTGACACGCCCTGCGTGCGCCCCACATCGTCCAGATCGAGCTTGCGAAGACGCTCCGAGGAGAGCCCGAGATGACCAACGCAATGAGCGCCCCGGCGCCGCGCGCCGACGCCTTTGCAGGCGTGCGCACGCGCCGCATCCTCGCGCTCGTCCTCGACCTCGTCCTCGTCAGCTTTCTGGCCTAGCTCATTTGGCTCGCGCTGTTGATCCTGACGCTGGGCCTGTCGCTGCTTTTGCTGCCGCCGCTCTATCCGCTGGTCGCGTTCTTCTACAACGGCCTGACCGTCTCCGGCGCGAAGATGGCGACGCCGGGCATGCGCGCGATGGACCTGGAAGTGCGCATGCACGACACCGGCGCGCGCGTTCCCTTCATCAACGCCGCCGCGCATGCGCTGTTCTTCTATCTGAGCTGGTTCTTCCCTCCGGCCTTCCTGGTTTCGCTGGTCGATTCGGAAAAACGCTGCCTGCACGACATCTTCGCCGGCGTGACGCTGGTGCGCCGGTTGTAGTTTTCGGCAAGAAATTTTGCGCACGCCCATTCCCGTCCGGCGCGATCCGATCTAGCTTCATGTTTCCTAGCGACGCCTTGAGGAGTGCGAAAGCGTGACGCGGGAATTGAGGGACGCCCCACAATTCTATCTGACCGCCCCGTCGCCATGCCCGTATCTGCCGGGCATGTTGGAGCGCAAGGTGTTCACGCATCTGGTGGGCAAGCGCGCGATCGCGCTCAACGACACGCTGACCCAGACCGGCTTCCGCCGCTCGCAGACCATCGCCTACCGGCCGGCTTGCGAGAATTGCCGCGCCTGCGTTTCGGTCAGGGTTCTCGTCGACGAGTTCGCGCCGAGCGCGAGCCAGCGCCGCGTGCTGCGCGCCAACGCCGATCTCGTCGGAGCGGTCATGCCGGCCAAACCGACCGGCGAGCAATATGCGTTGTTTCGCGCCTA
>CAVXCA010000058.1:0-7157 GCA_963759955.1 uncultured Alphaproteobacteria bacterium
TCGCGCAAGAGATACGGATAGATCTTGTGGCCCGGCGCGGGTTTGCTGGTGTTCGGGCGGCGGTAGATCGCCGAAATCCCCATCCGCTTCATCAGGCTCGCCACACGACGCCGCCCGATCGAAAGGCCCTCGCGGACGAGAAAGTCGCGCAGCATCCGGCTGCCCGCGAACGGGTAGTCGAGATGCAACTCGTCGATCCGGCGCATGATCTTCAAGTCCGCGGCCGGCGTCGGCCGCGGCTTGTAGTAGACGGCGCTCCGGCTGACGCGGAGCGCCACGGCTTGCCGCGAAACCGGCAACCCGTGGTCGCGGTCGATCATCGCCTTGCGCTCAGCAAACCCGCTTTGGTGAGCGCCCCTTCTAAAAAATCGTTCTCCAGCGTCAGCTCGCCGATCTTGGCGTGAAGCGCCTTCAAGTCGACGCTCGGCGCCGTCTTCGCCTCGCCCTTGTCCGGCCCGAAAACGCCCGCCGCCCCGTCGAGCAACTGGCTCCGCCATTGGCCGATCTGGTTCGCATGCACATCGAACTGCTGCGCCAGTTCGGCCAACGTCTTGTCGCCCTTCATGGCGGCCAGAGCCACCTTCGCCTTGAAGGCCGGCGTGTGATTGCGACGGCTACGCTTGGTCATCTTCGCTCCTGATTCGCAGCGAGAATCCTCGCCGCTGTCAGGCAGAAAATCCACTTAGCCTACTGTCCAGTTTTCCTGAGCCAGCTCTCAGTCGCGGCCCAAGGCGCCGACGATTGGCTTCTCGGCACTTTCCGTGACAGGGGCTCTGTCCACTCCGATATGTGGCGTGGGACGGCCGCTGATCTTGCGGAACGAGACGCCATCGGCGTGTTTCCGGTCGGCGGATGGTGGAAGGAAAAACCATACCTGGAGCGCTTCGACGGAACCGCCCGATACGCCTTGATCGTGACGATCAAGGCGCCTGGGTCCGATGTCGATATCTACACTGCTGTCGAAATTCAGCTTGCGGTCGCGGTAGAGACCTGACGCGGACAACAACACCTGGAGCGCTTCGCATAACGCCGTGTGCTGCGGATTAGCGGTATCGTGACCGCTTCGGCGGGCCGCGACGAAGGCGCAAGTCCCGTCGCGCGCCATTTTGAGCGCTCTCAACCGGTCATTTTCGAGCCTTTCCCCTGTTCCAGGCAGACTCCCCCCTCGCGGCGGCTCACGTCGCCGCGATGAGAACCATCGCGCGCTTCATGTTCATCGCCATCGCGACGAACTGAAGGTGGCAGTTGTTGCGATCCAGGCCGAGATAGCGAACCTTCTCCATCCCGTACCAGTTCTTCATCGTCGCGTTGGCGCGCTCGACGCCGACGCGAATGCTCGAAGCGGTCTTGTTGAACCACACCTGCCAATTGACGAGCGGCTTGTTGCGCTTGGCCTTGTATGTAAATAAGCGTCGCGGATTGATCCCACCGCGGAGAAGCAAATCAAGGGGTTGCAACGCCGATCGGCGTCCAGACCCCACGCCGAATGACACCGGCGTTCAGATGGCGGATCGGAATTCGTTGAGCAGCTATTTCGCGTGTGGGCTCCTCAAGGTGAAACGCATCGATCCGCCTTGCATTTCAAATTCCAGGAGTTCGAGCCCGAGTTCCCGTATCGCGTTGGGAACGTCGATGCGCGCCAGTGGATCGTTACAGACGAGAATGATTTGTTGCCCATGCGCGGCCCGTCGCGACGCTTTGCGAAGGCGTTGAACTGGAACCGGGCATGAGACGCCCAAAGCGTCGACCTGCAGCGGCTCTTCGAGACGGTTCATGGACGCTTCCTGATCGAGCGCGGCGACCAACTCATAACCCGCCTCTCGCCATGGGCGCATAGCCGCGAACGCGCGGCGCGTCACGGTGGCGCGCGATATCTTCGGCCAGCTCCTTCGGATCTTCGAGGCGCAACTCCATGACCTTGACGCCCTCCCTACGCGGGACCCAGCAGCGCCATGTGAGATGCGCTTTCGCCAAATGCGAGAAAAAGTCGACATGCACGCCGTCCAGGACGAGCGCCGCCTGCTCTAGCCAACCATCGCGCCAGCGGACAGTCGCGAAGAGATGCAGGCTCGGCAGCTGAACGCGCACCTGCTCGAAATCGGGATGCATTCTGCCGAGAACAAGCGTCTCGTCGCCCCGCAGATATCCAGGGTAGATGAGTCCGGGCGGCGCATATTGATAAAAGCGATAGTCGAAGTCTTCGGGCAGGATGGGGTGCCGATCCTGCACCCAGGCCTCGTCGTAGGTTCCCGCATATTGCTGGCGCTGACGCCACCAAGGCGGAATGGGCGCAAAGCCTTGCGGTTGGTGGTCGCGTCGGCCCCAGTCGATGATCGGGTCCGCGGGGTCCTCAACAGTCGGCGCCGCAAGCGGGACGCCGTAAGGAGAATGCTCCGCGTCGACCAGGCCGCAGCCCAGACCATTAGTTGGGCATCTATCCGGGATTCCTTCCGCATCGGCGGGACGGGGAAGCTTCCCTCCGAAGGCCTGTCGCCACGTGAGCGGAGCGACAGCGGCCGGCGCTGACGTCGACATTTTCCAGTTGCGCTTTTTGACGACAATCTCGCGCGCGGCCACCTTCGGATTGTCGAACGTGTGGTCGGGCAACCAATAGCGCGGGCCAAACACGGTCACGACCTTCTCGACCGCACCGATTGTGACGCCGACCGCCCAGCGCGGCTTGGGAACGCCTCCCGGGGCAAAAGCGGCGGCAAGGACCGTGATGTCGCTCGCCGGCTTGTAGGGCGTCAGATCGGCGGTGCGGATGAGCGAACTCTCATGCGGGTCGTCGCCCGAATAGCGGTCGACGAGCTCGAGTTCATCCTGCTTTTCGGCGAGCAGCAGCGGCGCGTCATTGACGAGTTCGAAGGCGCCGCGCACCGAAAGCACCGCCATCTCGATCGAGTCGCGGTGGTATTGATGAAAACCGATGCACGGAAACGGCGTGCGATTGTCGACGGAAAAAGACATGGAGGCGCCGCGTTAAGGAAGAAGATCGGAACGACCGAGCGTGCGAAAGTCGCTGCTGACGCCCAGTCGCGAGATCGTCAAACTCGCTATGCCGACGAGATCGCGACGGAATTCGACGACGACGATCAGGCCGTCGGGCAGGAAATGCGTGACTTCGAAGTCGCCTCGATCGAAGTCCTCTCGTCGTCCTTTGACGGTGTCGGTGGACAGCTTTCGTTTCGCGGATTCGGGCGTCTCGGTCCGTGCGTCCAGCCCGAAGGGCAACGCCACGTTCGAGGCGTCGAGCTTCAACTCATAGAGAATCCATGCCTGCCGGTCGGCGACGCGGACGCTCTCCCAAAACGGATAGTTGAGGCGGATGGCGATCTGCCGCCTCGCGTCGGCGAAGTCCAGATATTGGCGCGGCGCGGCGCTGAGCGCGCGGCCGAGCGGCGCGCCCAATCGCGCCGCCGCCGCCTCCAGCCAGTCGGCGACGCCATGCCGGCCGACGCGAATGACGGCCTCGTCGATCAACTTGCGATAAGCCCCGCTGTCGCTCATCACTCCTCGTCCTCCAACGATTGGGGAATGGCGAGGCGCTTCCACTTTTCGCCGTCGAAACTGACGACGTCGTTAAATCCGATCGACCACAACACATCGTCGACCACAGTCAGAATCTGGCAACCGCGCGGCGGCTCCTCCAATCCTGTCCCTACGCGGCGTGTCTCCTTGCCGTCATAGCGATGAATTCCCGCCGACGAAGCGAGATAGATGCTGCCGCGGTAATCGCAAATTCCGATATACGCGTTTTGGTCGGATACGGACGAGACGTCGTGATACACGTTGTTCGCGTCGATATGCAGCAGGGTCCCGTTCTTCCCGCAGATCAGGGCGCCGCCCTTCGGGTCGCACCAGATGTCGCGCAGCGGGTCGCTGAAGTGCTCGACGATGTCGATCCATTCCCGGCCGTTGTGCCACGCGACGAACCACCGATCCCGATTGTCGACGGCGAAGTTGTATATCGCGTAGAGGTCGTGCGAATCGCGGCCGTTTATCGCGCCCATATAGACGGGCGCGCCGTTTACTTCGCGCCTGAGCCCCTCGTCCATCCGCACCCATTGCGCGCCTTTGACGAAATCCCGACGATAGACCCTTCCACTCGTACCCGTCGCCATCAAAGCATCCGCAAAGTAGCGCATATTTCTGGTGCTGTCGCCAAGATCTGCTGGTGGCAATTTTTCGTTGACCACGTGGTCACCGAGAAACCACATTTCGCTTTCCCTCGACATCATCGCGAACAACCAGCCGTCGCGAGAAGGATTCGCAGAAGCGATGATCGAAAAAATGAAGCACGGCACATCGAAATGCGACCATTCCGGATCGTGGCCCGGCCGGTAGCGAAAGATGCGGCTCTGGTCGAAGCCTTCCTCCAGCGGCAACGGCCGTCCCGACAGCAGGATTTCGCCGTTCGCCGCCACGGCGCCGGCGGCGATGAGAAAATGCTCGATCTCTTTGCCGTAATAATCCTTCACTTGGCTCTCCTTACCCCGCTCTTGGCCTCGATCAACGCGTCTACGTCATGGAGACAGGCCCCAACTTTGGCGGATGGCGGCGTCCGCCTCCGGCGTCGGACGAGAATAGGTTGTCCGCATGAGGGTGTCGTCGGGAATGCCCTTGTTCTTGTATTGATTGCGGAGTTGCTGTTCGAATTTTCCCTTGCAGCGATCCGCCGTCTTCCTGTTTACGATATCGATCATTTTCTCGCGCACGTCGTCAAACCGGGCGTATCCCTTGCCGTTATTGAGTTGGGGGACCTCTTTGCTTATGGCGTCGGTGACCGCAGTGTGTTCGTCGCGCGTAAGGCAGATCGTCAAGGCCTCGTTATCGTAGGCGGGCGCCTTGACGTAGCGAGTACTGGGATCGAACAGACGGAAAATATAGTCCGAAATGATGTGGTGCGACCTGCCGTCTTTTGGGCACCTGCGATGTTTGCCTAACCTGCACGGATCGTCTTCACCCGTATCGGCGCCGCCGCCGCCGGTCGTTCCGCCGCCGGTCTCCGTTTCTGGCTCGTCCTCCGGGTCTGCGTCTGGCTTCTTCGGCGGCGGATGGTACTCGTCTAATTCTGGGCCGGCCGTAGATCCTGTTGACGCCAAGAGAAAAACTAGCGCCAGGCCGAGAACGACCACGGCGCGAATAGCGAGGGCTCCGGCTGCTCTCGCGATCGCTTCATTTGCGGCCTTCTTGGCCGCTTCTGCAACCAACCGCTGAGCCGCCGTCTCGTCCTGCAGCGCGAGCTGTATTCCGCTTGGCCTCGCATCAGGAGCAAACGCCAGAATTTCCGACCGGCACGCGGCTGCGTTCGCGGCCAGTACGATATGGGGCTTCCCCGAGACGACGATGTTTGTCGTGTAGGACTCGATTTTCGCCCCTTGCGCCTGCGCTTCCGCAATCAGCTTGCGCGCTTCGCTGTCGTCGTAGGTCGGCGCATTTTCTTTCGCCCAATCGGGATTCGGGGCAATCTTGTGAACAAGTTCTCCGGGATTGTTGGCGTTGTTCATCCACGCCTTGTCGCCGTCGCGCCAAAGCGGCTGGTCGTTGACGAAGACGGTCGAGGACGCAGTCATCGGCCAGGCCGGCGCCCCGACCGTTCCCGATTTCACGCCGAGCCCGACGCCCGGCTGATCGCCGTCGACGCGATGGGTGTGCGTGTCGAACTTCACGGCCGCGCCAGTGGAGAAAAAGACGTCCGGCGACGGGTTCGCGGCGTCGCCGGTGTCGATCTTGGTTTGGTAAGGGGTCGGCGTCGAAGGACTCTTGCAGACGTCGGGCGCGGTGCAGACGATGACTCCGGCGGAAATCCTTGCGCGACGCGGTCGGCGGCGCGGCCGAGCCCGGGCGATCCGGCGGAGGCTTGCCGTAGATGATCGCGAGCTTCGCGATTGTTTGCGCGCCGCCCGTGACGGGAGCAGTCGGATCGACAGACATGCGCCGCCTATCCGCGATTGATGTGAACGATCTTGCCGTTGATGCGCGCAGGCCCAGACATCCGCACATCGAGTCGCTTGCCGGTTATCGTGATGGTTCCGTCCTTCTTCATTTCCAACCGACTGTCGCCCACCGTGATGACGAAGGTGTCGCCGACCGCGATCGAATATTCTTCTCCGACGTTCGTCGTCTTCGATTTTCCGACGCTCGTCGCGAACGTCTCCCCGACAGTCAGCGTGCTGCTCACCCCGATCTCCTCGGTTTTCGCCACCCCCGTCACCGTGTTGTGCATCTTGGTGATGAGCTGGTTGAGGATCCCCGGGCCGACCATCCCCGCTACGCTCGCCGCCAGGCTCGCCGCGCCCGCGGCCATGCCGGCGCCGGAGTCGGTGTTGAGCAGGCTCGCCGGGGCGGCGTCGACCGCCGCGTTGCTCGCCGGCGGCAGGCCGATGATCTGGCTGACGCCGCCGCCGACCTGGTGGCTCATGTTGGCGGCGATCTGAAGCGAATGGTTGGCCCCAATCGACTGGATCGAATTGGCGTCGACGCGGTGGGTGTGGTTGTTGCGCGTCTTTTGCGTGTGGTCCTTCTCGGCGTGCATGAAGAGGTTCTGGGCGCCGTTGTCGTCCTCGAAGGTCAGCTCGTTGAAGCCCGGGCCTTTGTGGGTGTTGGAGCGCCAGGCCATCTTGGTCTTCTTGGCCGGCAGCTCGTAGGGCACTTTCAACGTCTGCGGGTTGGGCACGCAGCCGACCACGATCGGGCGGTCGGGGTCGCCGTCGATGAAGGCGACCATCACCTCCATGCCGATGCGCGGGATCACCTGGCCGCCCCAGCCCTGGCCGCCCCACACCTGGGAGACGCGCACCCGGCAGCTTCTGGTCGCCGTGGCGGTCCCAGTAGAAATGCACCAGGATGCGGCCGTGGTCGTCGCAGTCGATCGCCTCTCCCTCCTTGCCGGTCACCAGCGCGGTGTGCAGCGAGGAAATGAGCGGCTTGGGCGTGACCAGCGGCGCGCGGAACGGGCGGTCGGCGGGCAGGAACTCGATCCAGTCGGGCGCGGCGGGCGGCGCCACCGCCATGTTGGAGCGATAGTCCTGGGTGACGAATTCGTGGCGCGTGCGCACGACGAGATAGTCGCGGTTCTCGCCGCCGCGCGGATGGTCGGCGAGCGTGACCAGCGCGCCGGGAAACAGTAGATACGCAACTGATGAGTGTCAGCA
>CAVXCA010000059.1:0-42274 GCA_963759955.1 uncultured Alphaproteobacteria bacterium
CGGGCGTCGTCAGCGATCGAACCGGCTTTCTGCCGGGCCGTCAGGCTAAAAACCGCAAGAATCCGATGCAAGGCGCGGTGCGCGAGGTCGTCGTGACGATGGAGACCGGGGGGACGTTGCGGATTCTGTCCAACGATCTGGACGCGCCCGCCAAAGAAATCTCCGACCTCTACAAGCGGCGCTGGCAAATCGAATTGTTCTTCCGCGTGATGAAGCAAACCTTGAAAATCACCCATTTCATAGGCCGCTCCGAGAACGCCGTGCGCATTCAGATCGCCGTCGCGCTGATCGCCTTTCTGTTGCTGAGCCTTTTGCGAAAGATGGCGCAAGACAATCAAACCCTGCTCGAAACCACGCGACTCGTGCGCGCGAACCTGATGCATCGAAGAGACTTCACCTGCCTCAAGCAACCGCAAAAACCGCCGCCGCGCGACTCTCGGCAGCTCTCCCTAAACTGGAGCTCATCATGAACCGGACAGTCGTGGGACAAGCCCGGCCATGACGGCATGGGAGCATCTTTCAATAGGTCGCGCTCACTGAGACTTGGTATGAGCCGGTCCGTCGCTCGGGGGCCGGTTCGTCGCCGCCGGGTGTCAACGACAGCCGTCAAGTTCGGTCGAGCTTTGTCAAGCCGTGTCAAGAATTGTCAAGGGCTGTCAAGGGTCGTCAAGGATTTGCTTGACGCAATGTTTCATAATATCAAGGACTTGCGACGCGGACCGGACGAAATTTGACGACCGAGACGTTCTCGTCGAGCGACGGGCGCCCTAGGGACTAGCGGAAACAAACTTAAATACAGATTAGCATGAATTCCGATTTTCCGGAAGCTCGGACTTCCGTGGGTAGTGGGCCAGTTTGATTGTGGCGTCAGGTCTGCGCAATCTCCGGGGGCGATGCTGCCGATGGAGCGGCCGACGGGGCGGTCCCGTCGGCGGTTTTCGCTTTCTGGGCTTCCTCGAATTCGCGCTTCTTAACGTTCGCTTCATCGATCGATCGTATTTGCTGGGCCGCAGCGTGAAAATGCGAGACGTCCTGCGCTCGCAAAAGACCAGGCAGAGTCTCCGCCAGTGGCCCGGTTCGCGTGATAAGCTGATACGCAACCGATGATTTTGATCTCGTCGGACTCAGGAGAGGGACAATGAAACACGGGGCCGCCGGACACACCGTTGATGGCGACACCATCGATCAGGTACACTTTTCTGGTTTCTTGCCGAGCGCTCAGCGCGCCGGCGAAGAAGCAAAGCGTATTAGGCTCTATAGCGGGATATCCCAACCATCCAATGTCGATGCCGATTCCACACGGCGTGTCCATTGGCATGAGTGCTATGGGAGCCTCTGGCAGCTGAAGGTCGCCTTTGAGAAAGAGCATAATCGCCGAGTCGGTTGAATAATCGAGGAAGATCACCCTGTCGTCGACTTTGAGGAATATGGTGGAAATAGGATTCCTAATTCGTATAGGTTCCTGCCATTCGTCGGCATGGCTGACAACGTGCGCGGCCGTCGCGATACCGCACCACGTTCGGTCATGGTTGTAGAAGGCTAGAAACCCAGTTCCATATCCAGTCGGAGTCTCGATTTTCACGACATGGGGACTGACAGTCGCAATTGCTTTATCCCAATTCATTTTCCTTGCTCCTTGGCGTCCAACACCGCCTCCCAAGCTTCCAGCACGTCGACCATATCCGAGACTTCCCACAGCCGATCAGTCACGCCGGATGCCATCGCAGGCGTCGTTTTGAGCGTCTTATGGATGCGGACAAAATTGTAATAAAGGAAGTGCAGCGCCATCGCGTGCGCGTGGTTTTCCATCTTCTTTGAAAAGGCGTTCGTCAGGCGCGTCATGCGGTGCGTGTGCATCCGCACGTTGAGATTGTTCCGCTCGGCATACGAGGTCGAAATGTGCTTTTCGTGCGGCTTGCCAGAGATCGGCGTCTTGATAGCCCCGGTGCATTCGGCAGGACTATAGCGGCCCTTGGAGCCTTCCGGGGCCTCGACATAGAGCTTCACAAGCATCGCGTAATAGACCTCTCCGCCGAATGCCGTATCGATCGCGTCGAGATAGGCCTTGTGGCCGTCGGTGGTGATCTGAACACGGTTGGCGATGCGCGAGGCGAGGTCGTCGATGAACTCCATCGCTGCGCCGCCGTCGCGTCCGCCGACGTGCCAGCAGGGGACGAGCTTCGTGTCGGCGTCAGTGGCCAGCCATAGCCACGCATCCCCGGCGTCCACGGTTTGGCGCTCATAGTAGCGACATTCTTTTGCTTGGAGCCGACGAAGCCCCAGACTTCATCTATTTGAAGCCTCTTGCACAAAAGGCTCTGAAACACGCGGTCTTGATACCACGCCGCCGCTATCCCGGCGTCGACGACCAGCTTCGTGACGGTCGTTTTGCTCACGCCGGTCGTGCGGGTGATGGCGCGGATGCTCATGCCTTCGCAGAGCAAGTGGATGATTTTGGCCCGGTCATCACGTGAAAGGCGGTTCATTACGCTTGCTCCGTAATGCAAGCATATTAGCCCTTGCAATCCAAGAATGCAAGCATATCATGCATGCATGATGCAGGGAGACGACCAATGACCGATGACGACGAAAAGAACCAAGCCAAGGCGAAGGGCGGCTTCGCGCGGGCGGAAGCGCTGAGCCCTGAGAATAGGTCAAAAATTGCTAGGAAAGCTGCGATCACTCGTTGGGCGAAACCAGAACTGATCGATGAGGAAAGTGCCGAACAAGTGGTTTCGGTGGACGAGGAAATAGAAGCAGACGCCACAATGCCTGTGGCACGGTGGCGCGGGACGCTCAACATCGTGGGGATGGAAGTTCCTTGCTATGTTCTCGACAACGGCGCGCGAGTGATCGGAAGGACGTCGGCAACCGAAGTTTTGTCGGGGATTAAGGGCGGTGGCGCCCTCGAAATTTATCTGGGGGCAAAAGCACTAGAACCGTTTATAAACAAGGACTTAGTTCTCGAACGATTTGTGCCCTTTCGGCTCCCGGAAGTCGAAGGACTGAAGACGGCGGTCAAAGGCTTGCCTGCGGAACTCTTCATCGAAATATGCCAAGGGTTTGTTGCGGGCCTTCAGGCGTCCTTTGATCCGAAGTCGCCATATCCGAAGCTGACTGATCGACAGCGGCAAATGGCGATCCAAGCAAGCATGTTTCTGTCAGCATGTGCAAAGGTCGGTCTTGAAGCGCTGATCGATGAAGCAACCGGATATCAGTTTGAGCGCCCAGACGACGCGTTGCAGGTCAAGCTTCGTGCATTCATCGCCGACGAACTGCGAGCATGGGAAAAGACGTTCCCTGATGAGCTATGGGCGGAATTCGGGCGCCTCACAGGATGGAAGGGCAGCCTGAATAGCCGTCCGAAATGGTGGGGCAAGTTGGTCATCGAGATGATTTACGACACGCTTGATCCCGATGTTGCCGAGTATCTGAAAAACAATAAGCCGCCGCCGGGGGTCCGATGGCATAGACAGCTAACTGAAAATATAGGCGTCAGAGCGCTCGTCTCTCGATGCTATGAGGTCGTTGGGATGGCCAAGGAGTGCCGTGACATGCGGCAGTTACGCGAGAAGGTCGCTAAACACTATGGGCGCCGCATGGTTCAATTTACGCTTTCTTTGCCGATGCCGGGCGATGCGGAGGCTTAGGATTCTTATAGGGAGCGTCTGGCGCTCGTCGACTCCCCGTACCTTCTGAAGCGTCAGCTTTCGGTTCGCCCGTGGCGATATCGACCATGCGCTTGGCCCATTGGTTCAAATCGCGCGGGCGCTTTGGCGCTTTGGTCATACGGCAGTCCCATTCGGCCCGACTGGCCGCCCATTCTCATCTAGGATGTTATAGAATACACGCCGGCCATTCTTCGCGAACCGAGCGGCCTCTGTCGCGCCGGCTATTTCAGCCTGTTGGATTGTTGAGTAGCGAGCCTCAAGAAGATGCGCCGGCATCCCCGTCTCGCCATCGGTGGTCTCCACCGAAACCATTTCTACGATTTGGACGGAATATCTCATTGGTGGAATATGGCACGCTCAGCCGCCGCCTTCCAGAGGCAGAGCGAGCGCCACAATCAAACTGCCCACCACCCCCGCGGCTCCGATGGCCCGCCTCCGCGCCGAACGCGCCGGTCGGCGTGAGCCGCCTCAAATCGACCACTTGAGCGCCTTGCCGATCTCCCCGACGATGCCGCGGCGAAACACCAGGACGCAGGCGACGAAGATCGCGCCCTGAATCACCGTCACCCATTGGCCGTACTGCGCAAGATAGTTCTGCATGGAAATGACGACGACCGCGCCGACCACGGGACCGTAGAGCGTGCCCATGCCGCCCAGCAGCGTCATCAGCACCACTTCGCCGGACATGGCGAAGCCGACGTCGGTGAGCGAGGCGTTTTGCACGATGATCGCCTTGGTCGCGCCCGCGAGCCCCGCCAGCGCGGCGGAAAGGACGAAGGCGGCGAGCTTATAGCGCGCGACGCGGTAGCCCAGCGAAATCGCGCGCGGCTCGTTCTCGCGGATCGCCTTGAGGATTTCGCCGAACGGCGAGTTGACCGTGCGGTAGACCGCCAGAAAGCCGAACAGGAAGATCGCCGCCACGAAGACGTAGAGCGCCGACGTCTGCGACAGATCGAACAAGCCGAAGGCGTGACCCTGCGGCACGCTCTGGATGCCGTCCTCGCCGTGGGTGAACGGCGCCTCGACGCAGAAGAAATAGATCATCTGCGACAAGGCCACGGTGATCATCGCGAAGTAGATGCCCTGCGAGCGAATCGAGAGCGCGCCGGCGACAAGGCCGAGCGACGCGGAACAGGCGACGCCGGTGAGGATCGCCAGTTCCGGATCGAGCCCCCAGACCTTGGCGGCATGGGCGCACACGTAGCTCGCCGATCCCAGAAACATCGCATGACCGAACGACAGCAGCCCGACATAGCCGATCAGCAGGTTGAAGGCGCAGGCGAACAGCGCGAAGCACAGCGCCTCCATGACGAAGTAAGGATAGGCGAAGAACGGCGCCGCAACGATCAAGGCCAGCATGATCACGAAGACGACGCCGAATTCGCGGCCCTCGCGCATGAGCGGGCTTGTCGGCGCCGCGACCGGGTTGGTGCTCATGTTATGCGACTTTTCCAAACAGACCGGCCGGTTTTATCAGGAGGACGATCGCCATGATGACGAAAATGACGGTGTTCGACGCTTCGGGGTAGAACACCTTGGTCAGGCCCTCGACCACGCCGAGAACGAAGCCGGTCACGATCGATCCGAGGATCGAACCCATGCCGCCGATCACCACGACCGCGAAGACGACGGCGATGACGTCCGCGCCCATGCCGGGACGAACCTGATTGATCGGCGCCGCCAGCACGCCGGCGAGCGCCGCCAGCGCGACCCCGAAGCCGTAGGTCAGCGTGATCATCCGCGGCACGTTGACGCCGAATGCGCGCACGAGCGTCGGATTTTCCGTCGCCGCGCGCAGATAGGCGCCGAGCTTGGTCTTCTCGATGGTGAACCAGGTCGCCAGACACACCACCGCCGAGAAAACGATGACCCAGGCGCGATAGTTCGGCAGGAACATGAAGCCGAGGTTGTGGGCGCCGGACAATTGCGACGGGATCGCGTAGGGCAATCCCGACGCGCCGAAGTAATTCTGAAACAGCCCTTGGATCACCAAGGCGAGGCCGAAGGTGAGGAGCAATCCGTAGAGCGGATCGAGACCCCGCAGCCGATAGAGAAGCGTGCGCTCGAGCAGCGCGCCGAGCGCGCCGACGATCAAAGGCGATCCGATGAGCGCCCACCAGTAATTGAGGCCGGCGTAGTGCAAGAGGAAATAAGCCGCGAACGCGCCGACCATGTAGAGCGCGCCATGGGCGAAATTGACGATGTTCAACATGCCGAAAATGACGGCGAGACCGAGACTGAGCAACGCATAGAACGAGCCGTTGATGAGCCCGATCAGCAATTGTCCAAAGAGTTCCTGCGCCGAGATGGCGTGCCCGAGAAACATCCGCTCACTCTCCGACTCGAGTTCGTCAGCAGCGCCGGCTTGCAGCCGCGGCCGGCGACCGTCTCAAACGCCGAGATATTCATGCAGCTTTCCCATGTTCGCGCTCAGCTCGGAATTGGCGAAGGCGTCGATGACCCGACCGTGCTCCATGACGAAGTAGCGGTCGGCGACGGTCGAGGCCCAACGGAAATTCTGCTCGACCAACAGAATCGTGAACCCCTCGCGCTTGAGCTCGGCGATGGTGCGGCCGATCTGTTGAATGATCACCGGCGCCAGGCCTTCGGTGGGTTCGTCGAGCATCAGGAACCGCGCGCCGGTGCGCAGAATGCGCGCGATCGCCAGCATCTGCTGTTCGCCGCCCGACAGTTTCCCGCCGCCGCTGTTGAGGCGCTCGGCGAGGTTGGGGAACAGCGCGAAGATGCGCTCCAGCGTCAGCCCGCCCGCGCTCGTGATCTTCGGCGGCAGCATGAGGTTTTCGCGCACGTTGAGGCTGGCGAAAATGCCGCGCTCCTCCGGGCAGATCGCCACGCCGAGCCGCGCGATCCGATCCGAGGACAGACCGACCGTCTCCCGCCCCGAGAACTTCGCCGAGCCCTTGCGTTTGCCGACGATGCCCATGATCGACTTCAGCGTCGTCGTCTTGCCCGCCCCGTTGCGTCCGAGCAGCGTGACGACCTCGCCCGGCCGAACGTCGAAATCGACGCCGTGCAAGATGTGCGATTCGCCGTACCAAGCTTGCAGACCCGCGACGGCGAGCAGCGGCGGCGCGGCGGCGCTGGGGAGTTCAACCATGGCCGACCCCCAGATACGCCTGCTTCACCTCGGCGTTTTCGGACACGCTTCTGTAATCTCCCTCCGCGAGGACGCGCCCGCGCGTCAGCACCGTGATGCGGTCGGAGAGGTTCGCCACGACTTGCAGGTTGTGTTCGACCATCAGAATCGTGCGGTTGGCGGAGACCCGGCGGATCAAGGCGGCGATGCGGTCGATGTCTTCGTGGCCCATCCCCGCCATCGGTTCGTCGAGCAACAGCATCTCCGGATCCAGCGCGAGGGTGGTGGCGATTTCGAGCGCGCGCTTGCGGCCGTAGGAAATCTCGACGGCGATCGAGCCGGCCCAGTCGGCGAGTCCGACATCGTCGAGCAACGCCATCGCCCGCTCGTTGAGCGGCGTCAGAACCTTCTTCGAGCGCCAGAAATCGAACGAGTTGCCACGGTGGCGCTGCAACGCGACGCGCACGTTCTCCAGCGCAGTCAAATGCGGAAACACCGCGGAAATCTGGAAAGAGCGGACCAGCCCCAGACGGGCGACGTCGGCGGGACGAACCGCGGTGATGTCGCGGTTGTTGAAGAAAATACGTCCCGAGGTCGGCCTGACGAATTTCGTCAGCATGTTGAAGCAGGTAGTCTTGCCCGCGCCGTTGGGACCGATCAAGGCGTGGATCGACCCGCGCTTGACCCTGAGGTTGACGTCGCTCACCGCAGCGAAATCGCCGAACGCTTTACCCAGGCGCTCGGTGACAAGGATGTAGTCCTCGCTCATCGCCGCCGACCGCCCGCCCGCATAACCGTTCGCCCCCGAATGTCGTTCCACCCACTCAAGACGTTGTCGCCGTCATTGTAAAGCCCGATCCTTGGGCGCCGAATGAACGTCCCCGTTCGCGTCGGGCGGGCGCGCCCTGGTCAGGTCCGCCGATTGTGCAAGCGCCGCTCCCAATCGAGCGCCTGCCTTACGATCTCGTCGAGATTGTCGCGTTGCGGGCGCCACCCCAGCTCGCGCCGCACGCGCTCCGCCTTGGCGACGATGGCCGCCGGGTCGCCGGCGCGCCGCCCGACATGGTTGACGGTGAAATCGACGCCGGAAACGCGTTTCACGACGTCGACGACTTCCTTCACCGTCGCGCCGTGGCCGTAACCGCAATTGCACGTCAGGCTCGCGCCCCCGCGGCGCAGATAAGCGAGCGCCGCCAGATGCGCGTCGATGAGATCGGTGACCTGGATGTAGTCGCGCACGCAGGTGCCGTCGCGGGTGGGGTAATCCTCGCCGAAGATGTCCATGCTCGGGTAGATGCCGAGCGCCGTCTGGACGCCGCGCTTGATCAGATGCGTCGCGTTCGGCGTCGACTGCCCCAGACGCCCCTGGGGATCGGCGCCCGCGACGTTGAAATAACGCAGCGCGACATAGCGCAAGTCATGGGCGCGGCTGACGTCCTGCAGAATCCATTCGACCATCAACTTGGAGCGGCCGTAAGGCGAGATCGGATCGAGCGGGGCGTCCTCGCCGACCGGCTCCGAGGACGTCTCGCCGTAGACGGCCGCCGTGGAGGAAAAGATGAAGTTTCGCACCCCGCCCTTGACCGCGCATTGGATCAGATTGAGCGCCTTGGCGGTATTGTTGAGATAATAGCCGATCGGATCGCTCACCGATTCCGGGACGACGATTTTCGCGGCGAAATGCGCGATGGCGTCGATTTCATGCTCTTGGATGAGGCGCGCGACCAATTCGGCGTCGCCGAAATCGCCGACCACGAGTTTCGCCTTTTCTGGAACCGCCCAGGCGAAGCCGGTCGACAGATTGTCGAGCACGATTACCCTCTCGCCCGCGTCGAGAAGGCCGAGATTCATGTGGCCGCCGATGTAGCCGGCGCCGCCCGTGACCAAAACCGCCATTTTCGCCTCGCAATGCCCCAGCGGTCACGCCATTATCACTAAGTTGATTCGCCCAACGAATCGCGGCCGCGCGCCGAGCGTCTAGTAGGAAATTTGCTTTAATCGGCTTAATGGCTGGACTCCAGCGCGTCGCTGTCTTTTTTGGCCACTGCGCTTGAGAAATCGTCTGGAAAGGCCCCACTCGAATGTTCAAACCTATCCGCAAGGCGGTCCTGCCGGTCGCCGGCCTCGGCACGCGCTTCTTGCCCGCGACCAAAGCGATCCCCAAGGAGATGCTCACGGTCGTCGACCGTCCGATTCTACAGCACGTCGTCGACGAAGCGCGGGCGGCGGGCGTCGAACAATTCATATTCGTCACCGGGCGCAATAAGGGCGTCATCGAGGACCATTTCGACATCGCTTACGAACTGGACGACACGCTCAGAAAGCGCGGCAAGCAAAAGGAGATCGACGCCTTGGCGGCCGACATGCTGCCCGAGGGCGCAGCGAGCTTCACGCGTCAGCAGGCGCCGCTCGGCCTCGGCCATGCCGTTTGGTGCGCGCGCGACCTCGTCGGCAACGAGCCCTTCGCGCTCCTTCTGCCCGACATGATCACGGCGAGCGGACCGCGACAGAGCCGCTGCCTCGCCCAATGCGTCCAAGCGTACAGCCAATACGGCGGCAATATCGTCGCGGTCGAAGAGGTTCACCCGCACGAGACGCACCAATACGGCATCGTCGCCGTCGGCGCCGACTTCGGACACACCTTCGAAATCAAGGGAATGGTGGAAAAGCCCGCGCCAGGTTCGGCGCCCTCGAACCTGATGATTTCCGGCCGGTACATTCTCCAGCCCGAAATCTTCAAGATCTTGCAATCCCTGGAGAAGGGAACCGGCGGCGAATTCCAACTGACCGACGGCATGATCGAACTGGCGAAGACGCAATTCTTTCATGGCGTGCGGTTCGACGGGCGAACCTACGATTGCGGCTCGAAATTGGGGTTCCTGACGGCGAACATCGCCTTCGCGCTCGAGCGCGAAGATCTGGCGGCGGCGTTGCGCGAGGAAATGCGCAAGCTCGCGCTCTGATCGACGGCGCGTGGGGCGCCCGGCTCAGCGTTGCAGCCGCAGCCCCAGCATGAAGACGTTGGCGATGTAGTTCGAATTGGGCGCGCTCGACGTATAGTCCTGACGCGTTGCGCTCGCTTTGAGAACGAAGTCGCGCGACAGATGATATTCGGCGCGCAGCCCGAAGTTTGCGGTGGCGTCGCGAAGCGCGACGCCGACATAGTCGTCGCTCGTGTATCCCGCCGAGGCGCCCAACGTGACGGCGCGCGTCAGCGCGTGAGCGACGTCGATGGTGTAGGTGCGCGTCACTGTGCCCGAGGCGCCGGCCGTCACGGCGTCCGCGAGCGTGGTCTGCGCCTTCGCGGTGAGGGTGGTCAGCGGCGTCGCCGACCAGATCAATGAGGCGTCGATGAGCGGACTGCGCATGTCGGGCAGCCGCGCGTCCTGATAGGCGCGCGCGCCGTAACCCGCGCTCGCTTCGCCGGTCAGTTGTTGGGTGAAGGCGAGCGTCGCGCCGCCGAGCGCCTGAGTTCCGTCGGAATTGCGGGCGTAGCCGTTGAAATCGACCGCGGCGTCATAGCGGCGCGCGTCCACGTCGACTTCGACGAAGGGCGAAATGAAGGGACTGATCTGGTAGGAAGCGCGCGCGCGCAGGCCCCAGTCGTTGAAATCGTCGCTGGCGAGGTCTGCGAAGACGCCGCCGGGAAGCGTGGCGTTCTGATAAATCGTGCGATCGAGAGTTCCATGCAGCGCCAAGGTCAGATCGCCGAATTTCTGTGCGCCTCCGAGGGTGGCGCCGAAGGTCTCGACCAGGGGATGCTCGCTCGCGCCGGCCGCGCCGCCCGAAACGAGGCCGAGCGAGGCGAGGGTTTGCTTGCTGACGTTGAAGCGTCCCTCCGCGTCGAACGACAGATCGCGCGTGACGTCGAGCCGACCGTCCAAGACGCCGCTGCCATAAGGAATATTGGCTTGCGGATCGGAGAAATAGTCGGTGTAGCCGCCCTTCAGCGAGCCGTGCAGATCGCTGCGCGACCAGTCGGATTGCAGCGACAGGCCGGCTTCGGTCGTGTCGAATGCCGAGCCCTTTTGCGGCCCCGCCGCCAAAGCGGGATTCGAGGCGAAGCCGAGATCCTCTTCGACATACGGCGTCAATTTGAGATCGCCGACGCTAATCCCTAAGGGATCGAAAGGCTTGTCGTCGGCCGCCGGGCGGCGGCGAGCCGGGGGAGCCGGGATCGCGGCGATGGTGGGCGGGGGCGTCTGACCGGACGCGATATCGGGCGGGCCGCCGCGCTGGCCGAGCCGCTGCGCGCCGGGATAGACTCCGAGCGGGCGCGCGGCTTTCAGCGCCTTCTTGGGGCGCGGTTTCTTGTCCTTGGCCGCGGGGTTCGCCTGGTCCGGCGTCGCGGCGTTCGCTTCGCCGAGCGCGGCGGGGCCGAGATTCGCCGCGCTCGGCGGTTCCGCAACGACCGCGAGCGCTTCGGCGTCGCCGCGCAGCCCGAGCGCGTCGCTTGCCGCCTCCTGCGCGAAGCTCGCGGCGCTCGAAACGAGCGAAGCCAGAGCCAAAGCGCCCAAAGCGATGCGTCGAACGCGGCGAAGCTCAGAAAGGCGCGACCGCACAACCATTCCTTTCGCGCGCGTGCTCCTTGCGGCGCTGTCTTTCCGAGGGTTAGGCCGGTATGGTTAATTCCTCCTTAAAACACTCGTTTTTCCGGTCCTTTGCGGCTACGCTACGGCCGAAAAGCGTCTGGGGGTGCATTGAGATCGCGCTCTGTGATAAGAGCGCGCCATGATTCAAGAAGTCTCCGCCGCCGTCGCCTCCGCTTTGCGCACGATATCGATCGAACAGCTTGGCCTTTCCGCTCTCGCCGACGCCTTGCGGGCGCCGGGCGAAGACGGGCTCGGCCCGGCGTTTCGGCGCGCCGTCGAGACGATCTCGCAGGCGCGCGGACGCGTGATCGTGACCGGCATGGGAAAGTCCGGACATGTCGCGCGCAAGATCGCGGCGACGCTCGCCTCGACCGGTCAACCCGCCAGCTTCGTCCACGCCGCCGAGGCGAGCCACGGCGATCTCGGCATGGTGCAGAACGGCGACGTCGTGGTCGCCATCTCGTGGTCGGGCGAAACCGCGGAACTGGCGGCGATCATCACCTACGCCAAGCGCTTCGCGATTCCCCTGATCGCGATCACCGCCAACGGCGACAGCGCGCTCGGCCGCGAAGCCGACATCCGGCTGCACTTGCCCAAGGCTCAGGAAGCCTGCCCGATCGGCTTGGCGCCGACCACCTCGACGACGATGCAGCTCGTGCTCGGCGACGCGCTGGCGCTCGCGCTGCTCGAGGCCAAGGGCTTCACGGCGCGCGACTTCAAGGTTTTCCATCCCGGGGGCAAGTTGGGCGCCAAGCTCGCTTACGTCCGCGACGTCATGCACCGCGGCGAGCGCATTCCGCGCATTCGCGCCGGGGCGAAGATGGCCGACGCCATCGTCGAAATGTCGTCGAAAGGCTTCGGCTGCGTCGGAGTCTTCGACGGTTCGGGAGCGCTCGTCGGCATCATCACCGACGGCGATCTGCGCCGTCACCTCAAGTCGAACGTGATCGTCGACACGCCGGTCGAGGAGGTGATGACGCGCGCGCCACGCACGATCGCGCCCGACGCCCTCGTGGCGGAAGCGCTGGATGTCATCAGCCGCAAGATTTCCGCCCTGCTCGTCGTCGAGGACGGCCAAGTCGTCGGTATCGTCCATTTCCACGATTTGCTTCGCGTGGGAGCGGCCTAGCGCCGGCGTCCCCTGCGTCGGCGAACTCGCGAAGCCGAATTCGCCGTTCTTGCGTTGGCCGCCAGCCTATGGCAAAAGCCCCGCATTCGCGTTGGCGCGCCAACTCTTGGCCACAAAACGAAACGCTGCAGTAGCTCAGTGGTAGAGCACTCCCTTGGTAAGGGAGAGGTCGAGAGTTCAATCCTCTCTTGCAGCACCATTCTCTTCAACGAAATCGCGAAATATCACGGAAAAATCGCATCGGATTTCCGAACGCGAAACGACGAACGGAATGACGGGTTTTCCGGCGCCTCGTTCCGCGCTTGCCGCGCGTCACACCGCCCAGTTCTCGACCACGAGGCCCGGCACGCGCTCGAACTCGCGCGTCTTGGTAGTGACCAGCGTCGCGCCGCGCCGACGCGCCTGCGCGGCGACGAGAGTGGCGAAGGGGCCGATCGGTTCGCCAAGCTGTTCGAGAAAGGCCGCGATGTCCCCGGCCTCGCGCGCGTCGTCGGCGTCGAAAGCGGGAGTCGCAATGCCCGCGGAAAGGAATTCCTCGAGCATCGCGCGCCGCTCCTCGCGGCGCTCGCCCTTCGCGATTGCGGCGTCGAGTTCGAAAAGCACGATGGCCGGCACGATCAGCGCCGCGCCCGCCTTCAGTTCCGCCGACAGCCTGTCCGCGATCCTCGGCTTGCGCCGGTTCAACGCGTAGACGACGACATCGGCGTCGAGACAAAACATCGCCGCCTCAATCGAAAGAAGCGGCGTCGTTGTGCGTCGGCCGCAAATCACCCGGCAAGCCGTCCGGCAAGAAGTCCAACGCTCCCAAAGCGTCGAGTTTCGCTCGCCAGGCCTCGACATCGAACGACGGTTTTTGCAGCGGCTCGAGAATGACCTTGTCGCCGACCCTGCTCACCCGCACTTCCTTGCCTTCGAAGCGGAACTCTTTGGGCAAGCGCACCGCTTGACTGCGCCCGTGCATGAACACTTTCGCCGTCGCACCCATTACGCGCCTCATTGCTAAATTGGTATATATTTTTAATGTATACCACGCCGGCGCCGGGGCGGTCAACGCCGAGCGCCGCCGGACCGCTCTGTCCTCGATTCACGCTCCTCCGTGCGACCCCGCAAACCCTTGACGCGCCGCGCCATCGCTATAGTCTGCCGTATATAGATGGCGTCTCTCCCGCGCGCCCAATCCCGAAAGGCCTCCCATGCGCCGCCTCTCTTCGGCTCTCTTTTCGTTGCTTCTCGCCTTGGCGCCGGCCGGCGCGCTCGCGCAGGAGAAAATCGTCGTTTTCGCCGCGGCGAGCCTGAAGACGGCGCTCGACGGCGCCGCGGCGGACTATCACGCCCACGGCGGCCCGGAGGTCGCGATCAGCTACGGCGGATCGCTGAACTTGGCGCGACAGATCGTCGCCGGCGCCCCAGCCGACATTTTCGGCTCGGCCGACGAGCCGTCCATGGACGTCGCCGCAAAGGCGGGAGCGATCCGCGAAGGCAGCCGCGTCGATCTCTTGGGCAATCGCCTGGTTGTGGTCGCGCCCAAGACGGCGCCGATCGAAGCCCTTGCGCTCGACCCCAAGGCGCTCGAGCAAGCGATCGGAACGGGAAAGCTCGCGACCGGCGAAGTCAATACCGTGCCCGTCGGCCGATACGCCAAGGCGTCGCTGACCAAGCTCGGCCTTTGGAGCGTCGTCGAGCCGCGTCTGGCGATGACGAGCGACGTGCGCACGGCGCTCGCCTTCGTCGCGCGCGGAGAGGCGGCGCTCGGCATCGTCTACGCGACCGACGCCGCC
The DNA here is from genome assembly GCA_963759955.1 of uncultured Alphaproteobacteria bacterium. GTDB lineage: Bacteria > Pseudomonadota > Alphaproteobacteria > Rhizobiales > Beijerinckiaceae > Roseiarcus. The sequence continues at coordinate 14,268 of CAVXCA010000059.1, forward strand.
GCGGAGCCCGCCGTCAAGATCGTGGCGACGTTCCCCGACGATTCCCATCCGGCCATTCTCTATCCCTTCGCGCTGACGACGACCTCTCACAACCCGGCGGCGGAGAGCTTCTTCGCCTATTTGAAGTCCGCGCCGGGACGCGCCTTCTTCACCGCGCAGGGCTTCGCCGTCATCCCATAAGGCCGACGAGCGGCGCGCGGAACCTGAACACGCCGGCGCGCTTGATGTCCGCGTCCTCGAGCGCGCGCGTCACCGGCACGCCGTAGTCGATCAGGCACTCCAGGCGATCGAGCGCGAGATAGCTGCGACGGGGATCGCCGATGAGGACGAGCGCGCCGCGGCGCGCGAGCCCTTCGAGCCAAGCGGTCGCCGCTTCGGCCATGTCCTTCTGATAAGAGACGTCGCCGGCGAGAACCACGTCCCAGCCGCGATCCGCGCCGACCACGTCTTCCGCCAACACGCTGATCGCGACATCGTTCTCACGTGCGTTCAAAGCGATCGCGACCTGGGCGAACTCGTCGATCTCGCTCGCCTCTACGCTTCCCGCGCCGGCCATGGCGGCGGCGATCGCGACGAGGCCGGAGCCGGAGGCGAAATCGAGCACGCGCTTGCCCGCTACGAGTTGAGGATTGTCGCCGATATAACGCGCGAGCGCCTGTCCGCCCGCCCATGCGAAAGCCCAGAACGGCGGCGGCAGACCGATTTCATCCAGTTCCTGCTCGGTTTTCCGCCAAAGCTCGACGGCCTCGTCGGCCAGATGCAGCCGCATGGCCGGCGCCAGCGGCGGCGCAAGAAGGCGCGTATTGTCGCGAACGAACGCCGCGCGGTCGCAAATGCGCCGGCTCATGTCTTCCAATGAAGAGCGGAAATCAACGTGAACAGCCGGCGCGCCGTGCCCTTGTCGATTTCCACCTTGTCGGCGAGGCGGGCGGCGATGAGCGAAGCCCCTTCGTTGTGAAGCGCGGAGCGCTCGCGATCGATCGCCTCGATCTGGCGCGGGCTCGCGGTCCGAATCGCGGAATAATAGGTCTCGCACACCATAAAATAGTCTTTGAGCAACGGGCGGAAAGGCGTCATCGAGACGGCGAATTCGACGATCTTTTCGCCCGCCAGCGAGCGCACGTCGAACGTCAGCCGCGATTCCGACTGGGCGATGGTCAAACTGTAGGGACCGTCGTCGCGCCCGTGCACGCCGAAATGGTTGTCCTCAATGAGGTCGAAGATCGCGACGGCGCGTTCGTGATCCCGGTCGGCGACGCCGCGCGGAATCGTCGCTTCGTCGAGCAACACTTCTTTGAGACGGTTGCGCGAAAGCGCGGCCTTGCGGCTCATCCCGCGCCTTCCCTCGATAGACGCAGAGCCACCGAGCGCGCATGGGCCTGCAGACCCTCGGCCTCTCCCAGCGCGACCGCCGACGGCCCCAGCGCGGCCAGCGATTTGGCGTCGCACTTGAGGATGGAAGTGCGCTTGAGAAAATCGAGCACGCCGAGCCCTGAGGAAAACCGCGCCGAACGCGAAGTCGGCAACACGTGATTGGAGCCGCCGACATAGTCGCCGATCGCCTCGGGCGTATGCGGGCCGATGAAGATCGCGCCGGCGTTATTGATCGATCGGCTCAGCGCGTCGGCGTCCCGAGCGATGATTTCCAGGTGTTCGGGCGCGAGCCGATCGACGAGCGGCGCGGCCGCGGCCAGATTCGGCGCGAGGATGATCGCGCCGTAATCGCGCCAACTGGCGCCGGCGATCTTGGCCCGCGGCAAATCGCCGAGCTGAGCCTCGAGAGCCGCGCTCACCGCGCGCGCCAACGCTGCGTCGTCGGTGATGAGAATCGACTGCGCCGCTTCGTCGTGTTCGGCCTGGGCGAGCAGATCGGCGGCGACAAAACGAGGATCGGCGCTGGAATCGGCGAGGACCACGACCTCCGACGGACCGGCGATCATGTCGATGCCGACCACGCCGAACACGCGCCGCTTGGCGGCCGCGACATAGGCGTTGCCGGGCCCGACGATCTTCGCCACCGGCTCGACGCTCGCAGTGCCGTAGGCGAGCGCTGCGATCGCCTGCGCGCCGCCGAGGCGATAGATTTCCGAGACCCCGGCGATTTTCGCCGCGGCCAGCACCAGCGGATTGAGCTTGCCGTCGGGCGTCGGCACGACCATGGCGATGCGCCGGCAGCCCGCCACCTTGGCCGGCGCGGCGTTCATGATCACCGAGGAGGGGTAGCTCGCCGCGCCGCCGGGAACATAGAGCCCGACCGAGTCGATGGCGCGCCATCGCCAGCCGAGCTCGACGCCGAGCGAGTCGACGAACGAAACGTCGCTCGGGCTCTGGCGGCGATGGTAGGCGAGGACGCGCTCATGGGCGAATTCCAGCGCTTTCAACGCCTCGGGATCGCAAGCCGCGACGGCCGCGTCGATTTCCTGCGGCCCGATGCGGAAGCCCGATCGCGAAAGATCGACGCGATCGAACCGCAGCGAATATTCGGCCAGGGCGGCGTCGCCGCGCGCACGCACGTCGGCGATGATCGCAGCGACCGCGGCGTCCACGTCGACGGCCGATTCGCGCTTGGCTTCAAGGAGCGCGCGAAATCGAGGTTCGAAATCCGCCGCGCCCATGTCGAGGGTGATCGCCATCGTGAACTCCGCTGCCCTCGGTCAGATCGTCTCGGCGCTCGTCAGCGCGTGTCCCGGGCATTCCTGCGCGGGCCGGCGCGGCCCGATGTCGCGAAGTTCAGCTTCCAGGCATTCGACCTCGAGGCGTACGATGGCGCCGTCGGCGAACGCCAGCAGCACCATCCCCGAGGGCGGATCGGTCTTCTCGAAAGTGACGGCGAGCAAATTCAGCACCGAATTCTCATCGCGGTCCGCCAGGCCGAGGTGCGACACGCGAAGCACCCGGTCGAAGCGAAGCACCGAACCGATGCGTTCCGCCCGGCCCTCTTTCGCGCCGGCCCAATCGAATCGCATCGCGCTCACCAGGAAGCGCTTCTGCTTGGGCAGCCAGGTCATGTCCGCGCGCCGCAGGCACGAATCCTGGACATGCGCGGAAATCACGCCGAGGCCCTCGCGATCGAGCGCGACCAGTTTGAGCATGTTCGAGGAGAACGGCATGACTCAGCCTGAAATTCTCGTGATGTCGGCGCCGCAGGCGGCAAGCTTTTGTTCGAGGCGCTCGAAACCGCGGTCGAGGTGGTAGACGCGATTGACGGTCGTTTCGCCTTCCGCCGCGAGCGCCGCGATCACCAAGGAAACCGAGGCGCGCAAGTCCGTCGCCATCACTGGCGCGCCGAGCAGCCGTTCGACGCCCTCCACGACCGCGGTGTCGCCGTCCAGCTTGATGCGGGCCCCGAGGCGCGCGAGCTCCTGCACGTGCATGAAGCGATTCTCGAAGATGGTCTCGGTGATGCGCGAAGTCCCACGCGCGCGAGTCATCAGCGCCATGAACTGAGCCTGCAGGTCGGTCGGAAAACCGGGGAAAGGCGCCGTCGAAATGTCGACCGCGCCGATGCCGGCGCCGTTGCGCGTCACGCGCACGCCCCGGTTGTCGCTGGAAACGCTCGCGCCGGCCCGGCCCAAGGCGTCGAGCGCCTCCTGAAACAAGTCGGGGCCGATTCCTTCGAGCAGGATGTCGCCGCCCGTCATCGCCACCGCCGTCGCATAGGTCCCCGCCTCGATGCGGTCGGGAAGGACGCGATGGCGGGCGCCGTTGAGGCGGGCGACGCCAGAGATTTCAATGGTCGAAGTGCCCGCGCCCTGAATGCGCGCGCCCATCTTGTTGAGACAATCGGCGAGATCCTTCACCTCAGGCTCGCACGCGGCGTTGCGCACCAGCGTCGAGCCGTGCGCGGTCGCGGCCGCCATCATCGCGGTGTGCGTCCCCCCGACCGTCACCTTGGGAAATTCGATCTCGCCGCCGGTCAGGCCTTTGGGCGCCTTGGCGACGACATAACCGGCCTCGATGCTGATCTCGGCGCCGAGCCGCTCGAGCGCCATCAGCAGGAAATCGACAGGCCGCGTGCCGATCGCGCAGCCGCCCGGCAACGAAACGCGCGCTTCGCCCATCCGCGCCAGCAGCGGCGCAATGACCCAGAAGCTCGCGCGCATCCGCGACACCAGTTCATAGGGCGCCGTCGTGTCGACGATGGTCTTGGCGCGCAGGTGCGCCGTCTGTCCGGCGTTCGCCTCTTCTCCGAAACGCTTGCCGTCGAGGGAATAGTCGACGCCGTGATTGCCCAAGATGCGCACGAGTTGGTTGACGTCGGCGAGGCGAGGCAGGTTTTCGAGGGTCAGCGTCTGGTCGGTGAGCAGCGAGGCGATCATGAGCGGCAGCGCCGCGTTCTTGGCGCCGGAGATCGGAATCGCGCCCTGCAGTTTCGCACCGCCACGAATTTGTATGCGATCCATACCTCTATCCTTCCCGCCAACTCCGCATCATCGTCGCGCGATCAGCGGCTTGGCCCTTCGCTCGCGTTTCTCGAGGGCCCGCTAGGCGGCGTCGACTCCGCCGTCTCTTCGCGCCCGCGCCGCTGAACCTTGCGACGCTTCAGATTTTCTCGCAGCGCCGCCGCCAGACGCTCGCGCCGCCGCCTCTCTCCGATTTCCCGTCCGTCGTCCCGGATCATGGCCTCCTCGCCGCGCCGATTGCGGGCTTGATAGGCCCCCGGCGGAGGTCGGGCAAGCCCAAACGCCCGCGAGCGCCGGCGCGCCGCGCCGTCACCCCGCCTTTTCGATCAGGCTTTCGGCCGCCAGCCGCGCCGCCACCGTGATTTCCGCTCCCGCGAGCATCCGCGCGATCTCTTCGCGCCGCGCGATCGGATCGAGCGAAATCACCTGGGTCGCCACGCGTTCGCCCTTGCCGACTTCGTTCTTCACGATCTTGAAGTGCCGGTGCGAGCGCGCCGCGACCTGCGGGGCGTGGGTGACGGCGAGAACCTGCGCCTTCACCGCCAGTCGAGCGAGCCGCTGGCCAATCGCGTCGGCGACCGCGCCGCCGACGCCGGTGTCGATCTCGTCGAAGACCAGGGTCGGCGCGGTTCCGCGCTCGGCGAGAGAAACCTTGAGGGCGAGCAGAAAGCGCGCGAGCTCGCCGCCCGAGGCGACCTTCATCAGCGGCCCCGGCCGCGAGCCGGGGTTGGTCTGCACGCAGAATTCCGCCCGGTCGTAGCCGTCGGCGGAGATCAGGGCGTCGTCGCGAGCGATTTCGACGCTGAAGCGCGCGCGCTCCAATTTCAGCGCCGGCAGTTCGCCATTCACTACACGCTCCAATTCGCGCGCGGCCTGCGCGCGCGCGTCCGACAATGCCGCCGCGGCCCGAGCGTAGGCCGCAGACGCCGCCCGCGTCTCCGCCTCGAGCGCGACGACCCGCTGCTCGCCTGCGCTGAGATCGGCCAATTCCTCCGCGTATTTTTGCGCCAGCGCGGGAAGGCCGTCGACCGGCGTCGCGTACTTGCGCGCCATGCCGCGTAGCGCGAACAGACGCTCCTCGCATCGCTCGAGTTCGCGCGGATCGAAGTCGCAAGCGGCGAGCGCGCTCTCGACGGCCTGGGTCGCGACTTCGAGCGCTTCCATCGCCTCGTCCAACGCCAGCACACTCGGTTCGATCAGCGCGGGCGCCTGCGCCATGCGTCGTTGCAGACGGCGCGCGATCGCCGAAAGCACCGGCAGGATCGCCGCGTCGCCGGATAGGCTCTGCTGCGCTTCGCGGATGTCGGCGGCGACTTTCTCGCCCTGCATCATGCGCGCTCGCCGTTCGGCCAGGGCTTCCTCCTCGCCCGGCTTCACGTCGAGCCGCGTCAGTTCTTCATGAGCGTGCCGGGCGAAATCGGCCTCCGCTTGCGCGGCGGCGACGCGCGCGCGCTCGGCGGCCAATTCGGACTCGACTTCGCGCAACGACGCGAACGCGGCGCGGGTCGCGTTGGCCAGCGCCTCATGTCCGCCGTAGGCGTCGACCAGCGTGCGATGCGTCGAGGCGTCCAGCAGCGCTCGTTCGTCGTGCTGGCCGTGGATCTCCACCAGGCCGGCGGCGACGGCGCGAAGCGTCTGCGCGCTGACGCTCTGATCGTTGATGAAGGCGCGCGTGCGGCCGTCGGCCATTTGCACCCGCCGAAAGATCAATTCGCCGTCCGCGGAAATTTCCTGGTCGGCGAGCGCCTGAAACGCCCGATGATCCGGCGGAAGATCGAAAGTCGCCGTCACTTGCCCTTGGGCTTGGCCGTGGCGAACGAGCGCGCCCTCGCCGCGCGCGCCCAACGCCAACGACAGCGCGTCGAGCAAGATCGACTTCCCGGCGCCGGTTTCCCCGGTCAGAATGGTCAGTCCATACGAGAATTCGAGGTCCAACTGGTCGATCAGCACGATGTCGCGGATCGAAAGCCGGGCGAGCATGGTCCGCGGCCTCAGCCGATCAAGACGGGACGACGGCGTGGTAGAGCTTGGAAATCCAGGATTGCTGGTTTTCCCGCGGTTCGAGGCCGCCGCCCTTCAGGAGGTTGTAAGCGTCTTTATACCACTGTCCGTCGGGAAAATTGTGGCCGAGCACCGCCGCAGCCGTCTGCGCTTCGTCGGCGATGCCAAGTCCCAGATAGGCCTCGGTCAGGCGGTAGAGAGCTTCCTCGGCGTGGCGCGTGGTCTGGTAGTTGGTCAATACGGTGCGGAAACGGTTGATCGCCGCGGTGTAGTTGCGCCGATTGAGGTAGAATCGCCCGATCGACATTTCCTTGCCCGCGAGCTGGTCGGCGGTCACGTCAATCTTGAACTTGGAGTCGCTCACGTATTCCGAATTCGGGTAATCCTTCACGACCTTCTGGAACAAAGCCAAAGCCTTAGCCGCATGATCCTGATCGCGCGAAATATCCGGTATTTGATTGTAATGTGAACTCGCTTCGAGATAGAGCGCGTAGGCGGCCTCGGTCGACTTGGGATAGAGCTTCACGTAGTGCTCGGCGGACTGCTCCGCGCTGTCGTAATCGCCACCCTGATACTGCGCGTAGGTCGTCATCAGCAGGCCTTTTCGCGCCCAATCCGAGTCGGGGAATTGCTTGCCGAGATCGGTGAATTTCTTCGCCGCTTCGCTTGGCGCGCCGTCGGCCAGTTTCGCCAGGCCCTGATCGTAAACCTTACTGGCGGGAACGTCGGGCTCGATGACCATTTTATACTTTTCGACGCCGAAAGGATTGAAGTCGTCGAACATCGAGCACGACGACAACGAAATCGCGGCGCACAAGGCAAGCGCGCTCCGCACCGCGAGTCGCGGCGCGCGACGAGCGAGAACAGACGCGCTGGGAATCAAAGCGGCTAATGTCATTCGTTGAACTCGAAATGTTGCGTGACGCGAACGGCGGCTTATCCGGTTCGCGCTCTTTACCTCAGTCCGCGTCCCCGCGCCACCCGGCCCGGCAACGTTCGCGCCATTGCCTCATTAGACCGACGGATTGTGGCGCGAAAGCGCCAGAACGATCGCTCGAACGCGCACGCCGCGGTCCAATTTGTCGCGCCCCGCTCCGGCGAGGGAGGGTTCGCCGCTCGCCGCGAGAGACGTTCTCTGCCCGACGCCTACGACGCCTTTCGGTGAAAATTGGCAGGGCCGACGCGCGAACGGTCTCAGTCGGCGTTCGCCGCATAGGCGGTGGCGACCCGTCCGATCGCCCCGGCGCCGACCGAATAGATCCTGCGCGGGGAACTCTCTACGATCTCGTAAGCCTTGCGATCGGCGAACAGCGCCGCCAGGATCATGGCGTTGATCTTATGTCCGGGCCGATAAGCCCGGTAGCTGCCGATGATCGGCGCGCCGGCGAGAGAAAGGTCCCCCACGGCGTCCAAGGTCTTGTGCCGCACGAACTCGTCGCTGAAGCGCAAGCCTTCGGGATTGAGAATGGCGTCGCCGTCCAGCGCCACCGAATTTTCCAGCGACGAACCCAGCGCGAAACCAGCTTGCCACAACTTCTTCACGTCGCTGACAAAGCCGAAGGTGCGGGCGCGCGCGATCTCTTTGCGGAACACGCTGGGATCGAGATCGAACGCGCGACGCTGACGGCCGATCGCCGCCGCATCGAAATCGATTTCCACGTCGAGGCGAAAGCCCCGGCTCGCGGGGCGCAATTCGGAATAGGCGCGCCCCGATTCGACCCGCAACGGCCGAAGAACTCGGATATATCGGCGCGGACGCGACTGCTGGACGAGGCCGACCGAATCGATCGCGTCGACGAATTGGGCCGCCGAGCCGTCCATGATCGGCATTTCCGGCCCGTCGATTTCCACCACGGCGTTGTCGACGTGAAGGCCGGCGAGCGCCGCCATCAGATGTTCGACGGTCGCTACGGCCGCGCCGGTCGAATCGCCGAGCACCGTGCAAAGCGCGGTCTGCGTCACGTTCGACCATTTGGCCTCGATCAGGCGCTCGCGCCCGTTCGGCAGCCCTGTGCGCAAGATGACAATTCCGGAGTCGACGTCGGCGGGATGCAACACCACTCGAGCGGGAGCGGCCGAGTGAACGCCGAGACCGCGAATTTCAACGCGGTCGCGAAGCGTCGTCTGGAAACCCAATTTCATCTATCGAACGTCCCCAATTCCCCGCGGGCGGCGAAGCGCCCGTGAGCGCAAGAGCGACGCTTCGGGCTATGATTGCGCCCTTGGTCGTCTTCGCTCGGCCGCCCCATAAAACCCGCGCCCGTCCCGCGCATCCTCAGCAGCCGGCGGCGACCATATTCACGTCGCCGCTTTCGGCCAAATCACCTTTCGTGAATGATCGTTACATATTTCGGAAACCATATTTTATATAGTAAAAACAATTTCTTAAACGGACGAGGGGGGCGGCTGGCGCGACGAACGCCCGCCGACATTAACCGGCCGCGGCGGGGGGCCGCGGCCGTCGACGATCGAGGGAAAGTGATTCGTCAGTTCGATTGGCGTCGCAGGAAAGCGGGGATTTCCAGTTGATCGTCCTCCATCTGCGCCGATCGCGAAGCGACGCGCCCATGCGGGTCCAGGTTGCCCTGCGCCGGACGCGGGGTGGCCGGACGGGGCTGCGGACGACCGTATTCCGCGTGAACGGCCGCCGCGCTCGGTTTGGGCGGAATCGCCGCCGGCAGCGCCGGAGGCATCGCGCGAGGCGTCGGCGCCGGAGATTCCTCCTCGTGCCGGCTGATGCCGAAGGCTGCGAGTTTTTCCAGCAGCGAGCGCCGCCGGGTTTCCACGGGCTGAGCGGCCGGCGGCGCTTCGCCGCGATGCGCGCGAAGCTGATTTTGCGCAACGAGCGGCAGCTCCTCAATCTGCGGCATGCGCGGCGGGCGGCTCGTCGGCTGTTCCGGCGCCGGGGGAATGAATTCCCGCTCGATGGGCTCTTCATGACGCGGCGCGACAGGCTCCACGTACGCCATCGGCTTGGGCGCCGACGGACGGACTTCGACTTCGTCCTGCTCGGCCGGCGGGATCGCCGCCGGGAATTCCGGCGCCGCCTCGATATAGCTTTCCGCGGCGATCGCCGTCGGCGTGGTTCGCGGCGCGGGCGAGCGCAGCCGCGAAGCGACCTCCGTGCGGACGCTCTGCGACACCGGCTCGATCTTTTCGATCGCCGCTTTATCGATGCCGGTCGCGACGACGGAAACCCGAACCACGCCGTCGAGCGCCGCGTCGAAAGTCGCGCCGAGGATGATGTTCGCCTCTTCGTCCACTTCCTGGCGGATGCGGCTGGCTGCTTCGTCGACCTCATAGAGCGTTAGATCGGCGCCGCCGGTGATCGAGATGAGAAGTCCGCGCGCGCCCTTCATCGAGGTCTCGTCGAGCAGCGGATTGGCGATCGCCGCTTCGGCGGCCATCACGGCGCGCCGGTCGCCGCTCGCCTCGCCCGTCCCCATCATCGCCTTGCCCATTTCGCTCATGATCGAGCGGACGTCGGCAAAATCCAGATTGATCAGGCCTTCCTTGACCATGAGGTCGGTGATGCAGGCGACGCCGGAATAGAGCACCTGATCGGCCATGGCGAACGCGTCCGCGAACGTCGTTTTTTCGTTGGCGACTCGGAACAGGTTCTGGTTGGGGATGACGATCAGAGTGTCGACCGACTTCTGCAACTCTTCGATCCCGCCCTCCGCCAGACGCATGCGCCGCGCGCCCTCGAATTGGAACGGCTTGGTGACCACCCCGACGGTCAGAATGCCCATTTCGCGCGCCACGCGTGCAATGACCGGCGCGGCGCCGGTTCCCGTCCCGCCACCCATGCCGGCGGTGACGAACGCCATATGCGCGCCGGCCAAGTGGTCGCGAATTTCCTCGAGCGCCTCCTCGGCCGCGGCGCGTCCGACCTCCGGCTTCGAACCGGCCCCGAGCCCCTCGGTGACTTGCAGGCCCATTTGAATGATCCGCTCCGCGCGCGAAGAGGCCAGCGCCTGGGCATCGGTGTTGGCGACGACGAAATCGACCCCGGAGAGCCCCGAGACGATCATGTTGTTGACCGCGTTGCCACCGGCGCCGCCGACCCCGCAAACGATGATTCGCGGCTTCAATTCCCGCAGTTCCGGAGCCTTCAGATTGATCGACATAGCTGGCCTCATTCCTTGGACGCCCGCCGGCGCCGGTGCAAACGCGCGAATTCTTTGCGATCGAAGCGTTGGCGCGCTCCGCCCGCCCGCATCAAAAACTCTCTTTCAACCATCGCCCGACGCGAGCGACGTATCCGTCTTCGTCGACGCCGGACGCACGATTCGATTGACGCGGCTCGAAATGTTCGATTCCCGCCACTTGCGGATAGACCATGAGGCCCACCGCTGCGGCGAAAGCCGGACTCTTGGCCGACTCCGGCAACCCTTCGACGCCGAGGGGTCTGCCGATGCGCGCCTGGCTCGAAACGATGGCGCGAGCGAGTTCCGGCAGGCCGGTCAGCTGGCAAGCGCCACCGGTAAGCACAAGTCGGCGTCCGGCATGGGCGGCGTGTCCCGCCGCCGCGAGCCGGTCGCGCACCAATTCGAGAATTTCCTCGATGCGCGGCCGAATGATTCGCACGAGTTCGGATTTCGGCAGATGGCTCGGCTGATCCACGTCGTCGCCGACGCGATGAACCGCAATCGAGTCGCGATCGTCGGACGGCGAGGCGATGCAAGCCCCGTAGAGCGTTTTCAGACGCTCGGCGTCCGTCAAACTCACCGAAAGACCGCGCGCGACGTCCATTGTGACGTGATTGCCGCCGACTGCGACAGCGTCGACGTGAACGAGCCGGCCGCCGACGAACACGCCGACCGTCGTCGACCCGCCGCCGAAATCGATCAGCGCCGCGCCCATTTCGACCTCGTCATCGACGAGCGTCGAAAGCCCGGCCGCGTAAGGCGTGGCCACCATCGCCGCCACGCGCAGATGGCAACGCTCGATCGCCAGCATGAGATTGCGCGCCGCCGCCGCGTCGCAAGAGGCGACGTGCATTTCGGCGCCCAATTCGTCGCCGATCATCCCCTTGGGGTCGCGCACGCCCCGCGTCGCGTCGAGCCAGAAGCCCGTCGGCACAGCGTGAAGAACCGACCGCCCCGCATACGACCCGGCTGCGGACGCCGCCTCGAGCACCCGATGGATGTCGCGTTCGCCGACCGCCTTGCCGCGTAGCGCGATCTTTGCGTCGTAGAGTCGCGAGGACAGTCGCCCCCCGGACATGTTGACGACGACGCTGTCGACCTCGACGCCCGCCATCCGTTCGGCGGCGTCGATGGCGAGGCGAATGGCGTTCTCCGCGGCGTCCAGATCGACGATGGCGCCCGCCTTGACCCCGCGCGAGCGCTGATGGCCGATGCCGAGCACCTTGCATCGATGCGTGCGATCGGGCAGCGTATCCGAGCGCGCCATCGGCGTCAGCCGCGCGATCAGGCTGACGACCTTCGAAGCGCCGACGTCGAGCACCGAAAGCACGGCGCTCTTGCGTGAGGGAATTTGCCGCATGCGCGGCGTCAGCGGTTTGAAACTCATAGCGGAGCGGCCTTCTTCGGGCGCGCCGCGACGCGCGCCGCCGCCGCATCCTCGGAAAGCCGTGCGAACACCTTGCCATCGACGCGCAGGTCGAGCGACAGGATATCGCGGTCGAGAATCCGCGATTGGCGCTGAAGGGCGACGAGGGTCGCCATTGCGGACAACGGATCCTTCTCAGGCAGCTTGACCTCGATCCCCGATTTCATCTTGAGGTTCCAGCGCCGCTCGTCGACCAGCACGCCCGCGACGATTTTCGGCCTCAGTTCGGCCGAAGCGTCGAGAAGCGCCGTGAACTCGCTCAGCCGCTCGTTGGCGCCGTCCCCGACGACGAAGGGAAGCGAGTCGAAGCGCTGATCGCGCAGAGAGTCGATGACGGCGCCGTCGGCCGCAATCGTGCGGACCTCGCCGTCCTTTTGCCAAAGCGCGACGGGTGTGCGCTCGACGATGTCGATGACGATCCGATCGGGATAGAGTTTGCGCACGCTCGCCAGCTTGATCAGCGGCAACGCCTCGAGATTCTTGCGCGCCTTCGCGACGTCGAAAAACGGCAGCGAATCCTTCGGAGTGACGCCGGCGAGCGCGAGGATCTCCGATTCGCTCAGTTGCGCCTCGCCCGAGATGGTCACCGCCTTGATGTCGAAGCCGAGCGAGCGCGCGACAAAGTCGCCGACGCCGCCTTCGCGAGCGACGAACGCCTGGTATTGCCCGCCGAGCGACGCGCCGAGGGCCGCTGCGCCGGCGAGCAGGCCGAGCGCCAGAGCGACCCCCAAGCCGCGCGGCGCCGGGCGGTCGAACCGCAGTCGCCAACGCATCGAGCCGCGCGCGGCGCGCTCGCCGCGCAAAAGGATGCGAGCGGGCGCGCCGGCGGGTCGAGCGAGCGCGAACGCCGGCTGCGGCGCGGGTTGCAACCCCAACGTTTCGTTCAGCGATCGCAAGAGGCGTCCTTCACCATCCATTCGACCAACTCACCGAAGGACAGGCCGGCGTAAGCGGCCATATCCGGCACCAACGAGGTTTCCGTCATTCCCGGCTGCGTGTTCACTTCCAGGCAGACCAGCTCTCCGGATTCCCCTTTCGATTCATCCAAGCGAAAGTCCGCGCGGCTCACGCCGCGACAGCCGAGCGCGCGATGCGCCCGCAACGTCAACTCTTGGACTTCATGGTAAATTTTTGGTTTAATTTTCGCCGGAAGGACGTGAACGGAGCCGCCCTTGGCGTATTTTGCGTCGTAACCGTAGAAGGCTTCCGACACCGGCTGGATTTCGATGATGTCGAGCACGCGGTCGCCCATCACCGCACAGGTCAATTCCTTGCCGTCGACGAAGCGTTCGGCGAGCAACCGATCGCCATAGGGCCAGTCTTCGCGGCCGACCTCTTGAGGCGGATGCGTGCGATCCTTCTTGACGATCACGACGCCGAAGGATGAACCCTCGTTGACCGGCTTGAGCACATAGGGCGGCTCCAGGACGTGCCGGCGCGCCGCTTCATGGCGATCGACGGTGACGCCGTGAGCGACCGGCACGCCCGCCGCCTGCAGCACGATCTTGGCGAGGTCCTTCTGCATCGCCAGGGCCGAGGCCAGCACGCCCGAATGGGTATAAGGGATACGGAGGATTTCGAGCACGCCCTGGATCGTGCCGTCCTCGCCGACGCGGCCGTGCAGCGCGTTCAAGGCGACGTCCGGCTTGAGCTTGGCGAGCGTGGCGGCGATATCGCGGTCGACGTCGACGCACGTGACGCGATAGCCCCTGGCCTGCAGGGCGTCGGCGCAGCCTCGCCCGGAGTTGAGCGATACCGGGCGTTCGGCCGACCAGCCGCCCATCAGCACCGCAACGTGTTTCATCATCCCTCCAAGGCCGGCGCGCCGGACACCAGTTAAGTTAGAATTAATGCCAGGGCGTTAATGGGGCCTTAACCTCGGCCCTGGCGAGAGGAAATTGAGCGGATCGTCGGCTCGAAAGCGCGGCGCTTTCGCGCACGGCCGGCGACGCGAGCGTTTCATGACACGGGAACGCCTCCCAAATGCCTCAATGATCGGCATAAGGGCGCAAGCCCATGACCGACAACCCCCTTCCCCCGCCTTCGCCGCCCGCCCTACCGGAGGCGCAGCGTCTCCCAGGCATTCTCGCGCGCTACCGCGATCCCAAACTCGCTTGGAGCCTGACCGAGATCGCCGTCACCCTCGCCCCCCTCGTCGCGCTTTGGGCGGCGATGTGGGCGCTGATGCACGTCAGTTACTGGTTGAGCCTTGCTTTGGCCTTGCCGGCGGCGGGATTTCTGGTGCGGCTGTTTCTCATCCAGCACGATTGCAGCCACGGCGCCCTCTTCCGCCATCGCGCGATCAACGACTGGGTCGGACGCGTGTTCGGCGTCGTCACCTTGACGCCCTATGATTATTGGAAGCGCACCCACGCGACCCATCACGCCACCGCCGGCAATCTCGACCGTCGCGGCCTGGGCGACATCGAAACGCTGACGGTGAGAGAATACCTGGCTCTGAGCTGGCGCAAGCGCCTCGGCTATTGGCTCTATCGCCATCCCCTCGTGATGTTCGGCCTCGGGCCCGCCTACCTTTTCCTGCTGCAGCATCGCGCCCCGCTCGGCCTCATGCGCGCGGGTTGGAAGCCTTGGATTTCGACGATGTCGACCAATTTAGGCATCGCCGTCGTCGTCGCCGCGCTGGTATGGCTGATCGGCCCCGGCCCCTTCCTCATGGTCCACGGGCCCGTCTTCATGCTCGCCGCGACGATCGGCGTCTGGCTGTTCTACGTCCAGCATCAGTTCGAAATCGACGCGTTGGGCGCGCGAGGCGGAGTGGAGCCTGCCCGAGGCGGCGCTGCACGGCTCCTCGTATTACGACCTGCCGATCGTCTTGCGCTGGTTCAGCGCCAATATCGGCGTGCACCACGTCCATCACCTCTCCAGCCGCATTCCCTTCTATCGCCTGCGCGAAGTGCTGCGCGACCACCCGGAGCTGGGCAAGATCAGCCGCGTGACGCTTGGGCAAAGTCTGCGCTGCGTGAACTACGCGCTTTGGGACGAGGACGCGCAGCGGCTGATCTCGTTCGCCGCATTGCGCAAGCGATTGCGGGCGAGCCGCACGGGGGCGTGAGCGGCGAGGCGCAATCGGCTTTTCAAACGGATATTGCTGAGGTCGCCACTCCCACCCGCTTGATCTCCCACTCCAGCTCCACGCCGCTCGCCGCCTTCACGCGCCGGCGCACCTCCTCGCCGAGCGCCTCGATGTCGGCGGCGGTGGCGGCGCCGCGGTTGATGAGAAAGTTGCAGTGCATCGTCGAGACCTCAGCGTCGCCGAGACGCAAGCCGCGGCAGCCGGTGGCGTCGATCAACTGCCAAGCTTTCTTTCCCGGAGGATTCTTGAACGTCGAGCCGCCGGTCTTTTCGCGAATCGGCTGGGAGGCTTCGCGCTCGCGGGTGATGCGCTCCATTTCGGCCAGGATGGCGGCTCTGTCGCCGGGGCGCCCCTGAAAGACCGCTCGGGTGAAGATTACGTCGCCGGGCGCCTCGCTGTGGCGATAGGAAAAGCCCATCGCCTCGTTCGAGAAGAGGCGGAGCGCGCCGGCGCGATCGACCCCGCGCGCCTCGACCAGGCAGTCGCGCGTCTCCCCGCCGTGCGCGCCCGCGTTCATGCGCAGCGCGCCGCCGATCGAGCCGGGCACGCCGCGAAGGAAGGCGAGGCCGTCGATCCCCGCCTCGGCGGCGGCGCGCGCGACGTGGGCGTCGAGCGCCGCCGCGCCGGCGATCACGCGGAGGTTGGGTGTCGTCTCGACGGCGCCGAACGCCTTGCCGCCCAAGCGAATCACCACGCCGCGAATCCCGCCGTCGCGGATGATGAGATTCGAGCCGAAGCCGATCACGGTAACGGGAACTTCGGGCGGTAGATTCGCCAGCAAATAGGCGAGGTCGTCTTCGTCGGCCGGCGAGAACAGAACCTCCGCCGGCCCGCCGACGCGAAACCAAGTGAACGGCGCGAGCGGCGCGTCGGCGGCCAGACGGCCGCGCAAGGCCGGCGACCGCGCGGCGATTTCGGCCGCGATGGCGCGCCCGCTCATGCCTTAGCGCCGTCCATCGCCGCCAATTCGCCGGGCAGCGCATAGGCCCATTGGGTGATGTTGCCGGCGCCGAGGAGGACGACGATGTCGCCGGGCTTGGCGATCTCGTGGATGATCGAAGCGAGCTTGTCGGGCGAGGGCAGCGCGATGGCGTGGCGGTGGCCGTGGGCGTTGATCGCCGCGGCGAGCGCCTCCTTGTCGACGCCGACGATCGGCGCTTCGCCCGCGGGATAGACGTCGGCGACGATCACCGTGTCGGCGTCGTTGAAGCACAAGGCGAAGGAATCGAATAAGGATTGCAGGCGGCTGTAGCGATGCGGCTGCACCACCGCGATCACGTGGCCCTTGGACGCGGCGCGCGCGGCGCTGAGCACCGCGGCGATTTCGACCGGGTGGTGGCCGTAATCGTCGAAGATCGCGGCGCCGTTCCATTCGCCGGTGCGGGTGAAGCGGCGCTTGACGCCGCCGAACGAGGCGATCGCGTTGCGGATCGTCGCCACCGGCGCCTTCAGTTCGTGCGCGACCGCGATCGCCGCGGTGGCGTTGAGCGCGTTGTGGCGCCCGGGCATCGGCAGGGCGAGCTCGTCGATATAGGTCGCTTGGCCCGTCTTGCGGTCGCGGATCAGCACCGAAAAGCGCGTCACGCCGCCCGAGAGATCGACGTCGAGCAGACGCACGTCGGCCTGAGGGTTCTCGCCGTAGGTGATGACGCGGCGGTCCTCGATGCGCCCGACCAGCTCCTGCACCGTCGGATGATCGAGGCACATCACCGCGAAGCCGTAGAACGGCAGGTTCTCGACGAAGGCGAGAAACGCGTCCTTGATCGCCTCGAAGGTCTTGAAATGATCGAGATGCTCGGGATCGATGTTGGTGACGATGGCGACGTCGGCGGGCAATTTGAGGAACGTGCCGTCGCTCTCGTCGGCCTCGACCACCATCCATTCGCCCGCGCCGAGGCGCGCGTTCGTGCCGTAGGCGTTGATGATGCCGCCGTTGATGACGGTCGGATCGAGGCCCGCCGCGTCGAGCAAGGTCGCCACCAGCGAGGTCGTGGTGGTCTTGCCGTGGGTGCCGGCGATGGCGACGCATTGCTTGAGGCGCATCAACTCGGCGAGCATTTCGGCGCGCCGCACCACAGGAATGCGCCGCGCGCGCGCCGCGGTCAGCTCGGGGTTGTCGCGCTTGATCGCGGTCGAGACGACGACGACCGCCGCCTCGCCGATGTGCGCCGCGTCGTGGCCGACGAAGACGCTGGCGCCCTTGTCGCGCAGTCGCTTGACGTTGGCGTTGTCGCTGGCGTCCGAGCCCTGAACCTTGTAGCCCAAATTGATCAGCACCTCGGCGATGCCGGACATGCCGATGCCGCCGATGCCGACGAAATGAATGGGGCCAAGCTCGCTCGGCAGTTTCATGAGGCTAATTCTCCCCAGCGCGGCGCGCCGCGCGCGCAAAATCGCCCCGACATAAGCCGAATCGTCGATTTGGCCAAATGCCCCGCCTTGCCCAGCGCCCGCGCGGCGCGCCCGAGCGAAGGCCTAGGGCCGGACCTCGCCGGGCCGAAATGGCGAACTCGCTGTCGCGAGATTCGCGATCTCGTCCACCGTCAGCGGCGCGCCGTCAAAGTCGTCGAGGTCGCGCCCCAGCGCCCAAGCGCCGGTAAAATCCTCATGAACTGTGTAAAGGCTCGGGGTCACGATCGTGCGGATGCCCGCGGCGGTCGCGGCGAGGAGCCCGTTGCGGGAATCCTCGATCGCGACGCAGTCCTGCGGCGGCAGGCCGAGCCGCTGCAGCGCGAGCGCATAGACTTCCGGGTCGGGCTTCTTGCGGGTCACATCCTCGCCGCAGACGATCGCCGCGAACATCTCGGCGCCGCGCGGCCCCCAGGCGGCGGCGAGCAGCGCCGCGACATTGACGCGGCTGGTGGTCGTGGCGATCGCGAGCCGCACGCCGCGCGCGCGCGCCTCCTCGATCAGCCGCCGCACGCCGGGGCGCAGGGCGCCGTCGCTGCCTTCGACCAACTCGGCGTAGCGCAGATTCTTCGCCGCGTGCAGGTCGCCGACCTGCCCCTCGATCTCGGCCAGATGCGCCGGATCGTGCGCGCGCGCGTGATGCACAAGCCGCTCCTTGCCGCCGGTCACGCGCAAGAGATCGCGATAGAGCGCTTGATCCCAGCGCCAGGGAATGGCGAAGGCGCGGAATACGCCGTTGAACGCCTCGCGGTGCCACTCCTCGGTTTCCGCGAGCGTGCCGTCGACATCAAAAATGATTGCTTGCATGGACATATCGGCTCGTGCGGAAGGTTCCCGAGCCGACATAAGCCGTCTTGCCGATTCCGCCAAACGGCGGCGAGGCGCCGGCCGCTCAGCGCACGCGGTAGATCGTCGCCTCGGGGGTCTCGGCGAGCGGCGTCAGACCCGGTTCGCCGGGCCGCCAGGCGCAGCCGACGTGCAGCGCGATCAGTGTGCCGTAGGCGTCGCGCCAGTTCGGCGACCCTGCTACGCCTTCACGGCGGGCGAGCCAGTCGGGATGGACCGGCGTCCACGGCGCATCGTCCAGGCGCGGATCGAGCTTGAAGACCGGTTGCATCCCCTTGCCGGTGAACAAAGCGCTGACCTGGGCGCGACGGTCGATGACGACGAAGCTCGTGAGGCCCGCGTAGAAATTCTCCGCGTCGCTGGGCGGGCAGGCGCCTTGCCGCGGCGCGACGACGAGGACGCGGCTTCCCGGCTCGACGACGCGGATCGCCTCGCGGAACTCGGCCGCCTGCTGTTCATAGCGCGACCAGTTCGGCGCCGCGACCCCGACCCGCGCCAAGCCGATCGCGACCGACAATCCAACGAGGAAGCGCGCCGCCGTCGCGCCGCGCGGGCCTTGCAGCGACGCGAGGGCGAGATAGGCCAACAGCACCGCGAGGCGGGCGTCGATGAAGTCCGCCGCGCCCCTGGCGGAAGGCAGCGCCACTATGACGCCGACCAGGCCGAGCAACAGCCAGCGCATGCGCGGCGCGAGCGACAAGTCGCGGCGGTGAAGCAGCGCGACGACGACGAGCGTCAGGCTCATGGTTTCCGCCACGCCTAAAAAAGCGCTGTCGTCGAACATCGGGGCGGCGAGGTCGGCGATTTTCGACCCCGGGCCGCCGAAGCGGCTTTCGGCCGCGACCGTGAAGGGCCACAGCGCCGCGCCCAGCGCGACGAAGAGCGGGGTCTGCAAGTTCCTTCCCAGCCACGCGCGCCAGGTTTCGCCCGATCGCGTCGTCGCCTCGAACAGCGCGACGATCACAACGAACGCCGCGTAGGCGGCGATGTGACAGAAGAACAAGGCGACGGAAATCGCATTGAAGAGCAGGAACCGCGTCCAATAGCGCTTGCGGTCGATCGCGATCCACCACGCGAGAGCATGGATCGCGAGCGCCATGCCGAGAGCGAAGTTTATCAGGCCGACCGTCACGTCGAGATTATAGGAAATCGCTGGAACGAGCAGGATCGCGGGCTGGGGCGACGCGAAGAGCGCCTTGTTCACGCGCCACGCCCCCCAGGCGGGCAGCGCGATCGCGGCGGCCCACGCCAGCCGAATGACGCTCTCGGGCGAAAGCGCCGGCGAAAGGACGAGGTAGAGGAGATCGACGCCGAGGTTGGGGATGATCGTCAGCTTGACGCCGTACAAGGCGGCGAGCGGATCGTTCGGCGCCATGCCGTAGAGCGTCAGGCGCGCCCAATGATTGACGAGGTCCCAGCTCCTCGGGATCGGCCAGATCGCGATCGGCGCGAGCGTCAGCGCGACGAGCGCCGCGTAGAGAAGGCCGAGGCGGCGCGCAGCGACCCACTGCGCGATCAGGCGACCCGCCTGCCGGGGCGAAACGGCGGCGACGCGCGCCTCCTGCGGATCCGAGCCGACCGTCATTCGGCGCTCTCGTTGCGAATAGAAAGGACGGCGAAGGCCGCTCGCGCGCTTCGCGCGTCGGGCGGAACGCGACCGCTGCGCCCACCATGGCGAGCGCAGGTGAACAAACCCTTGCCGTAACCGCGGTTCGGGCCGCCGCGCGCGGGAAAATCGGCCTCGCGCAAGCCGAATCGGCGATTCGGCCAAGTCGGAGCCGCCGCCCGCCGCGCTCCGCGTCCCGTAAGCCGGATATCGATCGTCCCGCTGCCCTGGAAAGAACGACGTCATGCGACGCGCCCTCGCCCTTCCCGCCGCGATTCTCCTCGGCCTCGCCGTATCCAGCGCGATGCTGATCGCCCGCGCCGCCTCGACGCCGGCCGAAGCGCTCGACAATCACGACATCGCCTCGCTGCTCGGCATGATGTGGCGGGCGCAAGACAACGCCTGTCCCGGCGTTTCCTTCGATCCGGCGCCGCTGACGCAGAAGATGACGCCGCCGATGTCGCCGGAGGCGGCCAAGCGCGCCTTCCCCGCCGACTTCGAGCAGGGCTACGCCTTCGCCTCCGGGGCGATCTCCGGCGACGACTTCAGCGCCTATTGCCAGAACCTGGTCGTCGACTTCTACGGCGACCGCAAGGACGTCGACGGCCACGCCAAGGACCGGCCCGAGCCGCTGCCGGGGTTGACGATCGCCCAGTGAGGGGCGTTCGTTAGGTCACCACGCTCGGCGCCTTGCGGCCGGTGCGCTTTTCAATCTGCGCCAGCGAGCGCGAAAGCGCGATGAGGTCGGCGAGCGCGACTTGCGCGTCGAGGCCGAGGTCGCCGCTCGGCGGCTCGTAGCGCTCGATATAGACGCGTAGCGTAGCGCCGACCGTGCCGGTGCCGGAGAGGCGGTAGACGACGCGCGAGCCGCCCTCGAACAGCACGCGCACGCCCTGTCCGGTGGTCAACGAGCCGTCGACCGGATCGCGATAGGAAAAATCGTCGGCCGCCTCGACCGCGAGCGCGCCGAAACTGCGGCCGGGCAGGCTCGGCAGTTCGGCGCGCAGCGCGTCCATCAGACCGTTGGCGGCGGAGAGGTCGACTTCGTCGAAGTCGTGCCGCGTGTAGTAGTTGCGGCCGTAGGTCGCCCAATGCTCGCGCGCGAGGTCGACGACCGAAATGCGGCGCTTGGCGAGAATGGCGAGCCACAGCAGCACCGCCCACAGGCCGTCCTTCTCGCGCACGTGGTTCGAGCCGGTGCCGGCGCTCTCCTCGCCGCAGATCGTCGCCAGCCCGGCGTCGAGCAGATTGCCGAAGAACTTCCACCCCGTCGGCGTCTCGTAAGACGCGATCCCGAGCTTGGCGGCGACGCGGTCGGCGGCGGCGCTGGTCGGCATCGAGCGCGCGATTCCCTTGAGGCCCTTGGCGTAGCCGGGCGCAAGGTGGGCGTTGGCGGCGAGCATGGCGAGCGAATCGGACGGGGTGATGAAAATGCCGCGCCCGATGATGAGATTGCGGTCGCCGTCGCCGTCCGAAGCGGCGCCGAAGTCGGGCGCCGCGGGCGACATCATCTCGTCGTAGAGCGCTTTGGCGTAGGTGAGGTTGGGATCGGGATGATGGCCACCGAAATCGGGCAGCGGCGTCCCGTTGACCACCGTGCCCGCAGGGGCCCCTAGTTCGCCTTCGAGAATGGCGTGGGCGTAAGGGCCGGTCACCGCGTGCATCGCGTCGAAGCGCATGCGGAAACCGGAAGCGAACAGCGCGCGGATGGCGTCGAAGTCGAACAGCGTGCGCATCAGCGCGGCGTAATTGGCGACGGGATCGACGATCTCGACGCTCGCGCCGTCGATCCGCGTCTCACCGAGCGCGTCGAGATCGACGTCGGCCGAGTCGATCGTCTTGTAGGCGGCGATCGTCTTGGTGCGCGCGAAGATCGCGTCGGTGATCTTCTCCGGCGCCGGGCCGCCGTTGCCGATATTGTACTTTATGCCGAAGTCGCCGTCCGGGCCGCCGGGGTTGTGGCTGGCCGAGAGGATGATCCCGCCGTAGGCGCCGATCGACCGGATCAGCGCCGAAACCGCCGGCGTCGACAGGATGCCGCCATTGCCGATCACGATGCGGCCGAAGCCGTTGGCGATCGCGATGCGCACGACCGTCTGGATCGCCTCGCGATTGTAGTAGCGCCCGTCGCCGCCGACGACCAACGTCTTGCCGGCGAAGCCTTCGAGCGAATCGAAGATCGACTGGACGAAATTCTCGACATAGCTCGGCTGCCGGAACACCGACACTTTCTTGCGCAGGCCGGAGGTGCCGGGCTTCTGGTCGAGATAGGGCTTCGTTTCGACGGTGCGGACCATGCCGGGCGGCCTTCCCAGGTTTGCGCTCGACCGAGTGTACCGGGGAGAGGGCGGGGGCGGCAATGACTGGCCGAAACGCGCAGGCGCGGAGCCCCCTCCGCTTCGACCGTCAAATTCCTCGTCAAGGCTTGTCGAGATTCGTCAAGCCGTGTCAGGTCTTGTCAAGTTTCGTCAAGGGTTTGCTTGACGTTTCGCCGATTTGTCCCTGCAATATCAATCGGTTGTCTGACGCCGCAAGGGCAAGGCGCCTGTTCGCCAAGTTTCTGCGGTCTTTCCAAGCCGAGCGAGACCTGCGCGGCGACGTAGCGATAAAGTAGCACGAATTCTGAATTTCGAAAAGCGCTGGTCGCGTTCGGCATGGGCGAGCACCCCGCAACAGGCGCCGGCGCCGCGTGACAAACCGAAGCGAACACACTATGTTACAAACGAACCGTTCCACGCCATCACTTGCCAATAGAGGCGCCTCATGTCCGCGGCCTTCACCGTTCGCCTCGAGGAATCGGCGCTCGGCGCCCTCGACCGGCTCGCCGAAAAGACCGAGCGTTCGCGCAATTGGCTCGTCGCCCGCGCGATCGAGGACTACATCGCGCTGAACGCCTGGCAGATCGGCAAGATCGAAGCCGGGATCGAAGCCGCCGACGGGGGAGATTTCGCCGGCGAGGAGGACGTTGCGCGCGTGCGGGATAAGTTCGCGAACCCGCGATGAAAGTGCGTTGGACCACGCCGGCGCTACGCGATCTCGAAGAGATCGGCGACTTCATCGCCCGCGACGACGCTGGCGCCGCGGCGCGAAACGTTTCGAGAATCCTGGATCACGCGGAAAAGCTGGCGACGCATCCGCACCTCGGTCGCGCCGGCCGTGTGGCCGACACGCGCGAACTGGTCGTCCCGTCCACGCCGTTCATAGCGCCCTATCGCGTGCGCGGCGACGAGGTCCAGATCCTCGCCGTCTTTCACGGCGCGCGACGCTGGCCGGAGAGTTTCGGCTGAGGGCGCCTCGAGCCCTCAATCCTCGTAGCTCTCGATCACCGTGTCGGCGATCGCGCGTTTGGTGATGACGCCGACGACGTCGCGCGCCCGCGGCCGATCGGCGCCGCTGAAGACGATCGCGGCGCTGGCGCGATGGCGCTTCAGCCGCGCGAACACCAGGCTCAACAGATCGGCGTCGCGGCATACGACGACATGGGGCTCGACGAAGCGGTCGAGCAGCATGTCGGGGTTGTTCTTCGAACTCGATCCACAGGCCCGAGCGCGGCGGAACCAGACCGACGATGCGGCCCTCCCGTTCGACGACGATCGCGCGCAGATCGTCGGTGTCTTCGGCGGCGAGCGTCTCCTTGAGCGACGTCCCCGCCTTGGCGAGGATGAAGCGGCGCTCCATGATGTCCTGCGCCTGCTTGACGAGGTAGAGATTGATGTGCCGCTCCTTGGGGATGCGGTGGCCGCGGTGGCGCAGCTTGATCGTATAGATCGTCTCGCCGATCAGCGCGCGCCGGACGCCCGCCGCGACCGCCACCGCGACGATGACGGGAACGATGATCGCGTAGTCGCGCGTCATTTCGAAGATCATGACGATCGCGGTCATCACGCCGCCGGTTCCTGCCCCGACCATCGCCGCCATGCCGACGATCGCCGCCGAAGGGATGGTCAGGCCGGTGTGCGGAAGAACCGCGCCGGCGAGCGCGGCGAAGCCGCCCCCGAGCGTCGCGCCGAGATAGAGCGAAGGCGAAAAGATGCCGCCCGAGGCGCCCGAACCGAGGCTGATGGTGGTGGCGAACATCTTCAGGACGAACAGCAGCGCCAACAGGCCCACGGTCGTCATGTTCATGGTGAGAATCGCCTGGATCACGCTGTAGCCGACGCCGTCGACGTAGGAATGGCCGAAGGCGTGGGTGAGGACGACCATCATCAGGCCGACGATGACCATGCCGACGATGTTCTGCGTGTAGGCGTTGCCGGGCAGCTTCGGGAAACCGTCCTCCATGATCACCAGCAAGCGGATGAACGCCCAGGAAGCGACGCCGCACAGAACGCCCAGCGCGATGAAGGCGACGGCGTCTTCGAGCCGGAACGACTTGGCGAGCGAAAACTGGATCTCGGGGACGATGAAGGCGGGATCGGGCCCGATCAGTCGCCTGCCGACCGTCGTGGCCGCGCCGGTGGCGATGACGACCGGCAGAAAGGTTCGGTTGGAGACTTCAGGCAGCAGGATTTCGAGCGCGAACAGCACCCCGCCGAGCGGCGTATTGAAGGTCGCCGCGATGCCGGCGCCGGCGCCGGCCGAGAGCAGGGTGATCTTCTGCCAGGTCGACAGCCGGATCGCCTGCGAGAACGCCGAACCCAGCGCGGCGCCGATCTGGATGATCGGGCCTTCGCGGCCGACCGCCGCGCCGCTGCCGATCGACAGCGCCGAGGCGAGCGACTTGATGACCGCGACCTGCCAGCGGATGTTGCCGCCCTTGTAGAAGACCGAGTCCATCACCTCGGGAACGCCGTGGCCCTTGGCCTCGGGGGCGAAGCGCTCGACCAGGAACACCACGACGAGACCGCCGAGAACCGGCGCAAGCAGCACCCAGTCGCCGAACCGGCTCGGCCCTTCCATGATGTTGGCGTTGTACAGAACCGAGAACGTGCCGTTGTAGAGGGCGTTGTGGAACACTGCGATCAGGCCGCGCAGAAAGACCGCGCCGAAGCCCGTCAGGATTCCAATCCCCAGCGCGAGCGCGCACAAAACGAGCAGGCTGACCCGCCTCTCCTCGGCCCGCGCCGGGGGCCCGCTGACGAGGGTCGGCGTGGCTTTGGCGTCGGAATCGGAAAGGGTCTCTGAGGTCATGAGGGCCTGCGATGATCAGCGGCGGGGCGAGAAGGCCGCCATACAGGCTGAGCGGCGGATGTCAATTTGTTTTGAGGCGCGAGCGCGCGACCGGAAAACCCTTCCTCCCTCGCGGAGGAAGGCGGCCTTCGCCAAAGCGAAGGCCGGATGAGGGGGATCGCGCGCCAGCGCGACGGCTTCGCCCGGCGTCCCACGCTTCGTCAACTTGACGTGAACTCGCGTCGTCGTCGCCTCTGTAAACGCCACGACCGCCCCATCCGCTGAGCGTTAAGTCCGCCCCAAGGTTTTCGGTTTGCAGACCCTCGGTGGCGCTCGCGAGCGCTCGAAGCTACCGCGCCATAGCCTGTCGAAAGACGGGCGTCTTTCGACGCCCTATGGCGCGATCCCCCTCATCCGGCCCTTGCTGAAGCAAGGGCCGCCTTCTCCCGCGAGGGGGGAAGGAGCGCGGTGGGTCGGCAGCTAGGGTCGAGCGGGCGCAATGCCCGCCGCCAGCTCGAACATTTACCGCCTCAACGCCTCCAGCACCTTCAGCGACGCCCGCCCGTCTTGCTGCAGCCCGTTCTTGCCCTCGAAGTCGGCGATCGCGGCCTTGGTCTTGGCGCCGATCGCGCCGTCGGGCTCGCCGACGTCGTAGCCGCGCTTGTTGAGCAGCGTCTGCAGCTCGCGGCGCTCGGCGCGCGACAGGCCGGGGTCGTCGGTCGGCCAGGGGGTGACGATGCCCGGCCCGCCGGCGAGGCGCTGGGCGAGGATGGCGATCGCCAGCGTGTAGGATTCGGCGGCGTTGTAGCTGTAGATCACATCGAAGTTGTGGGTGACGAGGAACGCCGGACCGTCGGGGCCGGCGGGCAGCAGCAGGCCGGCCTCGCCGTCGCCGAGCGGGCGGCCGTCGACGCGCGTGATTCCGCGCGCCGCCCAGGCCGACATCGGCTGCTTGGCCTTGCGCCCCGAAGGGCCGGAATAGCCCTCGGGGATTTTCACCTCGAAGCCCCACGGCTCGCCAGTCCTCCAGCCGGAATGCTCGAGATAATTGGCGGTCGAGCCGAGCGCGGCGGCGGGCGAATCGACGATGTCGCGCCCCGAGCCGTCGAGATCGACGGCCAGGCGTAGGAAGGTCGAGGGCATGAACTGCGTCTGCCCGAAGGCGCCCGCCCACGAGCCTTCGAGGCGGTCGAGCGGGATGTCGCCGCGATCGGCGATTTTCAGCGTCGCCATCAGCTCGCCGCGAAAATAGCTCTGCCGCTGCGCGCTGAAACAGGCGAGCGTAGACAGCGATTGCACGAGCGGACGCTTGCCCATGTCCTCGCCGAAATTGGACTCGACGCCCCAGATCGCCGCCAGGACATGCCGGTCGACGCCGAAGCGCCGCTCGGCCGCGGCGAGGGCGCTCGCGTTCTTGGCCATCGCCGCTTTGCCGTCGACGACGCGCTCGTCGTCGACGAGGCCCGCCATGTAGTCCCAGATCGGCGTCTTGAACTCGGGCTGGCTGGTCTCGAACTCCAGCACCTTCATGTCCGGCTGCAAGCCGCCGAACGCCGCCTCCAGCGTCGCCGCCGAGACGCCCTTGGCCGAAGCGTCGGCGCGCAGCGAGGCGACGCAGGAGGAAAAGTCCGCGCGGGCGGGCGCGGCGAGGGCAATGAGGGCGGCGGCGAAAACGAGGCGTTTCATCGCGCCATCATCGGCGATTCGGGCGCGGGCGTCGAGGCGGATTCCCCTCTCCCGCATAGCCCGTCGGACGACGGGCGTTCTATCAAACGCCCCACGCGGGAGAGGGCTAGGGTGAGCGTTGTTCGGTCGATGCGCGACGCCCGCCAAGACCCCTCATCCGGCCGCTACGCGGCCACCTTCTCCCGCGTTGCGGGAGAAGGGGCGCGAACTCACAGCCACGGATGCGCGGCGGCGGCCTTTTTCTCGTGGGCGGCGATGGCGGGCGCTTCGACCATCGTCAGGCCGATGTCGTCGAGTCCTTCCATCAGGCAGTGCTTGCGGAAGGCGTCGAGTTCGAACTTGACGACGCCGCCGTCGGGGCCGCGGATTTCCTGCGCGGCGAGATCGACGGTGAGCGTCGCGTTGGCGCCGCGCCGCGCGTCGTCCATCAGCTTCTCCAGATCCTCGGCCGAAACCTTGACCGCCGGCCATTTCCCCGGGCCGGTCCGCGAGGCCGAGCAGGGTGGCGGCGGGGATGGTCAGGGTGACCCGGCCGGCGAACCCGGGCGGGATCACCCCGGCCACCGGCCCGGCCGGCGCCGGGATCCGCGGCCCGGGCGGATCGGATGGCCCGGACGTGCCCGGGCCGCCGGAGCGGTCAGCGGCGGCTCCCGCCGTCGCTGTTCCTGGCCGTGTGCGCTGTTCCTGGCCGTGGTGCGCTGTTCCTGGCCGTGTGCGCTGTCCTGGCCGTGTGCGCTGCCCGGGTTGCTGGCCAGCGGCCGGGAGTCGGTGCCCAGCAGCAAATCCATGAAGGCCCGGGCCCGGAGCTGGTCCATGTCCCCGTCCAGCCCGGCCTGGCGCAGCTGCCTGGCCCACGCGGTCACCCGCTGATCCGCGGCCAGGACCTCGGCCGGGGGCAGTTCCCGGCCGGCCAGCCCCGCGTTGCCGGAGTCCTCGGCCCAGCGTTCCACCCGACCTGCTTACGCTGTGCCCCCTGCAAGGAATCATTGCGCAGCCCATGGTCTTTCGAAGCCTGGAGGCGTGGTGTCCAGCCTGCCTTGAAGAATGGCGCGCATCCGGTGGCCCAATATACAACCCGCTGCTTTGGGCGCTTCGTCTGGTTACGGTGTGCCCGGTCCACCTCTGCCCTTTAGTCGACCGCTGTCCGCACTGCCAATCTTACCTTGCCCCACTCAGCGCAAGAGCGCGGCCGGGTTATTGTTCAGCCTGCTTCGAGTGGCTGGGAGGCGCAGCACCGCAACTGCCCGCCCAAGGATTACCCGAAGCAGGCCCGTAC
>CAVXCA010000060.1:0-24490 GCA_963759955.1 uncultured Alphaproteobacteria bacterium
AGCGCTTCCTGGCCTATGTCGAGCAGTTCCTCGTCCCGACCCTCAAGCCCGGCGACGTCGTCGTGCTCGACAATCTCGGCTCTCACAAAGGAAAGGCGGTGCGAAAGGCGATCCGAGCCGCCGGCGCGCGCCTCGTCTTTCTGCCCAAATACTCGCCCGACCTCAATCCGATCGAGCAGGTGTTCGCCAAGCTCAAGACGCTCCTCCGTAAAGCCGCGGCTCGGACAATCGACGCCGTTTCCGACGCCATCGCACATACCCTCGCCTCATACTCCCAAGCCGAATGCGCCAATTATCTCAAGAACGCGGGATATGCGGAAACCTAAATGCAGAACGCTCTAGGGCAAGCGGATCGGGATCGCCGATCCGACGACGGGCGAAATCCGCGAGGCGGAGATTTTCGTTGGCGTGCTCGGCGCCTCGAACCTCACCTATGCCGAGGCGAGCTGGACGCAGCAATTGGCGGACTGGACCGGCGCGCATGTGCGCATGTTCCGTTTTTCGGCGGCGCGCCGAAGCTGCTGGTTCCCGACAACCTGAAGAGCGGCGTCACCAAGGCCTCGTTCTACGATCCCGAGATCAACCGCACCTATGGCGCGATGGCGGCGCATTATTCGGTTGGAATCCTCCCGGCCCGTCCGCGACGGCCGCGCGACAAGACGAAGGCCGTGGCTGTTCCGATGGATCAAGCAGCATCTCAAAATCCGCAAGTTCCTCAGCGCCAACGAAAACGCCATCAAGCTGCAAGTCTACGCCGCCATGATCGCCTACGCGCTGTTGCGCCTAGCGGCGAAAACCAAAAAGGTTGCTCACTCCATCCTGCGGTTCACGGACCTCATGCGAAAATTCCTGTTCGAACGGCGCAAGCTCGCCGCAATCGAGAAGCCGCCCGCCGTAAACCCCAATCGAAAAAGGGACAAAAGCTCACCCGATCAGATGAGCTTCTGCTATGTGTGAAATGTCCCGGGCAGCCGTGCGGCGTCGGCGCGGTCTCTGGAGAACACCAGGCCCTTCGACGGCGTCGCCTCGCCGGCCTTCGCGCCGCGATAGAAACGCTCCGACCCTTCGCTCAGTGAGGCCTCGTTGTAGACGGTTGCTTTTTTCATCGGACGGATTCCTTTGCTTCAAAATGCCTGACGCAAGTTCCATAACCTATATTATGCGAATCACGTATGTAATTTACTGAAACAACTGTGAGGTACCGGATGACCCCAGCCCAGCGCGCGACGGTCAGAGTTATTCCCTTCGCTCGAGATCTCCGGCTTCAACCCGTGCGCTCGGCGCCGCCATCGGAATTGACAGACTTTACGAACTTGACGAATTGCGCGGTGCGCTCCATATTCGGGCGCGAGGAGAACGCCATGGCGACCACGAAAGCCAAGTCCAGGAAACCAGGGATCCTAGGGGTGAGCGTCGACCCCGCGGCTGCGGGCGCCGCCTTCGGCGCCTTCGTGCTCGACGCAGACACCGTTGCTGGCTCCAGAACGACGATCCCGATTGCGTCCAAGGCGATCGGAACGCTGTCGCGCAACAGACGGCGGGTCGGCCAACTAATTGATTCCTTCGGCGCCGCGCTCGAGCGCATGCAAAGGACCGGGCGCGCCGTTCGCCTGACGGTCGACGTCGAGCCGAAGGGCGCGCTGAAGATCAGGGAAATCGACGCCGGCTCTGATGCCGCGATCGCCGACGCAAGGCCGGCGGTCGCCAGCGCGCATCTCGATCGAGCGCTCGCCGCGGCGCGTGAGCGGGGCCGGCGGCGCGTCGCCGAGATTCTCAGCGACCCCGACATGCTAAGCGCGGACAATCTCGCGCGACTGCTCGGCACGACGCGCGCGACGATCAACGCGAAGCGTCTGAACCATCAACTCCTTGGCCTCGAAGGCGCGACGCGGGGCTTTCGCTTTCCGAGTTGGCAGATCGGTGAAGACGGAAAACCTTTTGCAGCCCTGCCCGCGCTCTTCGAGCGCCTTGGCGACAGTCCTTGGGCAGTCTACCGCTTTCTCGTCCAGAGCCATCCGGAGCTCGATGGCGAGACGGGCCGCGACGCGCTTCGCATAGGCCGCAACGCCGAGGTCGTCGAAGCGGCGGAAAGCGTCGCCGAGGCGTTTGCCTGAGTGACGAAATCTTCCAACCCTACGCCGGCTTTCAATCGCGCCGCGCTGCATCTGGCGACCATCGACCGTGGCGCGCGGTTTGGTCGAATCTTCTTCGATCGTCATTCGGACCCGCTTGGTTTTGGCAAGACGCCAAGCCGTTTCGGCGACCCCAGCCGGCGCGTCCCCTCCCACCGGTTCGGCGTGCTCTATCTCGGCGAGACGCTCAAGGTCTGCTTCTTGGAAGCGGTTCTGCGCGATAGCCGCAACGGCGCCGTTGGCGACTATCCCATGGACGAGCGTGAGCTCCACGTGCGGCGCTATGCGGAGATCGAAGTCGCCGCGCCGCTCTCGGTCATCGATCTTCGCGGCGATGGCGCTATCCTGATGGGCGTCCCGAGCGACGTCGCGCGCGCGTCTCGTCAGAGCCAGGCGCGAGCTTGGTCGCTGGCTTTCCATCGGCACCCTTCCGCGCCTGACGGCATCGTCTATCCCTCGCGCTTGAACGGACAGACGAATTTGGCCGTCTATGATCGGGCGGTTTCCAAGCTTCGAGCAGCGAGTGCGGGTCCGTTGATTGCGGCGGCTAATCTCTCAACGGTGCTTGACGAGCTGATGGTGGCATTGGTCTAAGCCGCCCGGCGTCTTCCCCGATTATCCGGCGCCCACAAGAACGCGCTCTTCGCCGACTCCGACGGCGGGCGCCGACGAACTTCAATGCCATGGATCCAATAGGACCTTGGCCTGACGTTCGACAATCGCGGGCGCCGTGGTTGCAGACCCGACCGGCGCCGTCGTCACATCTCTTGTCCAGACTCATGGCCGCGCGGCTGCTTTTCGACCGCTCGTTGTTTGTCGCGCAACGCCGCCATTCGGCCGGACTTCGCCGGAGCCGTCGTTGCCTCCGTGACGCTCTTCTTCGCTTCGGCCCTGCCGGCGGCCTCACTCGGATCGGCTCGTTTCGTCGTTCGGGTTCTCTTGCCGAGAGGGTCGGAAGTGGGAGCGCCTTCCGATCTTGCCACTTCCGTTTCGGCTCTTGGCGCGCTCGGCTTGCGCGATCTTTTGACGCCTGCCGATTCTTGACTTTCGCCCGCCGCGGCCGGCGCGGCTTCGTTCGGCGCAGCTTTGAGCGTCTTGCTTTCCACGATCGGCGCCGCCTGCCGCTCGCGCGCCAGCGCGGGGCTCACGACCACCCGTGTCGCCGGCGCTTTCGACGAGGGCTGAACTTCCGACATGCGTTCCTTCGGCACATCGATGTAGGAGAGTTGACCTCCGGTCTTGAACGCGTATCGCCCGGCGTCGGCGGCGTCGCGCGAGAACACCATTCCTTTCGCCGAGGGTTGTTCGTCCCGCTTGCCGCCGTGATAGAAGCGCTCGGAACCGGCGACGCGCGGCGTTTCCCGATATTCCGCCGGCGGCGCGATCGTACGCGCCGTCGGCGCCGATTGCCGAGGCGCGGCTTGCGCTATTTGCACGGGCTCGGCGACGCGGCGCCCCTGGGCCATTTCGGCGCTGACGATGACGCGCGCATCAGGCTTGTGGGCGGCGGGCTTCAATTCCGCGACGCGGTTGTTGGGAACGTCGACATAGGACAATTCGCCGCCGATCTTGGCGGCATAGGCTGCGGCGTCGGCGCGGTCTCTGGAGAACACCAGGCCTTTCGACGGCGTGGCCTCACCGGCCTTTGCGCCGCGATAGAAACGCTCCGACCCTTCGCTCAGCGCGGCCTCGTTGTAGACGGCTGCATTTTTCATCAGATGATTTCCTCTGTTTCAAAACGAATTTCAATGACTTACGATGATATCGGCAGAACCAGACGGTTCTCGTCGCTCGCCGCGCGGCTGTAGGTTCGCAGCGCCTCTCCCAGTTGCGCCGCATAGCCGCGAAGCTTCTCGGCCTTCTCCTCAGAATTCTCGCGCTCGGCGGCTTCGCTTAGAAAAGCAACTGCGCTGTCGCCCGCGCCCGTCACATCGCGCTTCAACGCCGCCCAGGTGAGGCCGCCCTCGTCGTCGGCGCTGTCGGCAACGGCAATGGCGTAATTCGCCGCTGTCGTCACGGCGCCGGCCGACGTCTCCACCGCGGCTTCCGTCGTCTCGTCCCACCCGAGAGAATCCTCGTCCAAATCCTCGGCGCCGAAGAGCGGCGTCTCCTCGGCCGGCGCGCTCACGAGGATCGGCGTGCGCGCCGGCTCGGGGCTGGCTTCGGTCAACAGCTCCGGAGGCCCCGCTCCCGCCGTGGAGCCGCCCGCGGGCGATCGGGCCGAACCCTCGCCGCCTCTGGCCGAGGCGCCCGCGGCGACGTTCTCAAGTTCGTTTGCCGCCGCGTCCTGGCTGGCGCGATACAAACGCGCATGCAGCTCGTGAAGGCGGCGTCGCTCGGCTATGACGGCTTGCCGCAGAGCGTCGACTGCCGCGCGGGCCGCGGTTCGCGCCTTCTTCTTTGCTCCGACGCCAAACTTGCGGTCGTCGCCCTTGAGGGCGCCGCATCGCTGAGGATCGATCCGCAGGTCGTGAATGATCTTGGCGACGTCTCCGCTATGGCCCGCGGTCAGCGCCTGCTCCACGTCCCGCAGGAACAGCCGCGCGTCCGCGAACACCTCGAGCGCCAGGCGCTCGATCGCCGCCAACCGAACCGTGCCTTCGAACTCCTCTGTCTCTGCCGCGGGTCTGACCGCGGCGGCGACGATCGCCAGGTGCTCCGGCCGCGCTTCGAGAAGGTTCCACTCCTCGACGTGTTCGACTCTCGGCGCGGTGACCAGCGGCGCGAAGGCCGCGACATCGTTGCGCCGCTTCACGAAGCGCTTGTCGGTGTAGAAATTCAATTTATCGAGCACCGCGCTGAAATGCCCGCGGATCGTCAGCACCGTCTTGGCGTCATCCAGCCGTAGGAGCTGATCGGAAGTCAGCAGTGGCACAGCCTCCCATCGGCCCTGGCGCGAACGTCGGCCGAACCCTGCGGCACCCGACTCGCCCCAACCTTCGCGCTCGACATAATATTTGCCCATCGCGTCGGAGACGACGTCGCCGGTATTCTTGTCGCCGACGGCGACGACGAGTTTCATGTCCATGTTGCCGAGCAGCGCCTCGCGCGTCGGCTTGGAATAGCGTTCGTCGATTTGGGGAATGTTTTGCGCGACCAGCGCGATCCGGAATCCATATCCGGACACGAGCGGCGCGCGGTTGATGATTTCGGGCAGGCGCTGGAACTGGTAGAATTCGTCGAGCATCAGCACGACCTTGTGCGGCTCTTCGGCGCCGGGGATATTGCGAAGCAAGACGTCGTGGATTTGCTGGATCAGCAGCCGAATGATCGGCTCGACGGACCCGAAATCGCTGACCGGCGCGGCGATGAAGATCGTGAACGGACGTCGGCGTAACTCTCTGATATCGAAATCGCTCGACGCGGTCACGCTGGCGACGAGGCTGTTGTTCCAGGCTTTCAACGCCGTCGTGATATGAGCTTCGAACGAAGGGCGCTGCTTGACGTCGCGCTGCCGATGCTGGTTGAAGGCATCCGTCACGAAGGCGTTCAGGTCAGGCTCGTTCTCGATGACCTCGTCGAGGAGCTCCTTGAAGCCGACGTCGGCGCTGAACATGCGCAGCGCCGAGCGGATGTTGCGCCGTCCCTCCATTGTCGCGCTGTCGGTGACATAGCCGAGCACGCCGGCGAGCAGGCTTCGCGCGGTCTCGGCCCAAAAGGTCTCGCCCTTGTCCGAGACGACGATCAGGCTCGCGGCCAGATTCATAAGATCGGTGGCGCGCGAGGGCCAGGGGCGGACGAAATCGAGCGGGTTCCAAGAATGCGAGGATGCGGATCCCGGCGCGAAGAGATAGACTTTCTGCCCCAGCGCGATCCGTGCCGCGCCGGTAAAAGTCCAGTTCTCCTGCTTGACGTCGAGGACGACGGCCGATCCCCGCCATTCCAGGAGGTTCGGCATGACGAAGCCCCTGCCCTTGCCGCTGCGCGAGGGGCCGTTGACGTAGAAATGGCTGTCGCCGCTATACCGAACGTCCTGCCCTTTGAACGTGCCCAGCAGCATCGAAGTGCCGACGGCGCCGTCGAGCAGCCCTGCCCTTTTCAAGTCCGTCATCGTCGCGATGCGCGAGCCGTCGCTGGGTTTGCGCGCCTTCCAAGGCGTCGCGATCAGAAAATATCCGCCACCCGCAATGACGGCCGCTTCGACCGCCAGCCCGCCGGTCGCGATGCCGAGGAGCTTCGACACGATGGGCAGACCGCGCCAGGTCCAGGCCTGCATGGCGGGGAGCCAAATCTCGCCGTTGAAAAAGCGGAGCCAAATCGCGCTTTGGCGCGATAGGAGCCAAACGGCCGCGGCGTAATTGGCCGACCACAGGAGAGCGCCGGCGCCGGCAGCAACGGCGACGCCCGCAATCCCGGCACTGATCAGCAAGGCGCGCCGCATCGACATCCCTCGTCTCAGTTCTTTGGTCGAGTTCGGTTCCGCCCGCGCCTCAAGGCGCCAGAGCCCGCGTCAGACCGCGTGGAATTTGTTGAAATAGATCTCGCTCACCCCCCGCGTCGGCTTGCGGCGGAGCTGGACGACGACGGGCACGACGAGCCTGACGTAGTCGAGAATTTCCGTCTTGGTCAGGCCGAGCCCAGCCTGCATCGTCGCCAACGCGATGCGCTCGAACGCGCCGCGCGGGTTGTCGGCATGCAACGTCGTCAGCGAGCCGGGATGACCGGTGTTGACGGCCTGAAGGAAGGAATAGGCTTCGGCGCCGCGAATTTCGCCCAGGAACAGCCGGTCGGGCCGCAACCGCAGCGCCGCCTCGAGCAGGCTCTGGATGGAGACGCGCGCCTTGCCCTGGTCGCCCTTGGACGCAACAAGGGCGAGATAGTTGGGCTGCGGCGGTTTCAATTCGCGGGTGTCCTCGATCGACATCACGCGCTCGGTGTTGGGGACTTCCTTCAGCAGCGCGTTGAGAAAGGTCGTCTTGCCCGACGAGGTTCCCCCGGAGACAACCATCGTGACGGCGTTTTGCACCGCGACGCGCAGAAACTTCTTTATCCCGTCCGGGCTCGTATCCCGAAGCAACGCGGCGAGCTCGCGCTCGAGATCCGAAACGTCTTCGTCGGGAGAGAGCCGCGGCCCGCTCGCGCGCACGTTGTCGAGCGCGCCAAAACCTTGATAGTCGTCGAGATCGAGATCGGAGATGACCTGTTTGCGGATCGAGAAGGCGCCGCCGTCGGCCGCCGCCGGCGCCAGCACCCCCTGGAACCGCTCGCCATGCGGCATCGCCGCCGACAGCAGCGGCGTCTCCTCGTTGATGCTTTGGTTGACCTCGGCCGCGACGCGTTCGGCGATTTGCATGATCGCTCTTGCCGTCAGGTCCGGCGCGGCGAACCGCTCCATTTCGGCATGGCCGAGAGCCTCGATCCAGACCTCGCCGGGACGATTGACCATGATCTCGACGACATCAGGGTCTTGCAGCCAGCGGCGGATCGGCTCGCAGGACTGCCTGAGATACGGCGACAGTTCGGCCCATTGCGCCTCGCGAGCCGGCCTTGTCTTTTTCGTCTTGGGCGCGTGGATGTTCACCGCGCGCGCCCCTATCGGTTCGCTGGCAGGGGCGGATAGCCCGTAATGACGACAGGCCCGCTCGAGGGAATGGCGACGGGAGCGTTGAGGGCGTCCAGAGTCGTGGGGACGCCGCTCCCCGCGACGCCCGTGCCCAAGTGTTTCAGCTGCCGCAACGCCTCTTTGACGGGATCGTCGTAGAGCGAGGAAAAGTCGAGATCGCGCTTTACGAACACGATGATCGGCGTGCCCTGATCGATATTGATCGTCGGGGGGATCGTCATTTGTTCCTTCAGCGTCGTATTCGCCATGTCGGCGAAGGTTTGCGAGATCGTTTGCGCCGATTGCGCCTGGGCTTGCTGCGCGGCCGTTTGAACGCCTGATGTGGTCGTGGTCGACTGAGCCGCCTGGCCGAGACCCGTGAGAAACGAACTCGCGCCGCCGACGATGCTGAGCACGATCGCCGCGCCAAACCGCGCGGCGTAATGCTCGTCGACCTCGCCCGTGACCCCCGACCGCCCCAGTGCGTCGGTGCCATAGGAACCGAGCGATAGCGAGACGCCGTCGCTGCGCAGCGCGCGCGTCCACACCATGAACACCCGCGTCTGCCCGCGCGTCAGGATCGCGCGATATTCGCCGGTCAGCATCGTCGACTTGGGCAACAAGATGCGGCGCCCGTCGAAGGAATAGACGTCCTCGGTGGTTATCGCGCGCACCATGCCCGGCAGGTCCGATTGCACCGCGGTCTCCAACGTCGCGCGGATCATGGCGCCTTGCGGGATCAGAGCGTCGGTGCGGTCGATCCGGTTCGCGCGCGAGCGCTCGACGTCGTTGGTCGACGCGTTTTCGAGAAAGCGGCGGTTGGCGTCCTCGTTCGGCCCTTGCACCTTGTAGGCGCCGGCGTCGTTCGCCGTCGCCGGGGCCGCCGTCGCC
This sequence comes from uncultured Alphaproteobacteria bacterium, assembly GCA_963759955.1. GTDB lineage: Bacteria > Pseudomonadota > Alphaproteobacteria > Rhizobiales > Beijerinckiaceae > Roseiarcus. The sequence continues at coordinate 8,566 of CAVXCA010000060.1, forward strand.
TGCGTGTCGACCATCAGCATCGGCGAGCGGAGCGCCGCCGCGGCGCGCGCTTGGGCTTCCTTGCGCAGGCGTTCTTCTTCGGCAAGGCGAACCCGCTCCGCCTCGGCCCGCCGTCGCGCCTCGGCATCGTCGGGCGGCATGACCATGGGCGGCGCGGCGATCAAGCGTCGGGGCGGGAGGCGGCGGCGCGGGCGTCGGCGGCGCCAGCGCCAGCCTGTTGTCGGGCTTAGCCGCCGCCGCCGCGTCGAACTCCAACTTTTGCGGCATCCGCGCGGTATTGAAGGATTCTTGCGTGTTGGCGGGCCGAACGGAGGGATGGGTCTGGACGTACCAGGCGTAGCCCATCGCCCCGACGGCGAGACTCCCGAGCAGCAGCCCCAGCCCGGCGGACGATCCGCGAGCCCCCGTCCGAGTGACGCTTTCCGCGGACAAAGCCGCTTCGCGCTCGAAATCAACGTCGGCCATTGGAGCCCCCATTGCCCTCAGCCGCGACATCGACGCTCAAAGCGGCGTCGTCGGGCGCAACAATTGGGGTCATCGCCGTCGCCGGCGCGGGGTCCTCCACCGCGTGCAAATTGAACACGCAGGTCGCCTGCGAACCGTTGCGCAGCGTCCACTGCGCCGCCACTTTGTCGACGACGATGACATCGCCCTCGCGCCGGTAATTCACCAGCGTTTCCGAACGATCCTTCTTGACGAGAAAGATCGCGGGCGTGTCGCCGGAGAATTCGAAATAGGTCTTCACCCCGTCGTCGACGACGCGTGTCGGCTTGTTCGCGGCGTCGCCCTTGTAGCCGTAGGAATCGTTGACCGCCTCGGGATGAGCCAACAACGCCGTCAGGTTCGGATTGGCGGCCAGCGCTTTGGCTTTGGACATCAGTTTGGCGTCCAGCGCATCCTCGGGATAGGAAAAGCGCAGCTTGTAGACGGTGTCCTTACCGACGCTCGCCGAGGTGCGCAGCACGAAATTATAGATGCGCCTGGTGGTGACGACGTTCATGTTCGTCGCGGCGTCGCGCTCGATCGGTTTGATGAAGAGATAGCGTTTGCTCTGGTCGGGCACGGCCTGCCAGGATTGCGAATCGCCCATCGCCACCGTTGCGATGCGCTCGTCGTCGCTGAAGACGATCATCGTGGAGACGCCCATGGTCCCCGAGAGGAAGACGACGTTATCGTTCTGAAACGCGACGGTGCGAATTCTCTGGTCGGCCGGCACGGAGCGCGGATTGCTCTCGGCCCGGCCGACCTCCGGCATCAGAAGCAAGGCCAGGATCGCCGTCGCCAATATATTTCCACGTTTGAGCCTCTTCACGGCGCTGCTCCCGTTTCCGCCAACTCTTGATCACGCCGGTACTCGAACACTTGGAACCCCAGGGGATTGTCGAAGCGCCAATCGTTCCGGATGGGCTCGGACGAATAGCGAAAGCGAACATTGGCGACCCAATGTTCGGCAGTTGCATCCATGTGTGCGCCCTTACGGATCGTCGAAAAGCGCACTGCCGCGGTTTGCTCGTTGAGAAAAATGACGGACTTGACGGAAACGGCGATCGTCGTTTCCGGCCCGAATCTCTTCATGAGATTTTGCGGATTGCCGACCGCGAAATCGCTCTCCAGGTCCTTGGACGCCGCGCCCGTCGAAAACAGCGCCGCGAGGTCGAAATTGTCGCGTAGGCCCTTTGGGTCATAGGTTTCGCGGGCGCGAATGAAGCGCACGACATTGGCGCGAAGGACGGATTCCCTTTGGCTCAGTTCGCCGCCGCGCTCGAGGGGCTGCGCGATCTCGACAAATCCCGTGGTCTTGTCGACGAGCAGCGTCACCACTTCGACCGACTTCAGGGGGATCAACGCCCAGAGCGCGCCGAGCGCGACGACAAGCGCCAGGGCCATAACGGCGGCCATCACGCGCCAGGCGTTGCGCGACAGGCGCACCGACAGATTGTGCGAAGCATCCCAGCTCAGCGCTTCGTCGTAGTAGCGCGCGTCGACCGCGGGCTTCTCGTCCGACGTCGCTTGCGACTTAGGCGGCGCGACTGAATTTCTTGTATCGATCAATGTCCCCGCCCCTATTTTCTGGCGTCCTTGAGGCCCGCCGCGACCTGCGCCGCGACCGCCGAATCCCCGCTCATCGCGTTGACGCCGGCCGATATCCCGGAGCTATTGGGCCCGCGTAACGCGCGCATCGCGGCAGAGCCGGCGGCGCCCGCCCCCCGGCCCGCTCCGCCGATCAGCGCGGCCCCGCCCCTGGCCGCGCCTCGCGCCGCCCCCGCGATCAAGAAGCCCTCGGCGACGCTGATTGCGGAGGGGTGTCGGAACGCGGGGCCGCCGGCGAGTCCCGAGGCGATCGCGGGGATCTGCGTCATCAGCAGCGCGCCCATCGCGCACAAAGCCACAAAGGGCGCGACCGTGCCGACCGAGACCGTCTGTCCGCTCGCGGCGGCGTTGAGCGAGGACATCTGGCCGGTGATCAGCCCCTCGAAGAAGCCGAGGAAGCCGTAGGTCAGCAGGGGAACGATCGAGAAGGTCAGGCAGCTCCGGATCCAACCGGTGAACAGCATCGAGGAGACGTTGAAGAGCGCCAGCGCGATGAATATCGGCGCGAGCCCCAGCAGCACGAACAGGGCGAGCTTGCCCATGACGACCATGAACATCGCCTCGACGATGAAGAGGCCGGTGAGCACGAGAACGAGGAGGCCCGCGAACATCAAGGCGACGCCGAACGTGCCGCCGGCCGCGCTGATGCTTTGGGCGGCGGTCGCCCCACTGGTCCAAATGCCGTTGAGCGAGGTCGCGACGACCGTAGCGCTCGAGCTCGCGCCCGAGCCCGAGGGGCAATAGGAACCGCCGCCAACGCCGCTGGCGACCGCCGTGCAGATGCTTCCCGCCATGCTGTCCGCGGTTTGCGAGAGGACGTTCACGACTATTGTTTGGAAGTCGCCCCACCCGAATGCGAGACCGTAGATGAGGGCGATGCGGGTGAGCCGCCACACGAAATCCGTCGCCGCCATCGTCGCGCGGCCGAAGGCGACTTCGTAGCCGTAATAGGCGACATAGATGGTGAGGCCGACGGTGAAGACCGGCTGCAGATTGCCGCCGATCGAGGTGTAGAGCGACTGAACCGTCGAGGTTCCCACCGTATCGAGGTCGGTGAAAACGGTGTTGAGGACGTCAACGAACGCCAACTTCGCCCCCATCGTTGATCGGGCGGAGTGGCTCGCAAGCGAACGCGTTTCCTGACGCTTCGAACCAGCCGAACCAGCCGGAGCCCGCCTCGCAGGGCGCCGTGAGGTCCTTGTGCGCGCACGCCGCCAGGGTCGATAACGCCAGAGCCAGCAGCAGGGCTCGCCAAGACAGCCTCATTTTGGAAAACCCTTCCCATGCGCAGACCCGCATCGCGGCCGCGCCGTTCTCGTTGGCTTTGTGGTGACTCGAGTTCGCTAGGGGTCTCAGTTCGGGTTCATGAACTGAACGGCCTTGGCCTGACCCGCCAGTTCCTGCAGCTGCTGTGCGTTCAGCGCCGCATTGGTCGAATTGATCGCGCCGATCGCTTCGTTGATCGTCAGCGCCGTTTGGATCTGCGCCTGGGAATTCTGATCGATCGAGCCCTTGATGTCGGGAGCCGTTCCGATTAGGCCGCCGGCGCCCGTCAATGCGGCTGTGCGCGCCGTCGCCGCGGATTGGGCGCCCTGAACGATGCCCGTCAAAGCCGCCGCGGTATTGACGGCTCCGGAATAGGCCTGATCGCTTCCCGACAGCGGCTTGGCGGCGCCGCTGAGGGTGTTGACGAGATTGAGACCATTGATGATCGACGACGCCGCGGTTCCGAACGAACCAAGGTTGCCCCAGCTCATCGAGCTTCCGCCCAAGAGCGAGCCCAGGCTCGGCGCCGAAGTCATGGAGAAGCCGCCACCGATCGCCGCGGAACCCAGCGTTCCCGTTTGTCTCGCGCCGGTGACCGCCGCCAGGGTCGCATTGGTCGCGGTCAGAATTTGTTGATTCGACTGCATGATTTGAGCGGTATTCCCAGCGGTCGTCGTCGCTTGGGTCAGGGTGGCCGCGTCGATGACAGGCACTTGAGCCGAAGCGCCGCCGAGCGAGCTCGCGCATCCGGCCGACAGAGCGAGGGCAAAGACCAATCCCTTGATTGCGCGCATCATAGCTCTTCCCCTCATTGGTGACCCGTTTGCGGCGCGGCGACCGCGCTCATGAAATTGGCGGCGGCCGAGGCCGCCATGATTCGCGACAGCAGGATTTGATTGCGCAGCTGCATCGTCACGCCGGCGGCCTGTACGGCTTGGTTCCAAACGCCTGACCCTGCGAGCCGCGCCGCCGAATTCTGATCCCAGGCGCCTTGCGAGGGGTTGAGCGTGCCGACGGTTTGAGATGCTGGCGTCAAGGCGCCGCTGTTGGTCTGTAGGCCCGCCGTGACGGCCGAGATGGCGCTGAACGCCTGTAGCGCCGTGCCGAGGTTGAAAGCGCCACCCTGCGCCCCGCCGAAGGCCGACCCCAAGGAATTGACCAGGGGCGAGAGATTTATTGACGCGACCGAACCCGAAGACGTCGCTCCCGCCGACAAGCTCGCGACGGCGCTCGGCGTGCCCGCCCCGCCGGTCAGATCGGCCGTCCCCACCGCCGCCGTCGGCGCGGCGGTCGCCGCGCCCGGCGAGACGACGGAGCCTTGCGTGCCCTTCGTCGGCGCCACGGTCTGCGTATTGAATTGTTGCGCCGCCGTCATGCAATTGGCGGTCGCGGTTTCCTTGGACTCGCGCAGCGCGTCTGCCACCGGCACCTGCGCGAAGGCCGAGCTGGCGAGCAGGCATGCGGTCGTTAGAACAATCGCGCGTGTGCGTGGGGAAGCTGACGCCTTCATGCGGCGTCTCCGCAATAATGCGGCAGCCACGCGCCAACTTCAGGGCCATGCAGCGCGATCAGGTTCTCCATTTCCTCGACCCGCTCGGAAGTGCCCGACAGCACCTTCACGAGGCCGGGCATGTCGGAGAGATCGAGGCGCGCGATCACCGAATCATGATCGTGCTTGATGAGGAACTGACGCGATTCCGGCGGCGTGCTCCTTACCCAATCGAGTTCGGCGCGCGACAGCTTGAAGCCGACGAGATAGGATTCGTCGTCGGCCTTTGGATTGGGAAAGAACAGATTGGTCGGCGTCTGCTCGATCAACGTATGCGCCATCTTGGACGCCACGATGTCCTTGGCCGATTGCGTGCCGAAGCCGACGATGCCGTTGAGCTTGCGGATGGTCTTCAGCTTGTCGGTGACGAACCCTGAGAACTTGTCGTCGTTGAGGATTTTCCAACCTTCGTCGATGAACATCATCATCGGGGTCCCGTCCATCAGGCCCTCGACCCGATGGAAGATGTATCCTAGCGCCGCCGTTCGGATGTCGTCGTCGTCGAGAACCTTGGTGAGGTCGAACCCAAAGACGCCATTGCCGGCGCTCCAGAGATCCCTGGGATTGTTGAACAGCCATCCGCGCGAATGGGTCCAGACTTCGAAGCGCGAGGCCAGATCCTCGTGCCCTGCCCTCTCGCGGCCGCGCAGCAGCATCGTGACGTCGGCGAAGCGGCGCTCAGTGATCGGCTCGAGGAAAATCTGGTCGACGGCGCGCTCGACGATTTTGACTTCCTCCGCCCGCAGCTCCGTGCCGTCGCGCGGGCGCACGAGAAATTTCAGGAGATTCAGGACGAAGTCGCGATCTCCCGGAGTTCCCGGCAGCTGGAACGGATTGAATCCCGTGGGGACGCCGTGCTGAAGGACCTCATACTGGCCGCCCATCGCGCGGATGAAGACTTCGGCGCCGCGATCCTTGTCGAAAAACGCGCAGCGCGGCCTCGGGCTGACGCGCATCGCCTGCGCCATCAGGAACGACAGCGCCACAGTCTTGCCCGAGCCCGTTGGCCCGACCACCGTGAAGTTGCCGACCTGGCGACGATGAAAATTGAAGAAGTACGGGGTCGAGCTCGTCGTCTGCAGCAGCGAGATCGCGGGACCCCATCGGTTCCCGGTTCTCTTGCCGACCGCGAAATTGTGCAGCGAGGCGAAGCCGACGAAATTTCGCGAGGAAATCAGGGCGGCGCGCGCGATATAGGAAAAATTGCCGGGCATTTGCGCCCAGAACGCCGGCTCGGCGTTCATGTCTTCGCGGATGACGGTGACGCCGAGATTTTGCACCGCGGTCGTCACGTCCTGAACGCAGCGTTCCATCTCGTCGAGCGAACGTCCTAGGCACAGCAACGTCAGGTGGTGCTTGCCCAGCACCGTGCGCCCGGTCACCAATTCGTTGCGCGCGGTCGCGATCGCCGTCTCGACCTCCGTGCCCTTTTCGTCCGACGCCGCGATCTGGCGCTCGACCCGCGCGACGTCGGTCAGCACCGGCCCGCGATCGGCGATCGCGAAGGATTGCGAGGCGATGAACTCGCCCTGGACGCGCAATAGGCCGTCGAGCATCCCGGGGCCCGACCAGGCGGGATATTCGCGTACCGACAGCATCGCGCCGAAACGGGTGTCGCCCGCTGTCGGGCCACGGAGTTCCAGCGCCTTCTTGCCGAAGGTGATCCGGCGGGTGGGGAGATAGCCGTCGAGACCCATACGCGGCAGCAGCATCGGGATTTCGACGCCGCCGTTGAGCAATTGCGCGAGAAACTCGCAAGGCTCGGAATAGATGGCCGACCGCGGCGCCTCGCCTTCGGCTTGAGAATCCGCCTGGCCAGGAAGTGGACGGGACACGACCTTCAGCACCCTGGCGCCATAGGGCTCCAGGGCATTGACGATATTGGCGACGGCATCCTTGAGTTCGCGCCGGGCGTCGCGGTCGAGATCCTCGCTGGGGCGGCCAGCGAGTTTTCGAACCTCCCGTAGCATCCCGTCGATCGCGCCGACCTTGCCCTGAAAGCCCCGGCGAATGATGGTGAGATAGAGATCGTTGACGAACATCCGCTTGCCCGCCAGGCTCGCCATGTAGCGTCGGTTGAGCTCCTCGCAGAAACCGATATCGAACTGGCCTGGGATGATGGCGGGCACCTGCCGGCGGATGATATGGGAATAGAGCGCGAAACGGCTGTCGTTGAGCGCGCGCACCAAGGTGTTGCGCGCGGTCAGGCGCAAATTGATCTCGCTCTGGTCGGCGGTCTGGAAACAGAATCCGTCGAGCTTGATGCAGCTGACGAGAAACCCCTCCTTGGTGCGCAGGGTCTCACCGTCCGCATGCCTGACATAGGGCACGTGCGCGCTGATCGACTTTTCGCGCGCCGCAACTTCGGAAAATTTCGTTTTTGGCCGCGCCGCACGCCCGAGCATTGTTTTGTCCGTAGTTATGGCGAATAGGAATCGCCGCCCCAGAACCTGTGATTGCGCGTGCGCGGACATTTGGACGCCCGCGTTTGAATCACATCGACGAAGCGCGCGTCGCGAACCGTCAGCCCGTAAGCGATCGTGTGGATCGGAATGATCAGCAGGAACATCAGGAGGTCCTTGGTGTTGATGAACACCAGCACGACGCTTGCGAATTCCAGCACGAACAGCACGTAGGGAATGCCGAACATCATCGGCGGCCGCGTCAGGCCGCCAACCAGGGGATCGAGCGCGGGTTCCTCATCGACGTCCACGCGTCACTGCCCCATGCCTGATGTCAGCGACGATACGATCTGCGCGGACCCGAAAATCAGCGCGACGCCGACCATCACCGAAAACGCCCAACCCCAGGGAATGCGCGAGGTGAAGGCCATGAAGCCGACGGAGGCGACCGCGATCGTGGCGCAGGTCGTGGCGAAGGTTCCCGTCATGAAGGTCAGCACCGACGACATCGCGGTGTTGAGCGGCTGAAACGAAGCCGATTGCGCCAGGGCGCTATCGGCCTGCAAGCCGACGATGCCGATAATCAGGCCAGCCAATAGGGCCCGCTCAACCGTTCTTGCATGCAGAGGCGTCGCCATCATTCATCTCCCTGGACGTAAAGAACCGAGCCGCCGATCCAGCTCTGCCCGGATTTTGGCGGCGCATCCAGCGGCGCGACCGCCGGTTCGGCGGCATTGTCGAGCGCCGCCGATGCGGCAGCGCGGGCGCCGCCGCGCAGCGTGTTGTCGAAGTGGTAGTAGACATTGGCGACGGCGGCCGCGTAGCGCACCGTTTCAGAAATCGGCGGGACGCCCTTGGCGTCGATGACTCGGCCCTCGCCCGCGTTATACGCGGAGGCGACGAGCAGAACGTTGCCGCCGAATTCCGCCGACAATTGCTTGATGTAGGCGATCCCGCCTCTGACATTGTCGGTGACGTCGCAGACGTCTTTCACGCCGAACCGCTTGGCCGTCTCCGGCGTCAACTGCATCACGCCGCGCGCGCCCTTGTCCGTCGCCTTGTCGGGTTTGATGTGGGCGCCGAGACGCGTTTCCTGGTCGCCGATCGCCAACGCCAGCTCAATGTCGACGCCTTGGCGCTTGGCCTCTGATTCGATCAGGCCGCGCACGCTCGAAGCGTCTACCGACGTGAGCGGACAACCCGCCGGCTCCGCCGCGTTGGCGGGCTGAGCCGCCGCGGCCAGAGTTGCGAAAAGGAGAATGTGCGTCGCGCGCATTGCATCGTTCCCTAAGGGTTGAACGACGAAATATAGCGTGATACAGCGTTCGTCAAGCCGCCATTCACGATGCCAAGTTTTGAACGAGAGACAGGAAACGTGATCACAGGACTCCGCCATCCCCACGCGTCCGCTGTTGTCGCCTTTCTTGCGTTCGCCGCGTTCGGTTCTTCTGCGCCGGCAAAGGCGCAAGACGCTTCATTCGCGTGCAAGGTCCTGCTTTGCGCACTGTCGTCGAATCCCTCCTGGATGGGCGTTCCCTATTGCGGTCCGGTGATGAGCCAGCTCTTCAGCATCCTGAACAGAGGCGGCTCCTGGCCGACATGCGACGCCGCCAATGTCTCGCCCGTGGGCTACAACCCATACGGCGCCTGTCCCGCGGGTTCGTCGGCGGTTTCGCTCGTCACTTCGAGAAGCGGCTCGTCCTATGCCGCCGATTCGGCAGGCGGCTCTTGCGCCACACCGATCGCTTCGCCCTCCGGCATGAGCGGCGGTTGCCAAAGCGTCGCGGAGTCGGGGTCGCAGTGTCTCGCCATCTCCGCGCGACCGGCCAATCCCACGCCGTATTCCGTCGACATCACGACGGCGAACGGCGTGCAGCAATTCAGCTTCGCGCTGACGCAATGAGCGTCTCGTCGTCGAGGCGCTTCATGCTGAAGGGCGCGGGAGGCGCCAGCGCCAGGATTGTGGCTCGATCCGTCGGCGCTCTGGCGGGCGCGAGCTTTGCTGTCGGCCTCGCTCTTTGCGCCGATGCGTTCGCAGGCTCCTACGCCAATCCCGCCGATTGGCTCCCCACGACTTCGACGGATTTTGCGGTAGAGACCGCCGACAACGCGCCCTACTTCGATATCTGGCGTCAGGAAATTGGCCGCAATAACGAAGCGGCCAGGGCGCATGGCGTTCTCATTCCGCCGGGGTTGCAGGCGCCTCTCGCCGAAGCCCATTGGTCGATCCGTTCCGACCCCACCATCGCGGCGGTCACCATTGTCAATTTCGATTGCGATCCGACGCCGGTCTTCGCCGACGCCGAGCTCGCAATTCTGAAGTGCCCGACCCGTACGGTCCTGTGGACGGGGCCGCTGCGCGCCATCAGGAATCAACCCAAGACTTGCCTCGTGCAGTCGCGGGCGGCGAGTGCGCCCGCCGCCGGCCCCGCAAGTTTTGCCGCCGCCAAGTCCGGCGCCTTCATGTCCTATGACGTGGCTTCCACCTCCATCAAAGTCGGCGTGATCGTCGACCACAGAGTGCTCGACGAATGCAGCGCCTATCTCCGTCTCAAGGACTGACGCCGTTGGCAGCGCGCATAGCCCCGTATCGAATCGTCCCAACGCAACGCGCTATTCCCACGACGCGTCGAGGCGATCGCGATGCGGCGCAAGGGCGCGGCCTTGACCCTGCCTTGCCGTGCCTCCCGCGAACGGACTTCCCCAGGAGAACAATGACCTTGCGCATTTCCTCAGCGTGCCTCGCTTTCGCTCTCAGTCTCGGCGCCAGTTTCGCCGCCAACGCGGCCGATGCGTCGACGTCGCTTCAGGTGAAACAGCTCGAACCCATCACGTTGGCGCCGACCGTCGACGCCGCGTCGAATCCGTTGGCGGCGATCTGGAAGGACAAGCTGCCGGAGCTTCGCGCTCGGCTCGCCGGCAAGAGTCCATCGTTCTTCGCGGCGACCTTCACGGACGGAGACGCAACGCTCGTCATCTCCGTCAGCGTCAACGACGCACTTTGCGAGAATCTCTCCGGCGCGCTCGGGCGACCGACAACCGGGAGCGATTGCCCGATGCGCGTCGCGCGCGTTCAGCGCGGCGAAGTCACGATTCTAAGCTCGAGCGAACACTTCGTGCTGCCGACGCCGATCGACGCCACGGGCGCTTGGGGCTCGCCCTCCCCCAACAATTCCGTGGCGATCACGTTCGATCGGGCCGCGCATTCTCTCGCGATTTCCGAGCGCATCGACGGCGAGAACGCCGACGCCGTCAATCCCAATCCGATCCCCCTGAAATACTGAGCCCGATCATGATCTCCAGAACGATCCTCGCCTCGCGGGCGTCCCTCGCGCTGCTGTCTCTCATCATCTGCGCCGACGCGCGGGCGCAATGCGCGAGCTACAGCTCGACCGACATCGCCAACGCCATCAACAGCTCTCCGACGGCTAGCGCCGCTCTAAAGGCGACCGCTTGCACCTGGGGCGGCGCCGGCAAATCGGAATCCGGCGGGAACACCTGCGCGTCCAACGGCAGCAATTTCGGCGTCCTGCAGCTCAGCAGCGGCAATCTCGCTGGCACGGGCTACACCGCGCAGCAATATCTCGCCCTGCCCTTGCAACAACAGGTCAATATCTGGGCGACCCAAGCGGGCAATTCCGGCGCCGGCAGCGGCAGCGTCGCCACGATCTCCACCGCCGCGGCCTCGGGCCAATCCTTCGGCTCGACGCCCGCGACGCAGGGCATGGCGGCGGCCTGCGTCCAGTTTGGATCGGTGATCTGCAAGAACGATCTGGCCGCGCTCAACGCCGGTCAGCCCTGCGGCGGGGCCAACCCGGTAACCGCCAAATATTCTGTTCCCCAGAGTTCGTGGACCGAAGACGGCAACGGCCAGACCATTTGTTCCTGGGGCAGCAACATTCAGGCCAACATCAACAGCTGCACGGCCGCGCCCTGCCCTGCTGGGTCTGCTGGCGCGCCGACCGGAGCAAGGACACCGGTCGCGCCCGGGCTCCTGCCGTCGGCTGGTGCTTGACGCCCAGGCGGCTTCACCTGCGCCGATCTTGATCTGGCAGCCGTTGTGGCGCCGCGACTCCCGCCCCGATGCTCCCAGGGGCTGAGCCGCGCGCCGTGGACAGCGTATCTGTCCGCCGGCGGACGGCTCGGGAACTTCCGGATTGATCGTCGCTTACATTCCCGCAAGACAGGTATTCCGGGTGTTCAAAGTGACGAAGCCTTCCGACCGGGCCCCTTCCACTCCCCATAGAACCGCATCGTTGGGCGCTGCTTGCGGCCCCCGACGATCGACCAATTTCGAGGCCTTCCGCGCCGATCCAGCGCGAAATGAGGGCCAAGCATTCCCCTTGCGAATTCCAGTTCGCGGGCGCCTGGCGCCGGCGCCCGATCTCCGAGGCGATTTTGGCGTTCGATGGGGTAGGCTTTGCCCGATTAACGGGAAAATCGAGTTCTGGCGCGAACCCGCTCAATGCCGTATCCCTTGGGTGGAACTCGCCGTTGATGTCGCCAAAGCCTGGCTTTTGCGCTCGCGGAATTCACAAATTCAACCGCCGTGTTGGCCAAAGGCGCGGCGCGAACCCACAAGTGAACCTGATCGCGCGCCCTTTCCGCATGTCAAAATCGCCCGCATCCCGTCCCCCAGCTGGGCCCCTGCAAGCGAGCCCCGCCGTCCACCTGCTGTCGCGCGCCATAATGCGCTCGCGCTTTCCCGGCGACACCGGAGTCGCCCGCTACAAGCACCTTGCTCTCGTCATGCTCATTCTGGCCGAGCACAAGCGCGGCGAGCCGCCGACCGCGGGCAGTCTCGCGCGTAGCGTCGGCACGCATCGCTCGCAAGTCGACCTGATCGTCAAGGCTCTCTATGAGCGCGGGCTCATCTCGAAGACTGCGGCGCCGGGCTATCAAGGCGCCCAGCACAACACCGTCCTCGACATCAGCCCCGACGCGATCGCGGCGTTCAAAAAGGCCCATTTGGCGCAAACCGGCAAACGCCTCGATCTCGAGGAATGATTTTGGCGATATCGAGGACAAAGGAACCGGTTCCGCGCCCTGGCGCCTCCGGCGCGGCGTCACTCGGGCGCCGCACATTCGCTTCGTTGCAATTTTGCCGCCGGTCTGCGCAGGCGTTCCGCCGCGTCGGTCCGCCGCTCTTTCTTCGCTTGGCGAATAAGTGACCCCGCGTGTGACGACGTTCCCCGCGTCTCGCGCGAAGGTAACGCCATTCCCACATTGTCTAGACGCTTTCGTCGTCGCGGCTCGAGGTTGAATCCGTTTGAGGCGCGACGATCTTAGTTATCGTGCTTTTCGCGGCCACCCAGTCGCCGCCCGCGGCGAGCACGGCGTCGAGGAATGCGCGCTCGGCGGCGGCGACATCGCCTCGGTTCGCTAGCGCCCACACATAAATTCCGAGCGCGGCCAGCGCCCGGCCGTCATCGCGACAGGCGCGCGCGGCCGCCTCGATCGCGCGCTCCCTCGCTCTTATCCGGGAATAGTCGGCCTCGTCATTTCCGCTCACAAGCGCTGGTTCCATGGAACCGCGCCAAGAGCGCCACGCGCCGTCCCGGCGTTGGCGGACGTGCCCCGCAATTGCGTCGCAATTCCTGATTTCACGATCTCCAAGGCCCGCAGAAATTGCACTGCGAAGGTCGCCTCCCCTTCGGGATCGCCTGTCGCCACGCTTTGACGAGACGGGCCCATGAAGGGCGCTGCCGACGAACGGCCTATCAATGTCATCGATCGTCTATTCCGATGCGTTCGTTTCGTGAATGCGCGGAGCTTTCGCGCAATTCGAGACTCGACGCGGATGTCGCCAAATCGAAATTGTTGAAGGCGTCCGAATCTCCGGGGAGAGCCAACCAGATCCGCCTCATGGCGCTTATTTGCGAGCGAGAGCGTCGGCAGCCGTCGTGCAGTGAAACTCCGGCGCCGGGGCGAAGAAAGAGCCGCCGGATCTGATAATTGGCGCCGCAGAGTCCCGAGTTAGACGGCTCTGCGGGAGCGCGCTCGGATTGAGGGTTGGGTTTTGCCGTGAGATCGCAAGCGACGTCCTTCACGTTGGCCGTCCGCGGCTCTCCCTCATGACGCCCCAGCAGCGCACAGATCGCCTTGCGCCGCCGGAACCCTCGCGCCAACACCCGTTGGCTTCGAGAATCTCAGGCTCCTGCTGATCCACGGGCGAGGCGGAGAGGCGGTTGCCCGTGGGAATTTTGGGCCCCTCTGTGGACCAATATGCTGTGATCGAGTTTTGCGCGCCGCCGAACGCCGCAAAGAGCGTCCTCGGAGACATCGAAATAGGCCGGCACGCATATGTCGCCGTCGATCTCGCAGGGCTCGCCAATGACATGGACGACCCATCCGAATCGCTTCCAGAGGGGGAGCCAATACAGCTCCTGAATTCCGCCGATTTGATTGATGCCTTCGCCGAGGCAATATTCCATCACGGCGGTGCAGAACTGCGCTTTGATCAGCAATCCACCGGTCTCGCGATATTCCGGTACGATGAAGCCGCGCGTCCATTCGAAAACAGCGGAGTCGCGGACAACGCCGATGCGCGTGCATAAATGGGGAAACACCTCGCTTAAGAGATGGGGTTGGGTTGTCGGGATGAAGCGCGAGCCAGCAATGATCTGGCCGTTACGAATTCCAACCAAATGGACAGCGTGCTCCGTGTCGAACTGGTCCGTTTCCCGACCGTCGTCCGAGGGCTCGCGCCATTTCTTTTCTTCTACATAAATTCGATGGCGAATGCGGAACAGCTGATCCAGTTCGGCGGCGTAGGCGGCCTTGTTTGCATCGGTGATTACGTGAACGTCCATTGGCGCCGCCCTTTCGAAGAAAGTGCGCGAATGCCACGGACGGAGCGGGGACGGCGATATCAGGATGTTTATATTGACGGAAGCGTCAGGGGTGGATTTCCCGGTTCCGAATCGCGGTCGCGACCGCATGCGTCGTGTTGCTCACGCCCATCTTTGCGCAAATCTTAGCGAGATGCTGGGTGACCGTCCCTTCCGAGATATTCAAAATCTTGGAAACGTCCCATGAGCTCTTGCCCGCGGAAACCCATTGCAGGATTTCCTGCTCCCGCGCCGAAAGAACGGCTCTTCTGTCGGTAGACCCGGGGAGCAGGTCGCACGCCGTCATCTTGCAGTACAAAGTCAGCAAATAGAGGTTGGCGATCGAGCTTTTGTCGAGGTCACACTTGTCGGCGGTCGCGAGCGAGATCACGGCCTGCCAGCTGCTTGCGTCGTACATCGGAAAAGCGACGCCCTCTCCCAGACCGAACGCCCGCGCCTCGTTCTCGATCTTGGTGGCTTGCGCAGTGGAGATCGAAGCCGCGCGAGCGTCCGCCCAGAAGAAGGGTTTCGATCGCCTCAATGACCATTGGCTCACCGGATCCTTCAGGAAATAGCGCTGTTCGCGATATCGGTCCGTCCATTCGTCGGGCCATGCGTTCTTTATGACGTAGGATTCCACGTCATCCCCATGGGTCGGAAGCCCGGTGAAAATGAATGAATTGAACCCGCATGATTTCAATATCTCGGTATAGTCCGCGAAGAGGGGCTCCAACGACCGATAGGAGTCGCAGCGGGCTATGAAATCATAGATATCATCTCAATTCATCAAAGCGTTGTCCTTACTGTCGTCACTGGCGACGTTTCGTCGTGGCGCGTCAGGCATGTGAGATCGCCGCATGGCAAACTGATCACATGTGCGGTACTCGGTTCCAAATCAGCTCGCCAGCGTGCAAGAGGCCTTCGCGATATCGGTCGCGATGAAGTCCATCAGAGGCGGAGATAGGCAGTCATAGCGTTCGCGAAGCCAAGCTCTCCCTCAGGCGGCTGCGAATGGCGTCCATCTTGGTCGGAGCCACTCCGGATTCGATGACCGAGGAGACGATGACCGCGAACTCCGGAGCTGCCCAGCACGCTTTCTTCGACAGTTCACGGTGGACAAAATCCCGTCCGAAGAACGGATGCTTCTCGGTCTCGATCCGAACATACATGTGGACGTCACAAGGTTTGCAGGCGTAGCGCGGGATTGTCAATCGGCCCGCCAATTCCGGTTCACAGCCGTTGTGGCGCCGACGGAGGGCTTTCGTCGGCAGCCGCTGTTCCGGCGATCGCCACCCCGCTCTCATTGGCGCTACTTTGGTCCAACGATGGCCTCACGCCATCAACCCGTGAAGGGTCCGCTACGTCGTGCGGCCTCTCCGGCTTCGCCTTTGAGGTTATCGCGGGCTTTCATCGGGTGCTTCAGGCGTCTGTCGAACGGAGATGGCCCTCGCCCAAGCATAGGAGCCGCAAATGTCTCAAGCCCTTGACACCGCACAAATCCGAGCCTCGAACCTCGCCACGACCCTCATGGTCTGCGTAGTCGCCTTCGAAGCTGACGGTGGCTTCGGCTTGATGCCGACGAGCGAATACGACGGCGATCCGGAAATCATCGTTTGCGAATTTAATCCGTTCACGGCGTGACGCGGATCGAAGCAGAAAGAGCGGCTCGGACAGCGTGACGACGCAATCCGGGCGGACGCGAATTTTGCCTGATGGCAATAGCGTGGACCTGCCCTCTGAGCTTATGTGGCGGATTGCCGTTGGCGTCTCGGCGAGGTTCCATATTG
>CAVXCA010000061.1:0-4426 GCA_963759955.1 uncultured Alphaproteobacteria bacterium
GCCTCGCGGATGATCCATGCGCTGCGGCAACAGTGCAGGGCTGTTCAGTTCTCTGAACTTTGACTGATCTTCAACAGTTGCGGCCCTGATGTGGGCCGTAATACCAACCCTCACTGACTAAACCCCATGAGCCCAGTCGCGCAAGCCGATGGACATGATGCGCCATGGCTGATCGATGAGCTTGTTCCAGGCGTCGCAGCAGTGATCGACAATGTCGTCGTAGGATTTGAAGACGCGATTGGATAGCCAGTTGTCGCGCATGAACTCCCAAATGTTTTCGGTCGGATTGAGTTCGGGGCATTTGGGCGGCAGCGGCAGGAGTGTTATGTTCGGCGGCACGGTGAGGCGGCTCGACATGTGCCATCCTGCTTGATCGAGAAGGAGCACAGCGTGCGCACCCGGCGCCACTTCGGTGGCGATCTCGGCCAGGTGCAGGCTCATTGCCTCGATGTTGCAAGCGGGAAGGACGAGAGCGGCGCCCTTGCCTTCCTTGGGGCAAATGGCGCCGAAGATGTATGTCGATGCCGTGCGCTGATCGTGCGGCGCCGGTGGCCTTGTTCCGCGTTTTGCCCAACGGCGCGTGATCTTATTCTTCTGGCCGATGCGCGCCTCGTCGGCGAACCAGACCTCTATCGCGCCCGGATCGACGCCTTTCTCTCGCGCGATTTCGTCCAGGTGCCCCGAGAATTTTTTTTGAAATCCTCAATCGCGCCGGCGGCCTGGGCGTGATGGCGCGGACGGATCGAGAGTTCCGAACAAGTAGGAGATTATTATGGTACGGCAACGAACGATTCAATTTACAAAAGACCGTTTGTGCAAAGAGAGTCATGATCAAATCGGCGCATCGCAAAATTTGGAATTATTAGACGATTGTGTATACGTTACGTCGATCGCGTTAGAACCTACAGATCTGAAGCCATGTCGCCTTGATGACCGGAAGCGAAACCTATTGTTACAAACAATATTGAGAAGCGCCGTCGACGTCCGTTTCCTTATTGCGAGACGTGTTCATGCATGTCCAATTTGCGAGCTATCGGCAACTGAATATAAAGACAAATACAATTTTAGCGCAAACGAGAGCGCAATAATAGGCGGGTCGTATCGTATTTTCATCGTTACAAGACAACGTAATATTTACGATATTCCAGTTGTATCGTATCATCTTATACGAGATCACGGTTTGTGCTTTGAAGATAATGTGATGGACGACATGTCTGCCTAATTCTACTGCGTCACGATGACTCTCGGTAGGGCGGCTGTGGTCCAGGGCTGTGCAGTTCTCATGTTTTCCACCTGCGCGGCAGTTGCACCGCAACCCGAACTTGACAAAGCGCAACCAAATTTCCCGCCCAAACTTGATCTTTCAGCTTCGAAACGAGGCGTCCGCGTTCTCCGATAACCGCCGCGGGGAGCCGCACGTAGAGAGACCTGCACAGCCCTGGATCACGATTGGAGCCTGACAGAGAGTCACACTCGGAGCCGAAGCACACTTGAAGTCTTCGGACGGCATTGCGATCCCGCATCCGCACGGCGACGTACTCACTCGCGGCGGCTCGCGCGTGAGCCTGAAATTCCGGCACGGCCACACGATCGAAACGCGTCGGGCGCGGCTTATGGACGCGCTACAACGTGCCGCCGGACGGTGAGTATCTGGTGAGTTTCAAGCTGGCCGAAGGTTACGACAACGGCACAACCTACTGAAATAATTGGCGCACCCGACAGGATTCGAACCTGTGGCCTCTGCCTTCGGAGGGCAGTTCCGTAGGTTTGAGCAAGCTTGCTAGGCGTCGGTTAAGTTTGCGGTAATCCCTGATATTGCAAGATTTGTGTTTGTTGGCCTTTGCTCTCGCTTGCTAGGATATGCGCAAATCTGCTAGCTATGTGCTTGCTAGTGGTCGTTGCCTAGCAAGCGGAGGGCGATTGCGATGGGCGAACGTCAAAGGATCGGCCTGCGCGAAGTTCGGAAGCTGGAGCCCGGTCAGATTATTTGGGATTCGGCGGTGCCTGCGTTCGGCGCCCGACGGCAAAAGGGCGAAGCGGTCAATTACGTCCTGTTCTATCGCACCAGCGAAGGCCGACAGCGCTGGATCACAATCGGGCGCCATGGCGCGCCCTGGACGCCCGACACGGCGCGCGAGGAAGCCAAACGGCTGCTAGGCGACGTTGTGAAGGGCGGCGATCCGGCGGCGGCCAAGAGCGCCAAGCGCAACGCTGCGACGGTTGCGGAACTGTGCGAGCAATATTTCGCCGACGCCGAGGCGGGCCGATTGCTGACGCGCCGGCAAACGTCCAAGAAAGCTAGTACACTCGCGACAGACAGGGGCCGGATCGGACAGGCATATCATCCCACTATTGGGCCGGCTTTCGGTCGCCGCCGTGGCGCGTGAGGACGTGGACGCGTTCATGCACGCTGTCGCCGATGGCAAGACCGCCGGCAAGACGAAGACCGCGAAGAAGCATGGCTTGGCGCGCGTGCGCGGCGGCAAGGGAACCGCGAGCCGAACCGTCGGGTTGCTCGGCGCGATTTTCTCGTATGCGGTGCGCCGCCGGATGCGCCCTGACAATCCGGTTCGCGGCACGGTTCGCTTTGCCGATGGCAAGCGCGAGCGTCGGCTGAGCGACGGCGAATGTAAGGCGCTCGGCGACGCGCTGCGAAAGGGCGAGGATGCGGGCATCTGGCCGGCTGCGCTCGCGGCGGCGCGATTTCTCGCGTTGACGGGGTGGCGCTCCGGCGAGGCGCTGGGGCTGCGCTGGGCTGAGATTGACCTCGCGCGGCGCACGGCGACCCTTTCTGACACCAAGACCGGCAAGTCAATTCGGCCGCTGTCGCGCGCGGCTTGCGACGTGCTGCGCGGCCTCTCGCAAATTGGCGAACTCGTTTTCGCGGCTTCGCGGGGCGATGGCCACATGACGGGGTTTCCGAAACTGTGGGCGAGGATCGCGAAGCTCGGCTCACTGCCCGCCGACGTGACGCCGCATGTCTTGCGCCACAGCTTCGCGTCGCTCGCGTCGGACCTCGGCTATTCCGAGCCGACGATCGCGGCCCTGGTCGGACACAAGGGGCGAACGATCACGTCGCGGTACGTTCACTCGGCTGACGCGGTGTTGCTCGCCGCCGCGGATGCGGTTGCGGATCGCACGTCGGAGCTGATGGTGATGCCGGTCAACTGGCGTCATCGTCGAATTGCGCAAGGCGAACGCGAGGCGCGCGCGGTAGACACGGCGAAGCGTCGACGCGTGCCGAAGCTGGTTCGCCGATGCACCAGCACGAAGTCGCAGCCTCCGCTCTTCAATTTCGGTGGAAACCAAAGAACCTTGAGGCAGTGCTGTCCCAATTCTGCAACCTGCCTGTGGCCGGACAGAGAGAGTTGATCGGCCAAGCCATCGCCGCGCACTGCCAGTTCCAGCTTCGCGAAAGAACGTTCAAACCATCACAGATATCCAACGCGAAAGCAGCTGCGCGCGATCGAGCAGTGTCGGATGACTGCTCAATTGATTGGGCGTCAACGTGAACTACATGCCGCCGCGAGAATATCTAAAACTGCTAGGCGACTGCTCGCCCGCGCGATTTGTGTCCTTCCTTCAAGGTCAGGCAGGAGACGCGCAATCGTGATCGCTGACAAGCGACAGCCGGTCGCCAACGCGGCTCGTCTTCGGCTGGCAACCCCAGGTGGGGCGAAGAGACAGAGACAAAGAGAGCGATTTGGCCGAGATCCAGCGCAATCGAAAGAGACGCTTACTATTGCACATAATGCGATCGTCAGCCTTTGCTGGATTTATGAGCTAGTCAAGACGGTTGCCAACTGGCGAGCCCAATGCCTCGGCTGATCACGCAGTAGATTTGCGCCGACGAAGCGCGGCGGCGCGAGAAACCCTCCCACTGAGAAAGGCCAAGTCATCAGGGACGCGCTCGCGATGTACTCGGATATGAGAGAGCGATATCCAGCAAGGAAAAGCTTGGCCTCGGTGCAAGCATGCGAAACTTCGTTCGATGTCGGTCGGTCCGCTATTCGGTGCCGAAATAGCCGACGATGAAATCGATGCCTGGAGGGCGCGGCGTCAGCGGGATTTAATTCGAAAATAGTTTTGAACACCACACTCTTTTAAGGTGACGTTGATCCATTTTCTCCGGTAAAGCTCCAAAGCAACGCGCGCAAGCCTAACGGAGAAAAAAATGACTTCCGCAATTCCCTGCGATCCAAATGCGCTTTCTGACCTGCGACCACGCCGCTGCCCTCGCGGCTGCGCGCTTTCCAATCCGCGCGAAAACCCTTGCGACAAAGGCATCTCGCGGCGGCGGTCCGCCATTCCGACTGTTTGGAGCGAAGCCGCTTTATCGTTGGTGCGAAAGCTGCTCCGCTGGGTGGAGCACGCCTAAGTGCGCCGATCGTGGAATATGTCCGAACTCGATGCGGCGTGAGCGATG
>CAVXCA010000062.1:0-11320 GCA_963759955.1 uncultured Alphaproteobacteria bacterium
GCGTCGCTTCGAACGTCATCTGGAGGAAGCGCGATTGCCGCCGGGAAAGACCCTCGACGCGTTCGACTTCACCGCTGTGCCGATGATCTCGAAGGCGCAGGTGCAAGCGCTCGCTGCTGGCGACGCCTGGCTCGAAAAGGGAGCCAATCTCTTGTGCTTCGGGCCGCCAGGCGGAGGAAAATCCCACCTTGCGGCGGCGCTCGGTCTGGCCTTGATCGAAAAGGGCTGGCGCGTGTTGTTCGCCAGAACCACCGACCTCGTGCAAAAGCTCCAGATCGCGCGCCGCGATCTCGCCCTCGAAGCCGCGATCACCAAACTCGACAAATATCATCTGCTGATTCTCGACGATCTCGCCTATGTCACCAAGGATCAGGCGGAAACGAGCGTTCTGTTCGAACTGATCAGCGCTCGCTACGAGCGGCGATCGATGCTCATCACCGCCAACCAGCCCTTTGGCGAATGGGGAAAAATTTTCCCCGATCAAGCTATGACGCTCGCGGCCATCGATCGCCTCGTCCATCACGCAACCATCCTTGAAATGAACGTCGACAGCTATCGCCGAAAGGAAGCGGTCGACAAAGCGCGTGGGGCAGGACGACCGCCGACGCGCGCCACAATCAAAGGATCATCCTGATTGTCGCTCCGCGACAAGCAAATCACGCATCACGAAAATATCGCTTGCGTTATCGTCGCGCCGCGACAATCATCCCTCCGCCGCGACCGCCAAAATGGCCAGCCTGATTGTCGCTGCTTTCCCATCCAGATTGTCGCGCTACATTTGCGCGTTCGACGAATATTTCGACAATTTCGCCCCCGGCAAGCTCGCCTTTCATCAGGCCGACGGCAAACGCATCGCATTCGACCGGCCGTTCAATTTTCTGCCCGCGCAGAACGCCGCCTACCCGCATCTCGAGCTCACCGCGCCGTGGCTCAAGCAGCTGCGGCTGAAAGACCGGCGCATCCTCAAGCATTTCCGCCAATATCGCGACGGCTTCTATCGGCTGGAGCGGATCGAGGACCTCAACGGCGACGCGCTGACCTTTTCGCGCGACGAGACCGGCGCGCTACGCGAGATCGCGCGCGACGACGGCTTGAAGCTCGTCTTCGCCAACGACGCCGCGGGCCGCCGCGTCGGCGCGGCGCTGATCGGCGTCGACGGCTCTCGTGTGGAGCTCGCGCGCTACGCCTACGACGCGCTCGGGCGGATGAGCGCGGCCGAGTGCGCGTTCGGCATGTCGGTCCGTTACGAATGGCATCAGAGCAAGCCGCTCGTCACGCGCTGGCGCAACAAGACCGGGCGCTCGGCGACGAGCTTCGCCTATGACGAACAGGGCCGCGTCGTCCACACCCGCACGACCGGCCTTTGGGACGAAGACCGCTTCGCCTATGACGGCGCGAAGCGGGTTACGACGTATCTTCCCGCCGGCGATCCGGCGCGCGCGCAACAGTTCGAATACGACGCGCACGAGAACGTCACCGCCGAGATCGACGCCCTGGGCGGGGCGACGCGCCACGCCTTCAACAAGCTCGGCTTCAAGACCGCGACGACCGACGCCAACGGCGCTTCGACCAAGACGGCCTACGACATCTTCGGCAACGTCAAGAGCTACAAGGACGCCGAGGGGCGCGAGACGATTTACGGCTGGGGGCCGGAGGGCCAGCTCGACATCGTCATCGACGGCGCCGGCGCGCTTCGGCGCAACGAATACGACGAGCGCGCCAATGTCGTCGCCGAGATCGACGCCGAGAACAACCGCACCAAGCATCAGCGCGACGCGCGCGGCCGGATCGTGCGCACGGTCTTCGCCGACGGCGCCGAGGAGCGGCGCGCCTACGACGAGCGCGGCTGGCTGAGCGGCGTCCGCGACGCCAAGGGCGGCGTGACGCGCTTCGCCTACGACGCGTTCGGACGAATGACCGCACGCACCGACGCGCTCGGGCGGACGACGACGTTCGCAT
This sequence comes from uncultured Alphaproteobacteria bacterium, assembly GCA_963759955.1. GTDB lineage: Bacteria > Pseudomonadota > Alphaproteobacteria > Rhizobiales > Beijerinckiaceae > Roseiarcus. The sequence continues at coordinate 1,960 of CAVXCA010000062.1, forward strand.
ACGCGGCGGGCGCGGGCGGCTTCGCGACGCCGACGCGGGTGACGCGCCCCGACGGATCGAGCGTCGGGCGCGACTTCGACGCCGAGGGTCAGATCGCCAGCGTCACCGACGGCGAAGGGCGGACCTGGCGCTACCAATACGGCGCCTTCGACGTGCTCGAAGCGATCGTCGATCCCTTGGGCGGACGGCTGGATCTGGCCTATGACAGCGAAGGCCGGCTGACATCGGTCACCAATGCGCTGGGCTGCGTCTACGAGCTGGAGCGCGACCTCGCCGGCCGCATCGTCGCCGAGCAGGATTTCGACAAGCGGCGCACGCTCTACAAGCGCGATCCCGGCGGGCGGGTGATCGAGACGATCAAGCCGGACGGCGCGCGGATCGTCTACGGCTACGACAAGTCCGACAAGATCGTGAAGATCGAGAGCTTCGCGCCGGGCGCGCGCGCCTCGAGCGAGCCGCAGGACAGCGTCAGCTTCTCGTACGACGGGCGCGGGCTCCTCGCCTACGCGAAGAACAACGCCGGCTTCGTCGAAACCATCCGCGACAAGAACGGCCGCATCGTCGAGGAGGACGTCGACGGGCGGCGGGTCAAGAGCCGCTATGACGCGATGGGCCGGCGGATCGAGCGGCGCGCGTTCTCGGGGATCGACCAGCCGCACGAAACGCGGATCGGCGAGCGGCTGACGCGCTATGTCAGAGATCCGCTGGGCCAGCTCGAAAGCCTCTTCATCGGCGAACAGGCCGCGATGAGTTTTTCGCGCGATGCCCTCGGGCGCGAGGTCGGGCGCTCCAGCGTTGCCGGGCTCCGGCTGGAGCAGAGCTTCGACGAAGTCGGCCGTCTTTCCGAGCAGCGCGGCCCCTCGCTGCGGCGGCGCTTCGCCTGGGACCGCGCCGACGGGCTGGTCGGGGTGCGCGGCGGGCCGCTGGGCGACGTGCGCTACGCCCACGACGCGCGCGGCCAGATCGTGCGCGCCGAATTCGGCGGCGAAGGCCCGGCGGCGGCGTTCGCGGAGAACTTCGCCTACGACGCCGCGCAGAACGTCGAGGCCTCGGGGGCGACGCCGGGCGGCGCGGCGTTCGCGGCGTTGGAGCGGCCGGGCCTCACCATCGACAAGCGCTTTCCCGTCGAGGCCGCGCGCACGGGCTGGCTGCGCAGCGACGGCGGCGTGGTCGCGCTGGCGCGCGGGCCGCACGGCGAGAAGATCGCGCTGACCCACGACGCCTGCGGGCGCGTCGTAAAGCGCCGCGTCGAGCGCGCCGGCTTTCGCCCGCAAGAGTGGGACTACCAATGGGACGCGTTCGGCCGCCTCGCCGCCTGCGAAACGCCGGAGGGCAAGCGCTGGCTCTACGGCTACGATCCGTTCGGGCGCCGCCTATGGAAGCGCCAGGCCGAGCCGCGCTACGGCGAGCATGAGATCGGCCGGGCCTACGGCTGGGACGGCGATGCTCTCATCGAAGACGCGCCGATCCGCCCCGACGGCTCGATCGACTGGGCCGCGGCGGTGACGTGGCACTACGACGACGCCTCGTTCCGCCCGCTCGCGCGCGAGCAAGGCGGCGCCCTGCACCACGTCGTCACCGACCATCTCGGCGCGCCGAAGGAACTGACCGACGAGGCGGGCCGGCTCGTCCTGGCGATGGACTTCACCGTGTGGGGCGCGGTGCGCCGCTGCGAGCCGCCCGCCAACGACAACGCCGAGTTCCTATCGAGCGGCGCCCGCGCCGGCCCGGCGCGCGTCGCGGGCGCCCTCGCGCTGAAACCCGAGGCGCTGGAGCAATTCTGCCCGCTGCGCTTCCCCGGCCAATGGGCGGACGAAGAAACGGGGCTTTATTACAACCGCCACCGCCATTACGATCCGCTCGTCGGGCAATATGCGAGCCCGGATCCGATCGGGCTATGGGGAGGAGTTAGGCCGCAGGGGTATGTGGGCGATCCCACTGGTTCGGTTGATCCATTTGGTTTGCGACTTGCCGCCAACGCCGCGAAAGGACGCGCTTGGGAAAAGACAGTAGCCGACGATTTCAGATCTCAGGGTTTTGACGTATTTGAGCAAATTACCGTAAGGGACGCCCAGAGTGGGCGCGCGATAAGGCTCGATGGTGTCGTGGTGAAAGACGGAAAGATTGTTCAAGTATACGATGCAAAAGCGAGCGCGACCGCTCCACTAACGCCTAACCAAACTGTCGCTTATCCTAATATTGATGCTGGCGGACAGGTTATACCGATGGGTGGGAATGCGGCTGCGGTCCCCGGCATGACGCCGGGAGTTCCAATGACGCTACCAGGGCCAGTTTCAATAATTCGGCCTTAGATATAGCCTTTCTTCAGTCACCAGCATCACCTTTGCTCGACACGCGAATCACAGCGTCGGAATCTAGGGAACGAAAATGAAGAACATTAGCACTTATACTGCTGAGATAGAAGCAATTATAAAGAGCCACGGATTCAAACGCGTTTCCGGCTTGTATTATATCGAAATTAACGCCGAAACAATGGCGCACGTTGTACTGATAGATAAGGCAAATGCAGTGCGCGCTCAATTTGGTGTAACTAACAAAACCCTCAATAGGGTCAGCTGGAATGTTTTCAGCGTGCCGGCATCTTTCGGCACGATAGCGCATCACCTAACTAACTCGACAAAATGCACGATTCACGCCGCGCATGTTGCTAAAGAGTATGCGATTAGTGAGTTTTCACCCGAAAGCGCAGCAAATGATATATCGAACATCGCAATCTCACTTGGTAAGCAATTTTCCTCCATCGAAGCCATTCAATCACAAATTAGATTGCCAGAACGCGAGCAATACGACGATATCTGCTTAATATGTATTGCCATCCAAAAAGGTGCCTATGACGAAGCTAGGCATTATATAAACTTGAGGCGCGAACAAAATTTCCCAGGATTCAAACTTTCGTTCTACACGAAGGCTGAACGCTTGTTAGAATCGAAAACACAACAATTATAATTTATGACGTCATTACGCCTGTGCCATGCGCCTTTGAATTCTTATGGCGCAGTGCTCCAATGAATTGAAGCTGCCCAGAGCGACTCGCGATCTCTCATTTTGATTTAGCAGGGCTTCGACGAGGTCGGCCGTCTTTCCGAGCAGCGCGGCCCCTCGCTGCGTCGCCGCTTCGCCTGGGACCGCGCCGACGGGCTGGTCGGGGTGCGCGGCGGGCCGCTGGGCGACGTGCGCTACGCCCATGACGCGCGCGGCCAGATCGTGCGCGCCGAATTCGGCGGCGAAGGCCCGGCGGCGGCGTTCGCGGAGAATTTCGCCTACGACGCCGCGCAGAACGTCGAGGCCTCCGGCGCGACGCCCGGCGGCGCGGCGTTCGCGGCTCTCGAGCGGCCGGGCCTCACCATCGACAAGCGCTTTCCCGTCGAAGCGGCGCGCATCGGCTGGCTGCGCAGCGACGGCGGCGTCGTGGCGCTCGCGCGCGGGCCGCACGGCGAGAAGGTCACGCTGACCCACGACGCCTGCGGGCGGGTGATCCAGCGCCGCGTCGAGCGCAACGGCTTTCGCCCGCAAGAGTGGGACTACCAATGGGACGCGCTGGGCCGCCTCGCCGCCTGCGAAACGCCGGAGGGGGTTCGCTGGCTCTACGGCCACGATCCGTTCGGGCGGCGCCTGTGGAAGCGCAAGGCGGCGGCGCGCTACGGCGAGACCGAGATCGGCCGCGCCTACGGCTGGGACGGCGACTTGCCTGTCGAAGACGCGCCGATCCGCCCCGACGGTTCGATCGACTGGGCCGCGGCGGTGACGTGGCACTACGACGACGGCTCGTTCCGCCCGCTCGCGCGAGAGGAAGGCGGCGCGCTGCATCATGTCGTGACCGACCATCTCGGCGCGCCGAAGGAACTGACCGACGAGGCGGGCCGGCTCGTCCTGGCGATGGACTTCACGGTGTGGGGCGCGGTGCGCCGCTGCGAGCCGCCCGCCAACGACAACGCCGAGTTCCTATCGAGCGGCGCCCGCGCCGGCCCGGCGCGCGTCGCGGGCGCCCTCGCGCTGAAACCCGAGGCGCTGGAGCAATTCTGCCCGCTGCGCTTCCCCGGCCAATGGGCGGACGAAGAAACGGGGCTTTATTACAACCGCCACCGCCATTACGATCCGCTCGTCGGGCAATATGCGAGCCCGGATCCGATCGGGCTATGGGGAGGAGTTAGGCCGCAGGGGTATGTGGCGCGGCCGGACGTCTGGGTGGACCCGCTGGGGCTGGCGGCGACAGCGCCCACTCTTCCACCATTTGACGGTACTACAAAGGGGATACTTCGATTGAACGAAGGAGGTCCTGACATTCCTCTTGAATCGGGAGCTCCGGCACCTAGCCAGTATCGTAACTATCCTGCATCGACGCACGTAGAAGGAAAAGCGGCGATTATCGTCCGGGAAAGGGGATCGAGTGGTGGTACGGTTTGGCATAACCATCCGAAAGGAACGTGCGGTATGTGTCGCGGCAACGTTCCAACCTTACTTCCTGAAGGAAGCACTTTGAACGTTATCCCACCAGAAGATGCTGTTGCGCCACCAGGATGGCTCGACACGCCAAATACCTTCATTGGAAATTCCGCGACACCGAAGGCCCCTCAATAACAGTGTCGGCTCAGAGATGGACGCTTACCGATGATTGACGTGAAAGTAGCCGACATGCAATCGTCACGATATATTCATTCTATGGATGAATTGCAGGACTTTTTGTCAACTCGCTACGGTGACGAGGTAAATTCATTCGAAATAGAGCCTGCTTCAAGAGAGACACCGCACCTTACTGTCATAATAAGGGGTACACTTGCCACTCTGCATTTTATCGCATCATTTGATAGACCCGGCTTTGTTCCGGACAATCCAAACAACGGATTGGAAGATGGCGGTTTTACGGTCTTTTATTACGGGTTGCCGAATTCTGAACATTTAACATACAATCGACAGATTGTTACTGTAGAGCAGGCTCTTGGTGCAGCTAAGGAATTCGCAACTAAGTTTCAGCTCCCGAAATCAATTCTATGGCTTGAATTATAGTAATTAGCGCTTCGCATTACGCCGAGCTATTGCTGATTCGCGGGTCTTGGGCGCGGCGCGTGGCTCGCCCACGAACAGAACGGTCCGTTCGGGGGACATTTTCGTTCGCTTAGCCGCTTATTTCGCCTCGTTTCTCCATTTCGGACGCTCGTCTCCTTTTGGGCGGCTCACGCCGCCCTGAGGAGAGCCCTCGCCCGCTTCACGTTCATCGCCATCGCGGATTACGGCAGCGGGTTGTGAAAACGCGTCCGAGGTTGACCCCTTCCGATGTCGTTTCAAGTGATTGAGTAATCACGCTAATCGCCATTCCTGGAGGTGTCACGTCTCACGCAAAGATTGACCCTGAACAATTTTCATCTTCTCGCATGAAATCAATGGGCTGGGTGACTGAAGCGGTAGGGTTAGAGTTGGGCGCGTTTTCACAAGCGGGTGAAGGGATTCGAACCCTCGACCCCAACCTTGGCAAGGCTGGGGATCGAACCCATTGCGGCTCGCGCTATTTCACATCGGCCTTCGAAGCCTGCGACCGAGAGAAGAATCTGCGCCTCTCTAGCCCGCGACGCGCTACAACGTGCCGCCCGATGGTGAGTATCTGGTGAGTTTCAAGCTGGCCGAGGGTTGCGACAACAGCACAACCTATTGAAATAATTGGCGCACCCGACAGGATTCGAACCTGTGGCCTCTGCCTTCGGAGGGCAGTTCCGTAGGTTTGAGCAAGCTTGCTAGGCGTCGGTTAAGTTTGCGGTAATCCCTGATATTGCAAGATTTGTGTTTGTTGGCCTTTGCTCTCGCTTGCTAGGATATGCGCAAATCTGCTAGCTATGTGCTTGCTAGTGGTCGTTGCCTAGCAAGCGGAGGGCGATTGCGATGGGCGAACGTCAAAGGATCGGCCTGCGCGAAGTTCGGAAGCTGGAGCCCGGTCAGATTATTTGGGATTCGGCGGTGCCTGCGTTCGGCGCCCGACGGCAAAAGGGCGAAGCGGTCAATTACGTCCTGTTCTATCGCACCAGCGAAGGCCGACAGCGCTGGATCACAATCGGGCGCCATGGCGCGCCCTGGACGCCCGACACGGCGCGCGAGGAAGCCAAACGGCTGCTAGGCGACGTTGTGAAGGGCGGCGATCCGGCGGCGGCCAAGAGCGCCAAGCGCAACGCTGCGACGGTTGCGGAACTGTGCGAGCAATATTTCGCCGACGCCGAGGCGGGCCGATTGCTGACGCGCCGGCAAACGTCCAAGAAAGCTAGTACACTCGCGACAGACAGGGGCCGGATCGACAGGCATATCATCCCACTATTGGGCCGGCTTTCGGTCGCCGCCGTGGCGCGTGAGGACGTGGACGCGTTCATGCACGCTGTCGCCGATGGCAAGACCGCCGGCAAGACGAAGACCGCGAAGAAGCATGGCTTGGCGCGCGTGCGCGGCGGCAAGGGAACCGCGAGCCGAACCGTCGGGTTGCTCGGCGCGATTTTCTCGTATGCGGTGCGCCGCCGGATGCGCCCTGACAATCCGGTTCGCGGCACGGTTCGCTTTGCCGATGGCAAGCGCGAGCGTCGGCTGAGCGACGGCGAATGTAAGGCGCTCGGCGACGCGCTGCGAAAGGGCGAGGATGCGGGCATCTGGCCGGCTGCGCTCGCGGCGGCGCGATTTCTCGCGTTGACGGGGTGGCGCTCCGGCGAGGCGCTGGGGCTGCGCTGGGCTGAGATTGACCTCGCGCGGCGCACGGCGACCCTTTCTGACACCAAGACCGGCAAGTCAATTCGGCCGCTGTCGCGCGCGGCTTGCGACGTGCTGCGCGGCCTCTCGCAAATTGGCGAACTCGTTTTCGCGGCTTCGCGGGGCGATGGCCACATGACGGGGTTTCCGAAACTGTGGGCGAGGATCGCGAAGCTCGGCTCACTGCCCGCCGACGTGACGCCGCATGTCTTGCGCCACAGCTTCGCGTCGCTCGCGTCGGACCTCGGCTATTCCGAGCCGACGATCGCGGCCCTGGTCGGACACAAGGGGCGAACGATCACGTCGCGGTACGTTCACTCGGCTGACGCGGTGTTGCTCGCCGCCGCGGATGCGGTTGCGGATCGCACGTCGGAGCTGATGGGCGACGCCCGGTCAACTGGCGTCATCGTCGAATTGCGCAAGGCGAATGCGTGAGGCGCGCGGTAGACACGGCGAAGCGTCGACGCGCGCCCGAAGCCTGTTCGCCCGATGCACGACTAGTCGCAGCCTCCGCTCTTCAATTTCGGTGGAAACCAAAGAACCTTGAGGCAGTGCTGTCCCAATTCTGCAACCTGCCTGTGGCCGGACAGAGAGAGTTGATCGGCCAGCTTATTGCCGCGCACTGCCAGTTCCAGCTTCGCGGAAAGAACGTTCAAACCATCACAGATATCCAAACGCGAAAGCAGCTGCGCGCGATCGAGACAAGTGCCCGACGACTGCTGAGTCTATTGGGCGTCAACGTGAATGACATGCCGCCGCGAGAATATCTAAAACTGCTAGGCGACTGCTCGCCCGCGCGATTCGTGTCCTTCCTTCAAGGTCAGGCAGGAGACGCGCAATCGCTGATCGCTGACAAGCGACAGCCGGTCGCCAACGCGGCTCGTCTTCGGCTGGCAACCCCTGAGGTGGGGCGAAGAGACAGAGACAAAGAGAGCGATTTGGCCCAGATCCGAGCGGAATTGAAAGAGAACGTTGATCATTGCGACAATGCGATCGTCAGCCTTTGCTGGATTTATGAGCGAGCCAAGACGGTCGCCAATCTTGGCGAGCCCAATGCCTCGGCTGATCACGAAGGAACATTCGCGCCGACAGAAGCGCGGCGGCGCGAGAAACCCTCCCACTCAGAAAGGCCAAGTCATCAGGGACGCGCTCGCGATGTACTCGGATATGAGAGAGCGATATCCAGGAAGTGGAAACAAGCTTGGCCTCGGTGCAAGCATGCGAAACTTCGTTCGATTGGTCGGCTCGCTATTCGGTGCCGAAATAGCCGACGATGAAATCGATGAAGTCTGGAGGGCGCGGCGTCAGCGGGATTCAATTCGAAAATAGTTTTGAACACCAGACTCCTTTCAAGGTGACGTTCGATCCATTTTCTCCGGCAGAGCTTGAAGCAAACGCGCGCAAGCCTAACGGAGAAAATCTCCCGCAATTCCCTGCGATCCAAATGCGCTTTTGACCCGCGACCAAGCCGCCGCCGCCCTTGCGGCCGCGGGCTTTCCAATCCGCGCGAAAACCCTTGCGACAAAGGCATCTCGCGGCGGCGGTCCGCCATTCCGACGGTTTGGAGCGAAGCCGCTTATCGTTGGTGCGAAACGCTCTGCTGGGCGGAAGCACGCCTAAGTGCGCCGATCGTCAACACGTCCGAACTCGATGCGGCGTGAGCGATGTCACAAACAAAGAACCCGGAGCCGCTGGACACGGCTGCCGGGCTCGGAAATGTCAATTCGCTGCCAGCTATTGACGCCGAGAAAAGTAGCATCCCTAACAACTTTCATCAAGTTCGCCGATTGGTCCATCGGTACGGACTATCGCCCTGCGGTACGCCAAACTGGTCGCAACTCTCATTTACGGGGAGCCGAGATCATGACAAGCCCAAGCAGTCTCTCGCTTGCGGATGCGCTTCGCGTGTTTCGCGCCGGCGCAAATATTCGAGAAGCGATGTCACTGGAGCGCTTCGAGGCCTGGACGGAAGATCAGCCCGGGCTCCGCGGATTGGGGGGAAGGCTCGCTATCCTTCATGCCAAGGGGAAGCTGCCATGACGCCGCTCGAGCACGCTATCAGCTACGCGCGCCAGGGCTGGCCCGTTTTCCCTTGCGACCCGGCGACAAAAAAGCCGCTCACAGAGCACGGCCACAAGGACGCAACGACCGACGTCGGCACGATCGCAAGTGGTGGCGAAGCTCATCCCGGCGCCATGATCGGCGTTCCCACAGGTCCAAAGTCCGGCTTCTGGGTGCTCGACATGGATGTGGACGGCGAAAAAGGGATCGACGGCGTGGGCGCGCTGTCCACTCTCGGCATGTTGCCGGAAACGGTCACGCAAGTAACGCCTCGCGGCGGCCTGCATGCGCTTTTCAAATGGGGCGCTCGGCGTCCGGTTCGGAACGGCGCGAGCGAGATCGGACCGGAGATCAATGTCGGGGAGATGATGACGTGATCCTAGCGGGTTCCGTCCGGAGCGACGGCCGCGCATATCAATGGAAGCGAGCGCCGGACCGTTGTGCGATCGTCGATGCGCCAACATGGTTGCACGAAGAAATGGAGCGCGCGAAGCGAGCGAGGGTTCGGCGAAGCCGATCGCGAACAAAGACCACACCGATCGTGCCGAGCCGCGCCCGGCGG
>CAVXCA010000063.1:0-22799 GCA_963759955.1 uncultured Alphaproteobacteria bacterium
ACTAGGCTCGCGAGGAAAAATGCGCTGACATCGTCGCTCTCGCCAGCTTGTTTGCCACGCTCGCTTTGGCTCCGGCGACAGCTCACTCAACCCCTTTTCTCAAAGTCCTCGCCGCGGCCAGGAGCGCCTTGCCTTAGGGCGAAACCGCTGGCGCTCGTCCTTGTGTCATTCCCGCGAAAGCGGGAATCCAGCGGGGAAAGAGCACGTCGGCCGGCAAGTCTGGATTCCCGCTTTCGCGGCAACGACATCGCTGGCGATTCCGTCGAATTGCGTCATGCTCCGCACTACGAGCGACTCGAGGCGTTAGCTGCTCGGCGATGCTTGCCGACGGCTGGCGGCCAGGGTGCTGGCGATGTCGTTGACGACAAGCCGGTCTCCGGCGGCCTTACTGAGGTTCACCCAGCAGAACGGGCACATGGTGACGACGTTCTTCCCCTTGGATTCGAGTTGATCCACGCGATTTCCTGAAATTCGATGCGCCTCGGCCGGAAACAGCGACTCTAGCGGTCCGCCGCAACAGTGTGTCGTCTTTCCGAAAAGCTCCGGCTCGCGCACGGACAGCCCCGCCGCCCGCAACAATTCACGAGGTTGGTCCCGAATGTCTTCGTAGCGCGCGTAGACGCAGGAATCGTGAACCACGACTTCCCCGTTCACCGGCGCCTTGGCCTGCGGATGCGCCTGCGCCAGCACTTCCAGGTAGTTCCGGACTTCAATATCGAAGTCTTTGACGAAACGCGGGTACGCATAACGCAGCATGTGAGTGGTGTGAGGGTCCACTGTGATCAGTCGCCGGACGCCGAGCTTCTTCAGATGTTTCGCCACGCGCCGGGCATGCTCGCCGAAGGATTCGTCGAGCCCATCGTCGTAAAGGAGAGCGCCGGCGTAGAACTCGTCTTCATAGAGATAGCCGAACTCGACCCCCGCGTCGCGAAGCAGCCCGACGATGTCGCGCAACACCTGGTTGGAATGTCGCATTTTTTTCGGCGACGCGGTGAGGCCCATAAAGAAAGACAGGTTTATGAACTTGTTGACTAGGCGGCCTATGCCGAAGAACCGCGTCAGAAACGAGTTCTCGAGCAAAGCCAACTGAGACGACATGGCGTCGATGGCGGGCACCATTTGGTACATGTGCCCGGTATAGAGAACCGTCTCGCCGCCGCGTGGAAGATCGAGCCCGCGGGCCCAACCCATAGCCGTCCGCTTCGACAGCGGCAGAACGCTGCCGCGCTTGCGCACGTTATCGGCGAAAATCCCCAGAATGGGCGCAATCGGGATAGCCATACGACAAGCTCCTAATTCAGGCCAAACTCTTGCCGGTTGATCAGTACGCGGAGGGTGCGCATGTTCTCCGCGATATGGACCCCCGACGGACAGTTGGCTTCGCACAAGCGGCACAGCAGACAGGAGAAGATCAGCGGGATATTGGCGCGGACCTGGTCTTCAAGTCCGAGCATGACCTCGCGGAACAGTTTGCGGGGAAGTATCTTGTACCCCAGCGGACAGAGCGCCGCGCACGTGCCGCAGTGGAAGCACGCCCCGGCGTTGAATCCCTCCGCTTGCTTCAAGCGGGCCGCTAATTCCGACGACACTCTGACCATTATGGCATCCTCGTCGCTAATTCACGCGCAGTCACAGTCAATGCCGCTTCGCGAGTTCGTATTGGAAGTATCCGTCGACGTCTGCGCGGCCGATTGCTTCGACCAGGCCATAGCGGCGCATGCCGAAAAGCCAAACCGTCACTTCCCGGGACGAGCACCCTAGGGTCTCGGCAATTTCTGGAATTGTCTTCGGGCCCTGCTCGAGAATGACTGCGATACGATCCCTCATGACCATTTCGTCTTGAGCGATATCGAGCATGTCCCGCAATCTTGTCGTCTGAGCATTGCTCATGCCGTCACCGCCTCCTTAAGGCTTGCATCGATCATGGCCAGGATCTGATCATCCCGGTAGCCCTCGATGACGATGGCGTCGTGCGGACAGATCGGAACGCAAGCCCCTTCTCCCTTGCATGAAGATTCCATCGCCATCGCGACTTCCTTGTCGCCGCACATGATTCTTTCGATAGCGCCGTAGGGGCAGGCCTTGAGGCATTCGCCGCACCAAACGCACTTGTCCGTGTCGATCTTGGCGACGAGCGGCTCCAGATTCACGTAGCCCTTCTTCAGCAGCGCGCCGGTCCTGGCCACCGCCGCGAGGGACGATGCGACGCTTTCGGCCAGATTCTTGGGGCCTTGCGAAGTTCCGGCAATGCATACGCCGTCGATGGCGGTTTCGACCGGTCGCAACTTGATGTGAATCTCGTTGTAGAACCCGTCCTTGCTCTTGGGCACCTTCAGCACATCGTCGAGCGCGCCGTTGTTTCGCGGAGTCATGCCGGTTGCGAGCACCACCAGGTCGGCGCCGATCTCCAGCTCTTCATCGCCCAGCAGCGTGTCCTTGACCTTGATTGCAAGGCGGCCGTCGCGCTGTTCCACCTGCGGCGGCTCTTTGGGATCCCAGCGCAGGAACAGCGCTCCATCGGCGCGAGCCTTCGAATACACGGTCTCGAGCCGCCCGTATGTGCGGACATCGCGATAGAGGTGGTATTGATTGATCGTCTGGCCGAACTTCTTTTCGTACTCGTGCAGCAAGCTGCCGCTGAAAGCCGTGGCCATGCAGCAGAACCGCGAGCAGTGTGTGTTGGGCTCCGGGCAGTCGTCGCTTTGCGTCTGGCGACTGCCGACACAGTAGATGAAGCCGACATCGCGCACCGGAACGCCGTTGTAGGTCAACGGGCCGTCGCCGGCCTCCAGCATCTGACGAAAGTCCTTCAGGGTGACCACTCCGGGCATGCCCCAGCCGTATTCGCCAACGCGGGGTTCGTAGGGCGTGAAGCCCGTCGCGACGATGATCGCCCCCACGTTGAGGGAAAGATCCTCTTTGCCGCGCAGACGAACCGTCGCGAGAAAATCGCCGATATGACCGCTCTTGGCCGTCAGTTCGGCGTTGGTGTAGAGAATGATGTTCTCGTGTTTTCGAATCTGCTCCAGCAGGTTTGCGACGACCTCGGGGCCATGCCGATCGTCGGGGCCCATCCGCCCGACTTGCGACGCCCAGCCTCCAGGCTCGCTCTCGCGCTCGATGATGAAGACCGACAGTCCCATTTCTGCGAGCGAGATTGCGGCGCGCATACCGGCCACGCCTGCTCCGACAACCAGAACGCGCGGTTGGGTTTCGATCCGAATGGGGGTCAAGGGATGTGTCAAAGCACACTTGGCCACCCCGGCGCGCACGAGGTTGACGCCCTTCTCCGTGGCGCCGACCTTGTCGCCTGTGTGCACCCAGGAGCATTGTTCGCGCAGATTGACGTGAACGTATTGGTAGGGATTCAGTCCGGCGCGTTCCGCCATGGCGCGGAACGTGAACAGGTGGAGTTTCGGCGAACATGAGGCGATGACGAGGCCATCCAGTTTCTTTTCCTTGATCTCGTCGATCATTTCCTGCTGCGAAGCATCCGAGCAGGCGAACAGATGCGTCCGCGTGACCTCGACGTCCGGCTCGCGTATGAGCGCTTCCGCGACTTCCTTTACGTTCACATGGTCGGAGATGTTCCCGCCGCAGTGGCAGATGTAGCAGCCGATTCGTCGTTTATCTGTCGTCACCTGACCCTCCTACGCTCGAGATAAGCGGCTGCCTGGGCCGCCGCCGCGCCGGAGTGCAGCACGGTGTCCGGAATATCCATCGCGCCAATGATGGTGCCGGCCGCATAAAGTCCGTCGACATTCGTACGGGTCGGTTCACTGATGGGATCGATTTCGCGCACATACCCGAAATCGTCCGCCGCCAATTTTTCCCCTTTGTAGAGAGAAAATACATCGGTATTGGGCAGGAAGCCCACGGTCAGAACCACGAGGTCGTGTTCGCGGATCTTCTTGCCGCCTTCGCCCAGCATGTCTTCGTAGTGCACCGCCAGGTTGCCGTTGGCGACTTGCTCGATTCGCGCAACCTTGCCCTTGACGAATTCAATCCCCATGGCCTTGGATTGCTCGTAGAACTCGTCGTAACCCTTGCCGAAAGCGCGAATGTCGATCATGTAGATCGTGATGTCGGCCATCGGCAGGGCGCCCATGGCGAGTTGCGCTTGCTTTATGGAGTACATGCAGCCGATGCGGCAGCACAGCGGATTGCAGACTGTCTGGTCGCGCGAGCCGACGCAGAGGATCATGGCTATTTTCTCGGGCTCCTTGCCGTCCGAAGGCCGCAACACCGCGTTGTAGGGGCGCGTCGGCGCCAGCAGCCGGTCCATCTGCGGTCCGCTGACCACGTTGGGGAACCTGCCGTAGCCAAACAGTTCTTTGGTTGCGGGGTCGAGGATATTGAATCCGGTTGAAACGACCACCGCGCCCACATCGATCGACAGCGATGTCGGCTTCTGAGCGAAGTCGATACACTTGGGAGCGCAGGCGCTGACACATTCCATGCACTGGGAGCATTCCCCGCAGTTCATGCAGCGCTGGGCCTCTTGCCGCGCCTCCGCCTCCGTCATGACCTTCTCATAGCATTCGAATGTCTTGCGGCGTTCATCGAGCGGCAGCGCAGGTTGTGGGACAGGCTGCCGTTCCACGAAATGTGCCGCTTCTTCGAGCACGACGGCCTTGTCCGTCTTTTCCTGGACGCCATCGAACGGCGCGTTCAGCGGCTCGCCCTTCAAGTGACGGTCCATGAAGAAGGCCGCCCGCCGTCCTTGGGCGATGGCGTTGATGATCATCGTGGGCGCCGTGACGCAGTCCCCACAAGCAAAAACGTCCGGATCGGCCGTCTGACGGGTCTGTGGATCCGCGATCAGAAGACCTTTTCCATCCTTCATTTCGGCTCGGAAATGAGCGGTCGATGGCGCCAGGCCGATCGCCAGAACGGCCATGTCTATCGGAACGACCTTTTCAGAGCCTTTGATCGGAACCGGGCGACGGCGGCCGCTCTCGTCCGGGGCGCCCAACTCCATGCTCATGCATTCGACCGCAACGAGTTTGCCGTCCTTGCCGATAAACCTTTTGGGCGTACTCAAGAGCATGAGTTCGACGCCCTCGTCTTCGGCCCCTTCTATTTCCCAGTCATGCGCCGGCATCTCCTTGCGCCCGCGCCGATAGTTGATGATGACCCTGCTGGCCCCCATGCGGATGGCGGCCCGGGCCGGGTCCATAGCCGAGTTGCCGCCGCCGACGACCATGACGGTCTTGTTTCTCACGTCGGGCATTTTCCCGACATTGAGTTCGTGCAGGAACTCCATGCAGCCGATGACGCCATCGAGATCGTGGCCTTCGACATCCAGGCCGTTTTCGTCCGACGCTCCGGTCGCGATCAGGATGGCGTTGAATCCCTGCTGCTTGAGGTCCGGCAAAGACGTGATTCTTTGTCCGGTCTTGATTTCGACGCCCAGCGCCGTCACGTTCTTGATGTCGCGATCGACAACGTCTTTGGGAAGACGATAGGCGGGGATGGCGGTTCGCAGCATGCCGCCCGCTTCCTTTTCCACCTCGAAAATCGTGACTTGGTGGCCTTGCCGCGCGAGGAAGAACGCAGCGCTCAATCCTGCCGGGCCAGAACCGATGATAGCTATCCGTGTGTGCAACTGGTTTTCGACCGGACCGTATTCCGGTTCGGGGTGTTCGGCGTAGTAACGGTCCACCATGAACCGCTTGACGCCGCGGATGTGCACCGTTCCTTCTTTCTCGCCACGTGTGCAGTCGGATTCGCACGGCGCATAACACGCGCGCGCCAGGCTACCCACCAAAGGCGCGTTTTCCAGATGCAGGTTGAAAGCCTCTTTGTAGCGACCCGCTCTGACCAGCGAGACGTAACCGCTGGCCTTGACGTTGGCGGGACAAGTGAAGGTGCAGGGCGCTTCTCCGCGCCGATCGATCACGGCCTTCTTCGGCACCGCCTGTGGGAAAGGAATATGCGCAATCCGACGCGTGACGAGATCGTAGTTGTACTGATCCGGCACCGAGACCGTGCAGATCTCTTCGCACTTTCCGCACCCCGTGCATGCATCGAAGTCGACGTAAGCGGCCTTCTTGTGCAACTGAACGGCGAACGATCCATCGGCGTTGCGTACAATGCCGTCAACCTCGCTGTAGGTCATCAGTTGCACATTGGGATGATGCGAAACGGCCGCCATTTTCGGCGTCACGATGCAGCTGGCGCAATCCAGCGTCGGGAACACCTTGCTGAGAAGGATGGCCCTCCCGCCCACGCTGGCGTTTTTGTCCACCAACAACACGCGGTAGCCCATATCGCCCATCGACGCCGCGGTTTCCATGCCGGCGACGCCGGCGCCGACGACCATCACGTCGTAGTCCAGAGGACGTCCATCGGTATCAGGCTTCGACACACTTCAACTCCTGTTGAAAGTTGTTCATATGCGCGACAAAGTTGTCGGCGCAGACCGAACAGAGCCCCGACATTTTCAGTCGCTTCGGACTGATCCCGTGTTGCTTCATCATCGTCTGAGCCCGCGTCATGAGCGCGCTCGTGCGAGTCGTGCAATCGGGAAGGTAAGCGCAGTCGCCCCCGCAGGCGGCAATGAACACACCGTCGAAACCACGCTCCAGGGCGCGAACGATCCATGAAGGCTTGACGCCACTCGAGCACGGCAACGGAATGACTTGGACGGCTGTCGAGTAGTGCAAATGCGCTCCGCCTGCCCGGTCGATTCCCGGATCCGAGATTGCGTTCGTCGAAAACACGAGGATTTTCGGCGCGCCTTTGCTGTCGACGGGGCTCACTTTTACACCTTTCTCAGCAGGTAAACGCTCCAGAATCCATCATTCTCGACGTCGCCGAGGTAATCGTGCCCCATCTTGCGACACCAGCGCTGAATATCGACGATCGTGCCCTTGTCCGACGATTGCACTTCCATGACGCCACCGACGGCGCATTCCCCAATGGCGCGCTTCGCCTCGAGCATAGGCCCCGGGCACGCAGTGCCTCTGGCGTCTACGAGTTTCGCGATCTTCAGAGCTTTCAATTCACTGCCAGTCACGATCTGTCTCCTTGCGTGATATGTTAAAAAGAGGGTCGGAAGGAATGAACTCTCATATAAACAAGCATTGTTTCGCCCGGCCGCACATTTCGATAAAGGTCGCAACACCGGCAAAGGTCATGTTCGGGTAGTCTATTAGTTCTTCGCGGTTGATCTCCATGAGGTCAATCGACAGGTTGCAGACAGTGATCCGCACACCGGTCTCACCGGCCATTTGTATGAGTTCTTCGAGTGACATCGCTCTGTGCTTCTTCAAATCAAACTTGATCGCCGACGGCTCCAAGTCCATCAGATCCTTTTTGATCTTTTTCGGGTCACGAAGAGCCGCTGTGGCCCTGAGCATGAAGAACATCTCGACTTCCATGTCGAAGGCTGTCGCTGCCAGTGCGATCATGAACGCCGCCATCGTACGTTCAAGATCACCGCTCACGACCCCAAGGGTGAGTTGGTTTTGCGGCGCCTCGCGCTCGAGGGCTTCCACCCGGTTCAACAAGTCTTTCAGAAGTTGGTCGTTGTTTTGGCTGTCGTTCACGTTGTCTTTCCCCGGTTGTTTGCATTCAGCTCGTAGATGATGCGGCCCTTGCTGTCGGCGAGGGCGTGGGGCTTGCCATCCTTCATGTGGCGGCTCGTGCGGTCCGCGTAATTCGTCGAGATCGCGATGCAGAAATCGTTGAGGACGTTCTTGTTGCCGAGCGCTTGGCTTTCTGGATCCGCTCGGCGGCCACGGCGTGACAGGTCGGCCAGGCCGCGGTCACGTCGGGGCCGGTCTTGAACGGCCCCTGCAAAGCCTTGAATTTCGAGTGGTCGGCGGTCGTGAACGACGCGCTCTGCGCGTTCGCCGCGAAGGACCACAGCATCGCGCTCCCGATCGAGAGCGCTGTCACGATTTGCCGCCCAGCCATAATGTCCGCCTTCTTGCGGCTTCGCCACATAGAGACGCCCCCAAGAGGCGGGTGCGCGAGACTGCAGCTTGAAAACTCATGTCCGGGAGGACACATACGTGTATTAGAATGTTCTGTTATTGACGCGCGTCAAACCGCCCGCGGCCGCAATTTCCGCCGGCGGCCGAACCGCTTACTTATCAATAGCTTGTGATAACTTTTCCCGATCCGCAGATTGCGGGCCGGCGCGCTGAAAATGAGGATCGAGCGGGCTCACGCCGTGCCCGGACGTCCCCGCTGAACGCCGAATCGGCGCGCCCCTCGCGCGCTGGCCGCGCCGACGCCGCGGAAAAAGAGCATCGCGAGTCGTTGAAAACAGGCCTTCGCGCGGGAAAACAGCGGCGCCGCCCCCGCTGCGCCGAGCCGTTTCCCCGGCGCCGAATTCAGCGGAGAGGCCGAGTCGGCGCCCGCGCCACCAGGCCCCCTACCCCAGCGCCTTCTCCATCACCCGGCGCAAGCGGGCGGCAAACGCCGGCGCGTCGTGCAGGGTCTCGCCTTCGGCGAGGCGCGCTTCGTCGTAGATCAGCCACGCCGCGTCCTCGACCAGCGCCTTCTCTTGCCCGTCGGCGAAGCGGCGCGCAAGCGCAAGCGTCAGCGGGTGGCTGGCGTTGACCTCCAGCGCCGGTTTGGTGCGCTCGCTCAGGCGCCCGTGGGCGGCGAGCATCTTTTCGAGCTGGCGATCGGGCCCGAACTCCGGCGCCACCAGGCAAGCGACGCTGTCGGTCAGGCGGTCGGAGGCGCGCGCCTCGGCGATCTCGCCCTCCAGCGTCTGCTTGAAGAAGGCGATGAGGGTCGCGACCTCGGCCGAAGTCTCGGCCGGCGGCGGCGCGCCCTCTTTGAGCGGGATCGCCTTGATGTCGGCGACGCCCTGGCTCACCGACTTGAACGGCTTGCCGTCGTAGCCGGCCGCGCTCGAAATCCAGAACGCGTCGACGGGATCGGAGAGCAGCAGCACCTCGACGTCGCGGGCGCGGAACCCCTCGAGCTGCGGGCTGGCGGCGAGGCGCTTGGCGTCGTCGCCGGTGAGGTAGTAGATCGCGGTCTGGTTCTCGCGCAAAGCGCCGACGTAGTCGGCGAGGGTGCGCTCGCCCTCGGGGTGGGTGGTCGAGGCGAAGCGTGTGATCTTGAACAGCGCGTCGCGGCGCTCGGGATCCTCGTAGAGGCCCTCCTTGATCACCGCGCCGAACTGCTCCCATACCTTGGCGAACTTCTCCTTGTCGCTCTCGGCGAGCTTGGTCAGCTCCTGCACCACGCGGCTGGTGACGCCCTTGCGGATCGCAGCGAACACGGCGCTCTGCTGGATCATCTCGCGCGAGACGTTGAGCGGCAGATCGTTCGAGTCGACGACCAGCCGGACGAAGCGCAGCCAGCCCGGCAGCAGATCGCAGTCCTGGGTGATGAGCACGCGGCGGACGTAGAGCTTGTTGCGGCCCTTGCGCGCGGGGTCGAACAGGTCGAACGGGCGCGAGCCAGGGATGAACGCCAGCGCCGAATATTCGTGCCGCCCCTCGGCGCGCCAATGCACGGTCAGCGCGGGATCGTCGAACTGGCCGGAGAGGCTGCGATAGAACTCGGCGTATTCCTCGGGCGTGATTTCCGCTTTCGGCTTGGCCCAGATCGCCGCGCCGTCGGCGACGCGGCGGGGCTCCGCGCCGGGCTTGTCGATAAGGTCGATCGGCACCGCGACCGCGCCGGAATGCTCGCGCACGATGCGATCGAGGCGATGGGGCTCGAGATATTCCTGCGAAGCGTCGTTGAGATGCAGGATGACGCGCGCGCCGCGCGTGGGCGCCTGATCGAGCGCCAGATGCGAGATGGTGTAGGCGCCCTTGCCGTCGGAGGACCAGCGCCAGGCGTCGCCCGAACCCGCGCGCCGGGTTTCGACCACGACCTGATCGGCGACCATGAACGACGAATAGAAGCCGATGCCGAACTGGCCGATCAGGTTGGCCGCCTCCTTGTCGGCGTCCGCCGCGGCGAGCCTATCGAGAAAGGCGCGCGTGCCGGAGCGCGCGATGGTGCCGAGCGCGTCGACCAGCTCCTCGCGGCTCATGCCGACGCCGTTGTCGCTGAAGCTGATCGTCTTGGCTTCCGGATCGACGGCGATCTGAATGACGAACGGCCCGCCGCCCTCGATCAGCTCGGGCTTGGCGATCGCCTCGTAACGCAGCTTCTCGCACGCGTCAGCGGCGTTGGAGACCAGCTCGCGGACGAAAATGTCGCGATCCGAATAGACGGAATGGACCATGAGATGCAGCAGGCGCGAAACGTCGGCCTCGAAGCTCTGCGTCTTCGTTTCGTCGTTCGCCTGGGAAGGAGCGTCGGTGCTCAAATTCGCCTCGTCTTGATTGAAACCGTCGGCCGGATCGCGTGGACGCGCCGGCGGCGTTCATATCGCCGCAAAGGCGGGAGGTTTCAAGTCGGGCGCGAAAGCCCCGTCGAGGCAAAAAAAAAGCGGATCGGCTGGGAGGGGGCCCGCCGATCCGCTAGCCTGCGTGGCAATTTTCCGGTTCGACTCGCCGCTCGGGGGCTGGGGGGCAAAAAACACCGAGCAAGGCGTCGAACCGAACCATCGCGGCTCAAGGGTATTTTCACTTCGCGTTGCGGCGCGCGCTTGACCACAAACGGGCTAAACTAAGGCATTTTTCCCGCGTTCGTGGCGCCCGCCGAAGTGGCGGAATCGCCGGGAAACGGCCGCGCGCCAAGCACTTAATGAGCTGGCGCGGCGACCGCGTCGTCGACCTTCTTGTTCGTCGCCTTGATCAGCTTGGCGTGAACGATCGGCTTGCCGGCGACGCGGGCGTCGGCGCTCTTGTGCGGCTTGATGAGCGCAGCCGCGCCGGCGTGCTTCTCGGGCTTGAGCGGACGCAGCGCGCCTTGCAGCGCAACCGGCGCGCTCTGTGCGTCCCCGTCCCCGATGATCGAGGGCTTTTCGCCGGCGTAGGCGGCGGCGGTCGGCGGAACCCCTTCGGCCGGCGCCTTGTCGACGGGCCGCGCGGCGAGCACCGGGCCGGTCCAGCCGGGCTTCGGCCCGATGAAAATCGGAATCGGATCGAAATGGACGGGCTCCGCGACCGTCTCGGCGGTCACGCTCGGGCTCGGCGCGGCAAAGGCGCCGAACACACCGCTGCGGCCGGACACGGACCGCGTCGGCGCGGCGTCTTCCTCTTCGGCGGCGGCGATGGCGGCTGCGTTGCGTCGCGAACAAATTTCCGGCCGCATGTCGGGCGCGGTGAGCGTGTCCGACACCGGCAGATCCTCGAGCGCGCCCTCGCCGCCGCCCCACTGGGCGAAGCCTTGATCGAGCAGATGCGCCGCTTCGATCGTGCGCACGCGCGCCGAAGGCGAGCCGAGCACGACGACGATCAGCCGCCGCCGGCCCTGCGTCGCGGTCCCCACGACGTTGAACCCTGCGGGGCAGGTGAAGCCGGTCTTCATGCCGTCCGCGCCGGGATAGCGGCCGAGCAGGCCGTTGTGGTTCTCGATGATCTCGGCGCCGAGTTGCAGCGCCCCGATGTCATAGAGATCGCTGTGCTCGGGAAAGTCCCTGAGCAGCGCGCGGGCGATGATCGCCATGTCGCGCGCCGAGGACACGTGCGCCGGGTTATGCAGGCCGTTGGGATTGACGAAATGCGATTCCTTGAGGCCGAGGCGCCGACCCGTGGCGTTCATCTCGTCGGCGAAGGCCTCGACCGAGCCGTCGATGCTTTCCGCGATCATCACCGCGACGTCGTTGGGCGATTTGACCATCAGCATCTTCAGCGCATTGTCGAGCGTCACCTCGACGCCGGGGCGGAAGCCCATTTTCGAGGCCGGCATGCTCGCCGCGCGCGCCGACATCGTCAGCGGCGTGTCGAGCGTCAACCGGCCGTCGCGCACCGCCTGCAACGCGACGTAGGTCGTCATCAGCTTGGTCAACGAGGCGGGGAACCACGGCTCGGTCGCGTCGCGCTGGAACAGCGTCTGGCCGCTGTCGACGTCGACGACCAGCGCCGGCGTCGCCGACGCTTGGCCGGCGACGAGCGCCAGCGCGCCGGCCAGAATTACGGCGCGCAGCCGATATATCGAGGACGCCGTCAAGGCCATCGTTCGAAGCTCTCCGCGGTTTCGGGCGCGCGCTCGGCGCGCAGCGGGCGCAACCGCGCCCTGTCCTGGTATAGAATAACGCTCGCGAACTCAAGACGCGCGACGTCGGGCGTCACACGACATGAAAATGTTGGCGATGCTGGGGCGCCGCCTCGTTTATCGGCGGGAAGATCGCGCCGGCGGCTCGGCGCGAAGCAGAACGCGGGCTGCGCGATGAAGGCGCCCCGGGCCGAGAGGCGCGCAAAAACAGTCGGCGGCGAGGGGGCGATCAACCCCGACAGCCTGCTCTGCAACACGGACGCGATTTCGCCATAGGCCGAACCGCGCGCCGGCGCGCAAGCGATCGGCGCGACCTCGATGATGATTCTCCACCTCGGCCGCTTGCGCGCTGGCGGTTTCCTTACGGAGCCGAAATGGCGGCGCCGCCGCGCGAAGACGCAGAAAAACGCCCGACGCCGCGGCGCCGAGCGCGCGCAGACGCGAAAAACGCGTATACGGGCGAGCCCCTTCACTCCCGCGTCGTGCGGGCCGCCAAATCAAGCGCGCCCCGTGCCCGAGCGAAGGAGCCCGCGTTCGATCGGGTCAGGCCGACTTGCTCGCGTACATCTGCGCGGCGCCCCAGCTGACGGGAATGGCGATAACGAACCCGGTGATCGCCGCGATCAAGATCCACTTGCCGGCTTCCATCTGCAGCGCCGGCACCATCAGCACCGCCAGAAGGAGGATGCCCGCGAGAGTCGGCGCGAGGACCACCCAAAACAAAACAACAACCTTCCACATGGCCAAACCCCTTTATATCCCAAGGCCCGGGGTGGATTGATGAGCGCTTCAAGGAGAGAAAATTTGACCCGTGTCAAAAATCACGGGCGGAACGACCATGAGCGCGCGCGACGAACCGTCGCGGGCTGTGCGACGCGCACGCGCTCGCCGTCGGCGCCCCGTCGTCCCGGAAGGCTCCAGCCCCAGCGCAGCGCCGGATCGTCGGTCGCCGGGCCTTGCAGGAACTTGGCGGCGCACCTCGCGCAGGGGATGCCGTAGACGAAGCCGAGCGCCGCGGCGATCGGGATCCAAAGCGCAGCCTGGGCCGAAAGCGGCGTCATGAGAACCGCAAGGATCAAAATCCCGGTGAGCATGGGGGCGGTGAATACCCAACACAGTGCGACAATTCGCCACATCGCGGTTCCCTCCTGAGGCTTGTATCTATTTCATGGGTTATTTTGCCCATTTATTTCGTACCGTTACATTTTAGCGGGATTATGGCGCGCGGTCAAAGGCGAACGCGCTGTCGCGCCAGCGATTTCGCGGATTTTTGCTTGTGCGGCCCGGCCGCCGCAGCGATTCGCACGCCTCGCGGGCCGGCGCGCTTGATCGGGCGGCGCGCTTTCTCTAGAAAGCCGCGATCGGCTTGGCGAGCGTTGCGCCCGCCCCCTTTCATGACAAGCGGCGTCGAAACGCCGGCGAAGGACATCACATGCGCGTTTATTACGATCGGGACGCCGATCTCAACCTCATCAAGGGCAAGAAGGTCGCGGTGGTCGGCTACGGCAGCCAGGGCCACGCCCACCTCCTCAACATGCGCGACAGCGGGGTGAAGGAGATCGCGGTGGCGCTGCGGCCGGGCTCGCTCTCGGCGAAGAAGGCGGAGGCCGAAGGAATCAAGGTGCTCGACGTCGTCAGCGCCGCCAAATGGGCCGACGTCGTGATGATGCTGACGCCCGACGAATTGCAGGCCGACATCTATCGCGACCAGCTCGCCCCCCACATGAAGAAGGGCGCGGCGCTGATGTTCGCGCACGGCCTCAACGTCCATTTCAACCTGATCGAGCCGCGCGCCGATCTCGACGTGCTGATGGTCGCCCCCAAGGGCCCCGGCCACACCGTGCGCTCCGAATACAAGCGCGGCGGCGGCGTGCCCTGCCTGATCGCGATCCACCAGGACGCGAGCGGCAACGCCCACGATCTCGGCCTTTCCTACGCCACCGCGATCGGCGGCGGGCGCGCCGGCGTCATCGAGACCACCTTCCGCGAGGAATGCGAGACGGACCTGTTCGGCGAGCAGGTGGTGCTGTGCGGCGGCCTGGTCGAGCTCATCCGCTCCGGCTTCGAGACGCTGGTCGAAGCGGGCTACGCGCCCGAAATGGCCTATTTCGAGTGCCTGCACGAAGTGAAGCTGATCGTCGACCTCATCTACGAGGGCGGCATCGCCAACATGAACTACTCGATCTCCAACACCGCCGAATACGGCGAGTACGTCTCGGGCCCGCGCATCATCACGCCGGAGACCAAGGCGGAAATGAAGCGCGTGCTCGCCGACATCCAGTCGGGCAAGTTCACCCGCGACTGGATGCTCGAGAACAAGGTCAACCAGACCTCGTTCAAGGCGACCCGCGCCAAGCACAACGCCCACCAGATCGAAGCGGTCGGCGAAAAGCTGCGCGCGATGATGCCCTGGATCGGCAAGAACAAGCTGGTCGACAAGGCGAAGAACTGAACGCTCGGCGCGCGGCCCGTTTTCGTCTGGACACGCCGGCGCGCCTTTGCTACATGCCGGGCCTCGCGCGGGGCCCGGCCCCGCCGATTTCGATGGGCGCATAGCTCAGTTGGTAGAGCAGCTGACTCTTAATCAGCGGGTCCAAGGTTCGAGCCCTTGTGCGCCCACCATCGAAATCAAGGACTTATCAAAATCCACCGTTTGAGAGGCGTCGACTCAAACGGTTTTTCAACCGGTGTTTTCTGACGCTTCAGTTCACGAAGATGTGAGAGACGGCACCTCCCAGTGCGCCAGGATCTGCCATCTGCGAGCATATAGCCGATCCAGTGCCACGTTCCCGGCGACTGGGGTCGCAACCTTGCCAAGGTTGGGGTCGAGGGTTCGAATCCCTTCGCCAGCTCCAGTTTCTTTCAAGGAAATCAAATCGTTAGATCGGCCCCTTAGGGCCGATCTGCTGCTTACACGGGCCTCGGACGAAAAATGTAAGCACTATGTAAGCAACCCAGCGAAAGCCCGGTGCGGTTCGAGCGCGCCCAGGCGTGCGTGCGGACGGATTGTTGCTCCTCAATCGCTCTGCTTACGCGGTCGTTGTCGGCCGCTTCCACGCGCTTGCAAGAGGGGTTCCCCGCCCGAGGCTCGGCTCGCGTTAGGGGCAATGAAATGCAGCACAGAGAAGGTGTGATATAGGAACGGTTACTATATGGTGGACCGTGTGGATCCGATGGCACCGCAGTAGCGTGACGCACTGTGAACACGCGCCGATGTGTGACCTCGCCAAACTAAGGTCAATCAATGGCTTGTGACGCCGATCGGCGTTCAAATCCCGCGCCGAACAACAATTTGGCGAACCCAGAGCATATAATTGTAACGTCAGAATGATTAGTTCATTTATCTCTATTATATTATCTAAATAGCACGACCATTTGCCCCAGAATCTCTTTGGTTTTTCCGGTCTTCTAGGTCACCGACCTGCTATTCTATTGCTTTCGCTTGGCCTTGTCCTCGTCCTGACTCACCTCAATTCCATAATTATACATAATCGCCAAGCCTTTCATACCGACCCTGTCTCCGCCTTGTGGTGCCAATAGCAGCCTTCTCATCGCTTTTCAGCACACCTCTTCCAATTGAATACATTTCACAAACGTGGGATATAGCCAAGGCGTAGGGCGTTGTTTAAGGCAAGGATATCACCTGCGTCAGCGCCCCTGAAGTACCAGTAGGCGGCCTCGTCGGCGTCCTTCGATACGCCCTCGCCGTACTCGTTACATGAGGCCGAGTTCGCCCATGCTATCTACGTGTCCCGCAACGACAGCGTTGCGGTACCACCGAACTGCCTCGGCGCCGTCCTTAGGCACTCCTTCGCCCTTTCTATACATGGAGGCCAGAAAGGTCATGCTCTGAACGTGCCCCGCTTCAGCCGCTTTCCGATACCATTTCATGGCCTCGGCATAGTCCTGCGCGACGCGGACGCCGCGCCAGTACTTGTCTCCCAGACTGCACATTTCCTCGGGCGTGAGTTCGTTCGCCGCGTCGCCAGTGCCACGCGTTTGTGTCAGCTTTTGGTCGCGCCAGCGGTTCAGCCTTCTCTCGGGTTGCTTGTCGACGCAGGCGGAGACGAGTTCTCGAACGGCGTCCGGCAAGGCGGGTAACGGAATGGGCTCGTCGCTCGTCAGCAGATGGGTCCATTGTCGTTCGTTGCGCTCGTCGCGAACATGTCGACCTGTCGCCGCCTCAACGAGCGTCAAGCCGAAGGCCCAGACGTCCCAGGCGACACGGGGATTGCGATCGTCCCCGTGCTCAGGGGGAAGATAATTCTTGGCACCCGCGATGTGGTCGTATTGGTAGTCGGTCACCTCGCGCCGCGTCAGCCCGAGATCGGAGAGCTTCCATGCGCCGCCGACGCGCAGAATGTTCTCCGGCTTGATGTCGCGATGCACGAGACCCTGACCGTGCAGATATCGAAGCCCAGCCGCCACGTCGCGTGCAAGCGCGAGGGTCTCTTCCTCGTTCAGCGGCGATCGAGCGATGCGCTCGCGCAGCGACTCGTCGGCAAGCTCCATCGCGATCCACAGCACCGCGCCGCTCGCGCCCGCCGCATCACGAACCTCGTCCTTGCCCGGGTAGCCGATCGCCTCAATCAGGTTGGAGTGGCGCAACGCCGCCGCGTTGTGCAGTTCCCGCAAGGGGTCCTTGAGGTTCTGCCCTTCCGGGTCGATGACCTTCACCGCCATCGACGCGCCCATCACCTCGCCCTCGACCGTCGGATCAGCGACATAGACCGCGCCGAAGCCTCCCGCCGCCTTGAAGCGCGACAGCCGAAACTGGCCGACGCGCTGCCCCTCCAGCCGCTTGATGTCCATCGCCAGCCCCAACCCCGATCGACAGGCGGCGTCATTGTATTGAACCGCCCTGTATTGTCATCCGCGCGGCCGCAGAAGACGCCGAACAAGCCCGCGCTGGGGGTCGATCGTGCTCGGCGCCGGCTCCGACCGCAAGTCCGCTGAAGCGCAAAGGAAGCCGCGGCGCATGGCCGCGGATCCCGTTCTTTGGCTCGGGCGGCGAACCCGCCGCCCGTTCCGTCTGGCTTCGGCCGCTGTGGCGGCCGTCGCCTCGGTCTCAGCCGCCCGACGCGCCCTCCTTCAGGAACTGCTCGAATCCCTGATCGTTCGGCGCGCCACTCGCCGGCCGCTCCTGCATCAATTCCTCGGTCGTGCGCAGCAGTCGATCGATGCCCGTAACCCCCTTGGACGAGGTCTGAAGCGTTTCGTCGATCGCGCGGAACGCCGCCGCAACGTCCGCGATCACCGCGCCCGCCTTGATCAGCTCGATCTGCGTCGGGACCATCGTCAGCGCCGCCCGGACTTGGCCTCGCGACAGCGCCAACTCGTCGATCCGAGAACGGATCGCTTCCTGTTGCGCGCGCGCCTGCCCGAGAACCTTCTCCATCCCATTCTTCTCGCCAAACAGCAGTTGCAACTGGCGCACCAGCGCCTCGCGGTTGGGATAGGTCTGGCCGACGAAGGAGACCGGCGTCTGCGGATTGGCCGCCATCCTCTGCACGATGGCGCGACCCTCGCGCAGCAGAAGATCGTTCTGCGCCAGCGTCACTTCGCGCTCGTGAACCAGATCGGCCATGCGCTCGCCCTGTGCGCGCAGCGCCGTGGCCGCCTCCTCGATCGAACCCTGCGCCGTCTCCAACGACCTGGCGCGCGCTCGCATGCAAGCCAGCGGCATGTCGGAACACGCCGCTTCGTTCCACCCGCCGGTGAGGTCGAGCGCCAGCGCACGAATAACGCTCAACGAACCCGGCTCCTTGAACGTCATCGGCATCGCGCTGTAGCCGGAAACGCCAAGCGCCGTCAGCCCGCCCAGAACGGTCAACGTCTTGAACATCTCTCTCTCCCTCGGAGCGCCGTCCCCGCACGTCGCGAAGACTAAGGCGGTCATCCCTCCTCTCCCGGGGAAAACCCTCGGAGACGAATCGCCAGATATCGCTGGGGCATGGTCGCTAATAGCGTTCGTACTGAGCGTGGCACAGAAATGGCACAAGTAGAAGCGATGCGCGGCGATCTGCGGCGATGCTGGGCGATATGCAATGCATTGTTATTATTGTAATTTACCATGAAGTGACAGATCAGTCATTGCCCTCCGAAGGCAGAGGCCACAGGTTCGAATCCTGTCGGGTGCGCCAATCATTTCAATCGTTTGGCTGACTTGAGAGCTTTCGCCGAATCCACCTAGCAAGCGCATAGCTAGCAGAAACGCGCCGGACTGCCGTCGACTTGGGCGGGTCTGGCGCGCTGAGTGCGCTTCTGTCGGCCCGATGGGACACGGCCTCCCCGCGAAATCTTGCGCCCCATCTCGCCCGCCGCCCCCCAGAGAGTCGCGCCAGCGAACTGGACGCGCCAGCGAACTGGATTGGAACCCACCTCGCGATTCGTTAGACTATTAGAATGTTCAACCGCAGGCCCAACCCGGTGTCTTGCCGTCTCCCGGCAGATGAGCGGGCGGCTGTTTTCGCTGCCGCCCGGTGCCGCGGAATGAGCGTCTCTGCTCTCATCAAAGAGGCGCTCCAACCGCACATAATCGAGGTGGACCGGCGGTTTACCGCGCCGCCTGATCTCGACGCTCCTCAGTTACAATCTGTGCCGATGCGGAGTGCCCCTCTGCGCCAAAGCGCAGCGGCCGCGTTCACCGGCTTTCGTGAGCAGACCAGAGGCGGCTTCACGGATCGGTTGAAATAGTCGCGCGCGTGCCTCCGTCGCAAGCTCTTGGCAATCCGCGCGCGTCCCAAGCATCCGATTGTCGAGCCTGCGGCGCAGGCGCCGGGAACGCTTCTATGATTGTTCTCGATGATCATCAGCGGCCGGCTGCAGCAGCGTGGCGGGCTCCACGCCGAGCGCCGACGCCAATCGAGCGATTGCCTTGACCGAGGGGTTGCGAGTGCCGCGCTCCAAATCGCTCAGGTAGCTCCGCTTCATGCCGACGTCGAGCGCCAGCTCTTCCTGGGATTTGCCGAGTCGCTTTCGCTCGCGGCGCACGTTCCTTCCTAGAATCCGGGCCAAGTCCATCGCCCAAATTGGCGAGGACTTTCCACGTGACGCTGCCCCCTAATCGTGTCATTTTCGGCTGCGGGCAACCAAGTGCTCAGAACTCGATGGCGCATCCACACGGGCATCGGGGAGACCAGCAATGCCGAAGAAGGCCGAGATGGAGCCTTTCGTCGTCGTCTTGACGACGGCCAGTATGGCAGGCTTGCTAGCTCTCCTTTCCGGTGCTGGTATTCTGGTCTTTCAGATAATCCTCTGGCTGAAGGATGGCTATTGGACGCCTGTGTTCCTCGGAGATTTCCTTCCCAGGGGCCAGAATTGGCGCTGGAAAGGCGTTGAGGCGCTCTGGAATTTCTCCCTCGACTATGACGCGTTCTTTGTACTCGGAGAAATCGCGCTCGTAATTATTGTGTTGACTTTATGCGTCGGCCTTATCGGCAGCCATATCAATGACAAAATAAGCCGTCTCCGAATCGAACCCATCACGAAGTCTTCTCCTGGACACGCCCCCGTTAAATCTGCGCCCGAGCCGGTCAATGATTCCCCCCGCATCCGCGTCCGCGGCTGGTTCGCCGGCGCGCTGCCGCGCCTCGCCCAAGCACTCTACATCACCGCGGCGCTGTGGGCGCTGTGGCTGCTGCGCCACTGATCCAAAGCCGGGCGTGCGCCGTTCAGGATCAACAGACAAGTGCCGCAGTGAGGGCCACAACACGGTGAGGCGTATTTTCGATATGACTACAAGTCGACAATTTCTGTCAAAATCCGTCTGATGTTCGTCAAATTTCGACGGATTTCTTCGAAATCTATTTAGCGAGCGAATGCCGACGCGCTCCGGGTGCCGCGTTCAGGCCCGCCACTGGTCCGATTTGATGTTTGCGGCCATTGCGGTCAGGCCGTTTTGTTATCGGCAGTCCATGCCTCCGAACGGGTTCCGTCGGCAGGTAACTCCATTGGAATAGTCGTAACCGCCTAGCGGGTTGGCGCGAGACGTGACCCCGTTCGAATAGTCATACCCACCCATGGGGTTTGGGCGCGACGTGATTCCGGGCGCAGACGAACCCCCAGCCGCGCCCAAGTCTTCTCTATAAAGACAGTTCTGGTAACCCGGGGCACCCGGGTCGCAGTAGGCAGCGGCCGGCCCTACCAGGACAGCACTAAGAGCTGTGGCGACGACAATCCTCAGCATGGTGCTTCTCCTTGAGACTGGTGAGAGCGATTGGGGGCAGCTCACCAGTCTAGGCGCTCCCTAGCTGCAAAATGACACGATTAGGCGACAACGTCACGTGGCAAGTCGTCACCAACCAGGCCGATGGACTTGCCCCAAAGTCTCGGACGGAACATGCGCCGCAAACGGTAAAGGCTGGGCAAGTCACGGGACGAGTTGGCGCTCGATTGGCGACCGCGCTCGGCGTGGAGCCGGCAATGCTCCTGCTACCACCCGCCGACGATCATCCTAAACCGGCGCCATAGCTCTGTGGAGCGAGCAGAGGCGACGAGCCAAAACACCAACACAACCCTTTATTTTCTGAGCGTTGCGCGGATTTTAGAGGCGCAACATCGCGCCTAATGTTGCACCTCAAGAATGCTCGGAGTCCCCTGCTTTTTCTGGCGATGTGTTGGCGTGTTGGCTCACGGCGG
The DNA here is from genome assembly GCA_963759955.1 of uncultured Alphaproteobacteria bacterium. GTDB lineage: Bacteria > Pseudomonadota > Alphaproteobacteria > Rhizobiales > Beijerinckiaceae > Roseiarcus. Next base: position 20,728 of record CAVXCA010000063.1, read on the forward strand.
CAAATATCGAGAGAACGCGTCCTCGAAAGCGGATCGAAGATAACCTCGCGCCGTTTCCTCTCCGATCCGGATCGTGCCGGGCGTGATCCCGTAAGGCTTCAGAAGACGTGCGATGCCGGCGGGCGAAATTGGTCTTCCTCGATCGAATGTCGGCCACGGGCGATCGAGCATCGTGGACAAGGCGGTCGTCACCCCCTCGCTTTTGAGACGATCGACGTCGCGCTCTCGGAACAGCATTCGAATGTCTTCAAGGAGAAGGGTGGACGTCGTGTCCCCTTCTCCGGCGTCGGCACCCGACAGTTTGAGCGCGGCCCGCCGAGCGCGCGCGGGCCAATCCCCGCCCGCCAGGTCGGCGATCGCAAGCAACGGCCGCCAGTTGTCAGCAGCGCGATCGTGAAGCTCCGCCGGCACTGGCGGGTCAAGCTCTCGCAAGGAGTCCAAGTTGTCCGCAACCCATCGGGCGGCCTTCCGGTTCAAGTCGTGAACGCCTCCGCTTCGATCCGCGCGAAACCGGGCGACGGCCTCGTCTTTCTTCTTCCGCGACATCAGGACGCTAATGCTGCGATCGTCGATCGTGCCAGGAATTGCGCCGATTGCCGCGATTGCAGTCGGGCAAAAGGTCGAGAACACGCGCGGGTCATGGTCGTCACCAACGAGCCTTATGACTTGCCCGCCTCTCACATGACCGGAGTTTATGATCCCGCGAAGCTCTTCGTTGTCGATAAGATACGTGTCCGCTTCGTCGATTAAGAACGTCGGCCGGGCCAATTCGATGGTTCGAAACAGAGCGGCGGCAGTGATGTTCGCGGCCGCCAGCGGCTTCGGCGTCAGGGCTTCAATCAGGCGCAGCAGCGTCGTCTTGCCGCACCGCTTTTCGGGCGAAGTGATTGCCAGCCTCGGCGAGAAATAGGCGGCGTCCAGGGCGTGCGCATGCACGCACCAGAGGGCCACGGCGACCGCCGCCTCGCGGGACAGCTTGACGTGATCGGCGATCGCGCACTCGGCGGCGTTGAGAATCTCGGCGCCATCGACCAACTCCGGCCACGGCTCCGGGACCGGCAATGAGAGCGCCCGGCCGGCGCCGGGACTCACCTCTTTCGAAGGACGGAGTTTTTCAACCTCATCGTCCAGGGTGCTGACGCGGACGCCGAGCCTCTCAGCTTCATCGGCGCGCACGCGATCAAATTCGATCGGCGAAAGCGCAGCGAGGTGCACTAGGGTTGCTTCGGTCACTAGTTTTTGGGCGCAACCGCCTTTGTTTCGAGCTGTTCAACCCGTCGCGCGGCTTGATTGCGCAAAATGTGTACTTCACGCCAGCGCCCAGACCCGATGCAATCGTGGCGTTGACTGATTGCTCGCCATCGTCGGCGATAAGTCCGCACTCGGCGGCTGCGCTTCGCAACGCACCTCTGTCTCGTCTTGCTGGAGCTGGCCAAGACCAACGAGGCGCCCGAGGGCGAAGCTCGCCTTGTTCAACGCGTCACTTCGTTGACCCGTTTTCGTCTCGGCGACTCGCCGGCAGTCATCAATCAGCACGCCCGCCGGGCGCGGCTCGGCACGATCGGTGTGGTCTTTGTTCGCGATCGGCTTCGCTAGTCCTCGCCTCGCTTCGCGCGTTCGATTTCTTCGTGCAACCATGTTGGCGCATCGACGATCGCACAACGGTCCGGCGCTCGCTTCCATTGATACGCGCGGCCGTCGCTCCGGACGGAACCCGCTAGGATCACGTAACCACCATCTCCCCGAACATCGATTCCCGGTCCGATCTTGCTCGTGCTGTTCCGAACCGGACGCCGAGCGCCCCATTTGAAAAGCGCATGCAGGCCGCCGCGAGGCGTTACTTGCGTGACCGTTTCCGGCAACATGCCGAGAGTGGACAGCGCGCCCACGCCGTCGATCCCTTTTCGCCGTCCACATCCATGTCGAGCACCCAGAAGCCGGACTTTGGACCTGTGGGAACGCCGATCATGGCGCCGGGATGAGCTTCCCACCACTTGCTGATCGTGCCGACGTCGTCGTCGTCCTTGTGGCCGTGCTCTGTGAGCGGCTTTTTTGTCGCCGGGTCGCAAGGG
>CAVXCA010000064.1:0-3937 GCA_963759955.1 uncultured Alphaproteobacteria bacterium
CCGTGGGACAAGCCCGGCCATGACGACGAGGGAGCTTTTCCCGACAGGTCACGCTCACCGAGATTCGGTATAAGCCCGCCTGCGGGCGGCGCGCAGAGCGCGCTCGCCGCGCCGCGCGGCCAAGGTTCCCTTGGGCGACCCAGAAATCGCCGCCGGGCTTCGACAATATCTTTCTGAAAACCAGCCCTCGTGCTAGTCTTTGCCAATGTCGCCGGCGCCGGGCGGGCGGCGGAAAGGGCTTTGGCGGGCGGCTCTTGACAATTTCGGCCTTGCGGCGGCGCTAACGTCTTGATTTTCCACAATCACGGCGCGGCGAAGCCCTTGACGAACCGGCCACGAGACTTGACAAAACTTGACAACGCTTGACGAAGCTCGACAAGACTTGACGAAACGCGACGGGCGCTTGACGCGGCGAACCGCCGAAGCGCGCCCGCCGGCCGTCGCGGCGCTCGGCCCGGCGTCCCGCGCCCCTAGGCCGCGCCTTCGCCGGCCCCGATCGCCCCGCGCACCCTGGCGCTCGCCTCGGCGTCGACCTCCACGCCGGCGCGATCGCTGAGCGCCAGCCATTCCCCGACCTCCCGGCCGGCGACTCGCAGCCGCGGCGCGATCTCGGCCAGCGGCGCGAGAACGAAGGCGCGCTCGGACATGCGCGGATGGGGAACCTTCAGGTCCCGCTCGTCGATGCGCGCGGCGCCGTAGGTCAGGATGTCGATATCGAGCGTGCGTGGCCCCCAGCGCTCGAGGCGCTCGCGGCCGAGAGCCCGCTCGATTTCGAGACAGAGCGCGAGCAGCGCCCGCGCCGGCAACGTCGTCTCGACGATCGCGGCCATGTTGAGAAACGGCGGCTGATCGAGTTTGCCCCACGGCGGCGTGCGGTAGACCGAGGAGACGCGCGCGAGCCTCACCCCCGGCGTCCCGCCAAGGCGGCCCAGCGCGCGAACGAAGGCCGCCGCGACATCGCCGACGTTGCCGCCGAGGCCGAGCGCGGCCTGCCTCGACGGCTCATCCGCCACGCTTCACCTCGATCTCGACGCCGACCGCGCGCAGCGGCGCGGCGATCGGCGGCGCCACCTTGCCGACCCGCACCACGACCGACACGATGCGGGGAAATTTGTCCAGCAGCGCGTGCGCGATATCGAACGCGGCGGCCTCGACGAGCGCGCGCGGCTCGCCGCAAAAAACCTGCTGCGTCACCGCAACGACCTTGCCGTAGTCGACGGTCGCCTTGAGATCGTCGCCCGCCGCCGCCGCGGCGAGATCGGCGACGAGGTCGAGATCGATCTCGAACGTCTGGCCGTATTTGCGTTCATGGGTGAAATGGCCGTGAAAGGCGTGCAGCCGCAGCCCCTCGACGAAGATCTTGCCACGTCCGATCGCGATCGGCGAAGAAGGGCCGTTCATCGTCAGCTTTCCCCTATGGCGCGCCACACCTGCAGCGCCTGCACATGCGGCGCGACGTCGTGAACCCGCAAAATCGCCGCGCCGTTGGCGACGCCCATCAGCCCCGCCGCGATCGAGCCGGCGACGCGCTCGGCAGGAACCTTCAGGCCCGTCACGAGCCCGATGGTCGACTTGCGCGAAACGCCGAGCAGCACCGGACGGCCGAGCGTCGCCAGCTCGCGCAGCCGGCGAATCAATTGAAGATTTTGCGCCGGCGTCTTGCCAAAGCCGAAACCCGGATCGACGATCAGCCGCTCCTCGGCGACGCCCGCTTTGAGCGCGATTTCGATCGAGCGTGAGAGAAACGCGAGGATGTCGGCGATAATGTCCAACTCGGGGTCCACCGCGGCGCGATTATGCATCAGCGCCGCCGCCGCGCCGTTCTCGGCGACGACGCGGGCGATTTCGGGGTCGCGCTGAAACCCCCAGACGTCGTTGACGATCGACGCCCCCGCCTTGAGCGCGGCCGCGGCGACGCGCGCTTTGCTGGTGTCGACGGAGATCGGCTGGACGACGCGGCCGTGCAGCGCCGCGATCACAGGTACGACGCGGGATATTTCCTCGTCCGCGTTCACCGCGGCGGCGCCGGGCCGAGTTCGAACTCGCCGCCGACGTCGAGGATCGCCGCGCCCTCGGCGACGAGCCGCTCGCCGTGCGCGGCGGCCTCATCTGCGCTCGCGAAGGCGCCGCCGTCGGAAAAGGAGTCCGGCGTCGCGTTGACGATGCCCATGACGGCGATCGGCGAGCCGAGCGTCAGCGATTTGCCGTGCGGCAGGAGGAGCGTCAAGGGCGAACCCGGGTTGAAGAGCGGCGGCGCGAAGTCGCGGTCGGCGCAAGTCCCGCCGACCGTCCTTTCGCGCGCTGCTATAGGGCAGAATGACCGCCGGCGCCATTCACCCGGGCTCAGCCGATCTCTTCCTCCGCGCCCGCAGGACGCCGCACCCAGTAGGCGCGCGCACGCCCTCGCAGGCCGTTCACGTAAGCGACCGCCGCCTGGCGATAGGGTGCCACCAGCCGCTCGGCGAATTCGTGGAAAATCAGGAACTTTCGATAGATGACGGCGAACCACGGCATCGTCAGCAGCTTGTCGCGCGTCAGATCGAAGATCGGCACGACGAGGCCGAAGCCGAAGACTTTCACCACGACATAGCCCGTGGCGCCCGCGACGATGTGGCCGGTCGCGGCGATCACCACGCAGATGAAGGCGCCGGTTTCGGCGACGACGAAGGGGATGCCGAACATCAGCAGCGCCACCCACACCGGCAGACGGCCGATGAGCCGCACGAGCGCCGCCCGGAACGCGGTCCACGGAACAACCGCCAACAGCCGGCGGCCGACGGCGACGACGCGGTTCCAAATCCAAGTCTCAAACAGAAACGCGAGCGCAAACAGAAATACCAGCGCGCGCGGAACTTTCGGCCGGTTATGCACGCACCCCGTCTCCGCCTGTCAACGACGCCGCGAGGGTGAACCGGATTCGTGGCGACATCAAGCCCGGCGCTGGTTAACAATCGTTGAGACTGAGAGACGCCGGCGCCGGTCTGAAATCTGTCCGAGCCCGGATCAGCCTGACGAGACAGGCGGCCGAAGCCGCCTGTCCCGATTGACGGCAGGAGCGCCCGATTACTCCGCCACGGCCCGCGGGGCGCCGCCTCCGGCGGCGTTCCAATTTGTTTTGAAGCGCCGCCCTGGCTTCTCGTCTTTGGCGCCGACCCGCGGCGTCTTTCCGCATCCTGGGCGCCCGCAGGCGCACATGGCCGGCGGTCCGCCCGGGACCTGACGTTCGGGCGCGGCTGAGATTCAGCCGCGCCCGAACGCCCTTGCGCCGGGGTCAGGCCAGGTCGAAGCGGTCGATGTTCATCACCTTGTTCCACGCAGCCACGAAATCACGCGCGAACTTCTCGTGCGAGTCGTCGCATGCGTAGACCTCCGCAAGGGCCCGAAGCTGCGAGTTCGAACCAAAGACGAGGTCGACGCGGGCGCCGGTCCACTTCAGTTCGCCCGTCGCGCGATCGCGTCCTTCGAACACGTCTTCGGCTTTCGAGACCGCCTTCCACGTCGTGCCCATGTCGAGCAGGTTGACGAAGAAGTCGTTGGTGAGCGTTCCCGGGCGCTTGGTGAACACGCCGTGCTGCGACTGTCCGAAGTTGGCGTTCAGCACGCGCATGCCGCCGACGAGAACCGTCATCTCGGGGGCGGTCAACGTCATCAGCTGCGCCCGATCGACCAGCAGCTCCTCCGCCGAAACGGCGTAGTCCTTCTTGAGGTAGTTGCGGAACCCGTCGGCGATCGGCTCCAACACCGCGAAGTTTTCCACGTCGGTCTGCTCCTGCGTCGCGTCGGTGCGCCCCGGCGCGAAGGGAACTTCCACGTCGTGCCCGGCGTTCTTCGCGGCCTGCTCGACGGCGGCCGAGCCGCCGAGAACGATCAGGTCGGCGAGCGAAACCCGCTTGCCCCCGGTCTGCGCCGCGTTGAACGCCTTCTGGACTCCAGCGAG
>CAVXCA010000065.1:0-203720 GCA_963759955.1 uncultured Alphaproteobacteria bacterium
GCCTGCTAGGGTCCCGTGCAACAAACTCCCGCAAGACCTTTAACAGCCTGACCTGCAGCAGCGGGTTGGGCCGCCGCCGTCAGGAGCACTTTCCGCTCCGTGACGGAGATTACACCCATGTCTGAACCAAAACGCCCCCATGGCAGCCGCTTTCGCGATGCACTCGTGATCGTCGATCCCGGAGCGTCTAATCCGAGCGGCATCGCCGTGTCGATCGCCGAAGCCTGCCGCGAAATCCGCGAGCACGAGACGTCGGCAACGATGGCCCTCTGTGGGGACCCGGCGATCCGGCTGATGGTCTATCAGCTCGCCTCGATCTGCGATGTCGCCTCCTATTCGCTCGAGCGCTACATCGCTGACGTGGCCGCCTGCAAAGAGCGCCTCGTCGAACTTGGTCTGAAGCCGTTCGGCCGGGGCTGAGCCTCTCCACCCCTGCTGACAGAAGTCGGCAGGGGCCGGGGCGTAGGAACATCCGACATCCCCAGCAAGTACCAAGACGACAACTGAACCGCCACGCCTCCTCGGCAGCAGCCTAGGGGGCTCGCGGCGTGGAGCCGTCAGGCCATCGCGATCGTGCCCCGAACCCGAGCAGGAACAGACCTGCGGTTCAGGGCGCGGCCTCCGTCGGAGATCTGTCACGCGAGAGGGGCTCAGGGCCCGGTGCCCGAGTTCAATCCCTGCGCGCGCTCCCACCAGCACGGCCTCTCTCCCCTGCACGCAGAAGCGTGTGGGGGCTGAGGCGTCAGGAGCGGGCATGCCGCCCCTCCTGATCTGAATGGAGTTAAAGAACTCATGACTACCCTGATGCAAGCCCACCGCCAGTGGATGAGCCGCGCCCCCCGACGAGCGCTTCACGAGCCTCATCGACATGCAGGATTTCAAGCGCCAGGTGCGCGACAACAGCCGCTCCCACACGATCAGCAGCCGCAAGGTAAACATCCTCCCCGTTGAGGATGACGCCCGCGCGCTGCAGATCCTGGGCGGCAGCCTCCCGGCGGCGGCGCCGACGCATTGGTCGTTCGGACAGCTGTGCTCGCTCGCCAGCCCCGGCAACTCGCCGGCCAGCTATTTCCGCGAGACGAACATGCCTGCCCCGATGATCGCAGACTGCCTCAACTACAATCTGCGCTTCACCCGCGGCGTCGAAGACATCGGCGTTCTCGTCACGACAAACGAGGACGGCAGTGTCAACGAGCTCCGCTCCGTCAATGGCCCCAACTACGGACGCGTCTATGACGCCGATGCCGTTGATGCCCTCGTCGACCGTTTCGGCGATGGTGTCACGGGGACCTGGCGCGTGCCCGGCGAGTTTGGCCAGCGGGTGACGGTCACCAAGGACAACACGACCCTCTACGCGAGCGATCGCGACATGTTCGTGTTTCTCGCCGACGAAGAGAACCGCATCGAATTGCCCAACCGCCGCGCCGGCAAGTTCGGGTCGTTCGCGCGCGGCTTCTTCGTGGGGAACAGCGAAGTCGGCAAATCCAGCCTCTTCGCCGGTTTCTTCCTCTTCGACTATGTCTGCTGCAACCGGATCATCTGGGGCGCCGACCAATACACCGAAGTGCGCATCCGCCATACCAAGGGCGCACCCGACCGGTGGCTCGAAGAGGTCACGCCCGTCCTGCAGGAGTATGCGGAGGGCAGTGCCAAACCAGTCGTGCAGGCCATCGAAGACGCGCGCTCGAAGCGCATCGACGATGAGCTGACGACATTCCTCGTTCGCCGTGCGCGAGACGCGCGTCCTCGAGTTCGAATGATCCCGTCAATTACCGGTATGTCGATCACCAGCTCATCGAGATTGCGACCGAGAAGGCTGTGAAACCTGTCGATGATCGCCTCTCGGAATAAGTGATGCGTACCGAATGTGACGAGATAGCGGACAACATGCCGCTGCCAGCAAAGCCCCTCACCCTTGACGACGCGCTTGCAATCGTGCGCGAGGCCATGCCCAACGAGACCGTCACGGTCATAGACAACGTGGCCTACTCGCTGGTGCAGCGCTCGAAGGGCTTCCGCAAGTAGCCGCACGCCCCCTCGACAGCAGTTGAGGGGGCTCGCGGTGTCAGGAGCATCCTGCTCCCCAGAGGAAAATCCAATGCGCACCCTACTGGTCTCGTGACCCTGTTTGTCCTGGTTCACGGCTTCAACAGTATCGTCCTGAAAATCGTTTCAGAGATCAAGTCGGGACTCAAATGCTGGCGTGAGACTTCGAAGAAATAGGGACCATCAGCCTCCTCGGCAGCAGTCGAGGGGGCTGGTGCTGTCAGGAGCAATCCCGCTCCTGATAGGAGAACCCCTATGGGACAATACCATCGCCCGGTCTGCATCGACGCCGAGGAGGGTCTCGATCCTCCCGATTTCGACAACGGGCTCAAGGAAGGCGAACAAGCCTTCAGCCGACCCGGCACGCCGAATGCGATCGTCGCCCTCGCCTGCGCTCGCGGCGGCAACATGCCGGCCGACGGCTCGCAATCGCCGCTGATCGACCGCTGGGCCGGCAAGCGTATCCTCGTCCAGGGCGACTACCCCAAGGACGACGACATCCGGGGCTGGAAAGGTCCGCCGCTCTCGCGGCTCTTCTACGCGATCAAGCCCATCGAAGAGCGCCGGCCCAAAAAGAATTGGAGGAAGGTGCCGGTCTTTGCCGACATTACCCGCGAGGCCGGCGCCTTTCTCGAGGCGGCCTGCAACGTCCGCTATTTCGAGCAGGAAGAGACCTGCACGGACGGTGTTCCCGGCTCCAAGACCTACGGTCAGGTCATCGACCGCTGGACGAGCACCCATTCGGTGCGCGTCAAACCCGTGGCCCGGCATTTTGGCAACTGCGGTGTTGCCGAGTGCGTGATCGCCGACGATTACAGCGCCGACGATCTCGCCTGGCTCAAACAACGCTGCGGCATGCGGCCGGAGCACGTGCAGCGCCCGCCACGCTCGGGCGACTGGCATGGCTTGCTGCCGCACGAGATCGCAGACGGCCAACGGCGCGTCATCGTCAATCTCGACACCTTCGAGTACATCGACCCGGTCGCCTTCGGTCAGGTTCCGACCCTGGCCGGCATGGTCACGCCCGCACCCAAAGACCGCGATCTGCCGATCCTCAAGAGAGCAGATCCGAACTGGGTGCCGATCGTCGACGTTGCGGGCGGGCTTTTTGTCATGCTGTGCCATCGCGAGCGCCGCGGCGGCGGTGACATCCCCGCCGGCGCCACAGAGATGGGCCGCATTGACCAAGAGCGCGCCCAATTCGCTCGCCTCTTTGAGGGCGTCGAAGACGTCAAAGGGCGCTGGCGCGGCGGCCATATCCTCGGCACCGGCGAGATCCGCTACGACGATTGGCCAACGACCGAGGAAGTACTCGAGCGCGGGACCGACATCAGCGCCAAGGTCCGGCACTACCTCGTCGCGATAAGCCACTTCTAGCCGACCCCGACCCTGCTGCACCGACGTGCGGCGGGGTCGCGCCGTCGGGACATCCCGTCCCGATGGAGCATTCGAAAATGAGAGTTCTTTTCATCCCGGTCTCGCAGAACGCCAAGACCGGGCCGATCCCCGCCTCGATCACCGAGCGGGCATCGTGCTGGCCCGGCTGCGCGCTCTACGACAATGGCTGCTACGCCGAGACCGGTGCCCTTGCGATGCACTGGGACCGGGTCTCGCGTGGCCTTGCCGGCGGTACCTGGGCAGAATTCTGCGCCAGGATTGCCGCTCTCGAGCCCGGCTGCTTGTGGCGCTATGCGCAAGCCGGCGATTTTCCCGGCTATGGCGCCAGCATCGACCGCGTCATGCTGCAAATGCTGGTCGCGGCTAACACCGGTAAGCGCGTCATCGCGTTCACCCACAAGCCGGTGCTCGGCGACGATCCTGTCGCTGTCGAAAACCGGCGCCTGATCGCGATGGCGGTCGAGGCCGGGTTCACGGTCAACCTCTCGGCCGACAACCCCGATCAGGCCGACCAACTGGCGGCACTCGGGATTGCCCCGGTGGTGACCGTCCTCGCCCGTGCCTACGGCCGTCGTGCATCACGGCACCGGTTCAAACGCCACAAGGATCAATGGACCGAGACCGTCGGTGAATGGCGCGACCGCACCGCCCCTCTGCCGCGGCGCACGCCGGCCGGCAGGCGCATCGCGGTCTGCCCGGCGACCTATTCGGACGCCACCTGCAAGAGCTGTGGCGCCTGTGCCCGGCCGCGCGACGCGGTGATCGGTTTCCTGGCTCACGGTGCCTGGCGCCGGGTCGAAGCCGCTACCGCCGCGCGCGATGTGCCGGTCGGCGAAAGTTGGGCGTTCCATGACCACCGTACGATGGCCGAAATCATCGCCGCCGAGACCACAGCAGCCTGACGCCTTCACCCTCCAGATCAGCCGGTCTGGAGGGTGAAGGCGCCAGAAGATCTTACATTAAAGAACGACCCTACCCCCGCCTGGCTGCATGCCCGGCGGGGTTTTTGCATTTTGCTGGCGAGCTTCCGTGATCACCTTAAGGGCGGCGGGCCGATTGGGGGTCCTAGGGGCCCGCTGTTGCCCCGCAACCCGGTCCTTGCCGTGCGCCGCCCCGGGGTCTCAAGTGGGTGGAAACCGGACATAAGAATACTCGAACCGTCACCGGTACGAAGTCTGCGCGGAATGCGGCACAGCTCGGAGTTCGACACCTTCAAGGCCACTCTGGACGGCGGAAGTCGCCGGCATCGGAACCCGCGCGGCGCGACGGAGCGCCCGCGAGATCACTAGGCCAGGCGGAGTTCGACGTTACCGGTTTTTCACCGCTATTGCCGCGAGATGCCGGCTTTGCCCCCTCGAAGTACGAACTTCTGTACCTTACCGGTCGCCGTCTTCGGCAGCTCGTCGACGAAGCTGACCCATTGCGGTGTCTTGAAGTGGGCCAGACTGTTGCGTGCGTGAAGTTTGAGTTCGTCTTCGGTCGCGTTGGCACCCTCGCGCAGGATGACAAAGGCATGAGGCAATTCGCCCCACCTCTCGTGAGGCATGCCGACGACGGCGACTTCCCGCACCGCCGGGTGGCGCAGCAGGCACCCTTCGACCTCGACCGACGAAATGTTCTCGCCGCCGCTGATGATGATGTCCTTGAAACGATCTCGGATTTCCACGTAACCGTCGGGGTGAACGACCGCGGCGTCGCCCGAGTAGTACCAACCATCCTTGATCGCCGCGTTCGTCGCCTCGGGATCGTTATAATATCCCGTCATGACGACGTTGCCGCGCGATGATCTCGCCCAGGGATTGCCCGTCGCGGGGGACCTCGTTTCGGTGTTCGTCCACGACCCGTAGCTCGCCGGAGCTGACGAGTTCGACGCCCTGGCGTGCCTTGATCTCGGCCCGTTCCGTTAGCGAAAGCTTCTGGTGCTCCGGCAGGGGCTCGCAAAAGGTGATCAGAGGCGACGCCTCGGTCATCCCATAAACATGGGTCAGCTCCCAGCCGAGCTCGCGCTCACCAACTCGATCGTCGCCGCGGCGGGCGGTGCCCCGGCCGTGAACAGTCGGACGCCGCGCGGCGCCCCCGCCCTGACGTCCTCCGGCGCATTCGCGATGCCGATGAGCACCGTCGGAGCAGCGCAGAACATCGTGATGTTCTCGTCCTTAATGAGTTGGTAGATGAGCCGCGGTTCTACCTGGCGCAGGCAGACGTTTGCCATGCCGCGGGCGGTGTTGCTCCAGGTGAACGTCCAACCGTTCCCGTGGAACATCGGCAAGGTCCAGAGATACCGATCAGCCGGCGTCAGATGGTGATGGACGAGGGTCCCCATGACATTCATGTACGCGTTGCGGTGGGTGATCATCACCCCCTTCGGCCGCGCCGTCGTTCCGCTCGTGTAGTTGATCGTCAGGAGATCGGTCTCGGCGATATCGGCCTTGGCGAAGTCTAGCGAATGCGAGCCGAGTGTCGATTCGTAATCGATCCAGCCGTCGCGCGAACTTTCCAGCGCCACGAAATGTTCGACGCCGGCCAACCGGCCGCGAATGCCATCGACGGCTTCAAGGTAGTCCGCGTGGGCGCAGACGATCTTTGCCCCGCAGTGGTTGATAATGTATTCGAAATCGTCCGGGATGAGCCGGTAGTTTATCGGCACCAGGATCGCGCCGATTTGCGGGACCGCGTAGTACCCCTCCAAATGGGCGTGCGTGTTCGGAGCGATGTAGGCGACCCGATCGCCCTGCCGGACTCCGAGGGCCTGGAGGGCCGACGACCAACGGTCGCAGCGTTCCAGGAATTGTGCATAAGTCAGGCGCAGATTTCCATCGACCACCGCTTCGCGGTCGGCATAGAGCCGGCGTGCACGCCGGGCGAACTCCATTGGGGTCAAGGGTACTTCCATGAAACGACGCGCCTCCGATCGGGATTTTTCTGATGAACTTCGAAGTTTATCGAAAATAGCCAGCGATCCGCGCGTTCCGCAACGGCTGGATGCCGGTGGTGCATCCCGTCTCGCACGTGAAAACGTTCCGTGTCCCGCGCGGGGCGACGGCGACAGAATATAAGTCGCTCTGCGGGCGGGATGACCGCTTTGGGGTCGGTTTGAGCCGTTGGCTCGCGTTCGCCGGTGGCCCAAGGCCCGCTGGATTGGCACCGATTTCGGCTGTTGGTGGCCGCCCGGCCGCGGTGCGGCGGCCTAATGACGGCGCCGAGGGTGCTGGCTCTGCCCGCCGTGATCAGTTCCCGAGCATGAAGTCGAGCATTATCTCCCGCACGGCCTCAACCATTTGCACGCCGTTCGCTGTCTTGCAGCCCGCGGCGCGGGCGGCCTGTAACAGGGGCGTCACTCCATGTCCAGCGATCACGTCCCCCACGAACATTGAAGGGGTGAGCAAATTCGCGGCAACGGGCAGCGGGTCCCCGGCAACCATGCCCATCGGGGTCGCGTTGCACACGATGTCGGAGCCAGTCGGGTCCGGCGGGCCGGCGGTCACTCGGCCGCGGCCTAGCTCAGACAGAAGCTCGATAAGATGGGCGGTGCGAGAGTCATCGGTGTCGTGGATGACCAGTTCCCGGACCCCCGCCTCGAGCAGCGCGATGGCGATGGCGCTACCCGCCCCGCCGGCACCGACCAGCAGCACCCGCGTCCCGTGCGGCTGGGCACCCTCGTCTTTCTGCACCTTCACAAAGGCGAGGCCATCGAGCATGTCGCCATGCCACGAACCGTCCGGGTTGCGACGCATCACGCTCACGACACCCAGCAGCTTCGCCCGCTCGGAGCTGGTGGCACAGTACGCAAAGGCGGTGAATTTATGCGGCATGGTGATCAGCAGGCCATCGATGTTGGGGATGCGCGAGAGGCCGTTCATGACGCCCTCCAGGTCCGTCTCTCGCACTTGCATCGGTACGCAGATGCCGTTGTGGCCCCGTGCCTGGAGATCGCCGGTCAAGCGAGGAGGTATTTTAACGAATATGATCGGGTCGCCAATGATCGGGAACAACCGCGTTTCACCGCTTAGCTTTTCAAGCATTCCGGTTACCTCTGCTTTGCCAGGCACGTTGGGCGGAGATGCCAAGGCATTACTACCAGGATTGTCGGAGTTGGAGATGTGTTTCCGGTCTCGTTGCAAGGTTCTAGTGCGCAACGGTTGATGCACCAGGGCGGCCTGGAGCCGTATTCCGAATGACCGCAACGGGTCGAAGGCACTCGCCGGCGAGGGGTTGACCCAAGGTCCGGTAGCACTTCCTTAAGCCAACACATGGGTGACCCAACCACCCGGCTCAATCGGTGGAATTCGGCCCTCTCCTGGAAGTTGCGCAACGCTCGGTCACGTCGGCTCGCCGGCCCGGTGCGCCTCGATCGGTTTGACGAACGACTTGGCATTAACCACCCTAAGGGCTGATTCACGAGGGCTCCGCCGGTCATGACCGCAGATCTAACCGCTCGGAAGACCTCGGACATCCTAGCCACCCCCTCGGTGTTGCCGGGTGGCGTTCGCACGCGGATCCTGATCTATCTGAGCGTACTGCTCGTCCTGCTGGGCTTCGGGTCTCCGGCGAGCGGGCTGATCGGGCTGCCGATCAGTTTCCTGTTGAAGAACAAGCTCCATTTGAAAGCGCACGAAATGGCGATCTTCGCCCTAATCGCCGGCGCGCCGGCCCACGTGTCCTTCCTTTTCGGATTTGCGCGCGACATCTGGAATCCACTCGGCATGCGGGACCGCGGTTTCATGGTGCTGTTCGGTGGCCTGTGCGCGGCCCTCTATACGTCGTGTTCGCCTTTGCGCCGGTGAACTATCAGTCGCTGTTGGTCGCCAACCTGCTGCTGGGAGCTGCCTTCTTGTTCGTCTCCAGCGCGCAGAACGGACTGAACTCTGCCCTCGGCCAGCAGCACGTCATGTCCGGACAAATCAGCACTGCGTGGAACATCTTCGGCTCGCTCCCCTGGATCGCGGCATCGATTCTCGGCGGTTCCCTTAGCGACCTGATGGAAAGTCACGATGGCACTCGCGCGGCGCACCTGCTGTTTCTCATGGGGGCGGCGATCATGGCGCTGGTGGCGCTCTACGGCCTGTGGAAGCCCGCCAGCGTCTTCGGCAACTTGCAAGCAGAGCGCGCGTCCGACGCCCATCCGGTCGACGACATCAAGCGCCTAGTCAAGCACTGGCCGATCTACCCCGCCCTGCTGATCTGGTTTCTGTGGAACTTCGCGCCGGGCTCCGGGACGCCGTTGCAGTATTATCTGCAGGACGCTCTGCATGCGGAGGATTCCCAGTGGGGTCAGTGGAATGCGATCTTCTCTGCTTCCTTCATTCCCACTTTCCTCGTCTATGGCGTTTTATGTCGGAAGTTTTCACTAAGGCCCCTGCTGTTCTGGGGCACGGTGGTCGCGATCCCGCAGTTTGTCCCGCAGCTGTTCATCCACTCCGTGACGGGCGCCCTGTTTGCAGCGGCACCGATCGGCCTGATGGGCGGCGTCGCCACGGCCGCCTACCTGGACCTGATGATCCGCTCCTGCCCAGGAGGGCTGCTGGGCACAAACCTCTACGATCATTTCGGCGGCTTCACCGTGTGCGTGATCGCGATCACGGCCGTCTATGCCCTGATTCTCCCGGTCCTCCTGCTGGTGCCGAAGCGACTGAGCGACACCGCGGATGGGCAAATCCCCGCGGTCGCCTTCACGACGGACTAGCAGCCTGTCGGGTTCATGACTTTGGCGATGGTGGGTCGCCAGGGTGGTGCGGGCTCAGGCCGACTGCAACCGGTGTAGGCGGCGGCAATTGTAGGCGAGCGCGATCAAGAGCCACTCGGCGGCGACATTGGCGAGGCCGCGCAGGTGAAAGCGGGTAAAGCCGATGGCACTCTTGATGATGCCAAAGACCGGTTCGACGGTCTGGTTGCGTTTTTTGTAGCGGGCTTTGCCATCGTCGCTCTGCAGTTTGGCCTTCATCGCCAGCCGCCAAGGTTCGGTGATCCGCCGCTCGGGCTTAGGGTCGGGCGGCGGGCGGAAGTCGTAGGGCCGGTGCGGCTGGGTGCGGGCGATCGCCACCAGCGGCTCGATGTTGCGGGCTTCCAGTGCCGCCACCGCCTCGCGGCTGGCGAACCCGGCATCGGCGAGGACGGTCTGCGGCAGACCGACGGTGTTCTCCATCGCCAGGATGGTGGCCGCGAAGGTCGGCTGGTCGCTCGGCGTGGTCGCCATGCCGGTGGCCAGGATCAGCTGGCTGCCCTCGGCGCAGACCACCGCCTGGGCGTTGTAGGCTTGGCGGTATTCATGGGCTTTGGATTTGCGCATCAGCTGCGAGTCGGGATCGGTCAGGTTGGTTTGCCGGTCGGGCGGCGGGGTCTCGTTGGGCGGTTTGGGCGGCCGGCCGCGCCGCCCGGTCTTGCCGTCATACGCAGCCTTCTTCTCCTCGTAGGACGGGCGTTGGCACTCGGCCTCAGCTTTGGCTTCCGCCTCGAGCCGCGCGCAGGCGGCATCGAGCTTGGCTTTGAGCGGTTCGCGCCGGGCGATCTCGGGCGGCAGCGCCTGCGGGTCGTCATCCTCGCGATCGGCCGCCTCGGCCTTGGCGGTCAATTCGGCGATGTCGGCCGCCAGCTTCTGGCGCAACGCCTGCGCTCGATCGTAGCGCACCGAGCGGATCTTCGAGGCGTTGGCGTCGATCTTGGTGCCGTCGATCGACACCGTCCCCAGCCGCAACAGCCCGCTCGCGCGCGCCAGCAGCAGCACCTGCAAAAACCCCGCCTCAAAGGCCGCCATATTGGTCCGGCGAAAGCTGGCGATGGTGTCGTGGTCGGGATGGGTGTTGGCGGCAATAAAACGGGTGCCGATGTCGCGGTAGGTTGCCCGCTCGATCCGCCGCGACGAGAAGACGCCGTTGGCATAGCTGTAGACCAGCAGCGCCAGCATCAGCCGCGGATGGTATTGCGGCTTGCCGCCGGCCTGCCGGTTGGTGCCAAACGCTCCCAGCCGCACCCGCTCTACCGCGGCCACGATAAAATGCGCGATGTCATCCTTGGGCAGCCAGTCCTTCAGATCCGGCGGCAGCAGAAACGGCTGGTCGCGGTCAAACGGCATATAGGTCGTCATGCTAGATCCGGTAGTGTCTTCCGCCACACTACCCAATATCATGATTCAGCCCGCCGTCAATCCGACAGACTGCTAGAGCGTGGGCGGGAGACGTCGCCCGGAGCATAGGACCCGGTGCTGGATCGAGCCCGATCGCGGCAAGGGGCCGCTTGGGGTCGAACCTCTCTGTTCGGGGCAAGGGCTCATGGCGCCTGGCGCCAGGTCGAGAGCCGCAGCACGATCAACTCCACCTCGCTTGGCCCGAAGTGATCGTCGCGTAGAGATCAGTGTGACTCAGAGATTTGCTATCGATTTCCATCCAGACGGCTACATCCTGTCGTCCGGCATCGACCGTGTTATCCTCTGGATGATCGATTGCTACATTCGCGAGCCAAACAAAAAGTGAAGTTTGTGTTCGTACCAAAGCGCGTCGGCGCTGTCATAATGACGTTCCCAACGCGAACTGCGTCAGTTCTCAGAATTGAACAACTGCAATACCCGTTCTATCGGTGGGCACATACCCCTTAGTCCCGCTGCAAACTGGGCCTGTAATCCGCCGCAACCTTCCCGCCCGATCCTACGCCGCGGCCGCGACGGCCTTGACGCGCTCAACGAGGTCGGCATCACTGAACACGCTCTGCGGTTTGAGAAGGTGCAATACCTCGAACAACAGCTTGTGTACGGCGGGATCTTCGGCAGCGAGGCGGAATAAGGCCTCAGTGAAATCGAGGCTTTGCTGTAGGTCCTCTGGCCGTTGTCCCACCGTCTTGGGGTGCGCCAAATCGGGCGTTGCAGCCAAGGCCCAGGGCGTCTCGATCAGTGAGGCGGAATTCGGCAAAGAATGCCGGGGCAAGTCCGGCGAGCGGGTCGGGCTCAGTGGCATGGCGATCGAGAAGCTCGTGGAGTAACCGGGCTTCTTGGGCGGCGACGCTCATACCCTGGCCATAGACAGGGTTAAATCGGCAGATCAAGTCACCGAACGGAAGCAGCCCGCGGGGGAATTCCACGAGCCGGTCGAAATTCCGCCGGAAACTGGCGGGAAACCCAAAGCGAACAATCTCGCCAAGCTGCTCCGCTTTCTTGATGGCGCCGTAAATGGTCGGAGTACGCAGCCGCTGCGCGTAAGCGAGAAAACCGTGGGAATCGTCAGGAGGCTTTTCGCCGTGGCGCCCCACGAGGGTCACAATCCATCGGCCGTGCTCCAGCGGGAACATGACCGCGGCGAGACCTCCCTCGGTGGGAGGGTCAAACGTGGCCACGGCTTTCCAGTCACTCAGCGCATCGTCGGGGACCGCGAAGACGGCGGTGGCATAGGTGATGTCAACCCCGATCACGGTCTCTTCGGGGCGCGGTCGGCCGACGGCTTGGAGGACGCGATTGACGAGATTGCCGCGCCCCCGAGGCCTCGATGATCAGATCGGCGGAGAGGGTCTCGTTCCTTCCCTCGCTGTTCTCGAAACGAAGGGCCGAAACAGTGCCGCCATCGGGCGTCTCAACGAGATCCTGAACCTGGCAATGCTCGCGGATAAGGATATTCGTGTATTGCTTTACCCGCTGTCGCACCGTCAACTCGATCAGCGGCCGGGACATGGCTCGTACAACGAGACCGAGATCGCGTGTCGGAGGAGGGTCGAATCCGGGTCTTTCAAAGCGAAGATCGCGGCCCGTCTCCACCGGCACTGCGCCGGCGGTGGCGAGGTCCTGCTCAAAGCCGGGAAAGAGGTCGGCAAGTGCCCGTTGTCCGCCGGCGAGGAGCGCGTGCGTATGGCGCCCCTGCGGGATCCCGATGCGATGGGAGGCGTCGAGCGGTAGGGTGTCGCGCTCCAGCACCACGACATGTTCGAAAAAATCGGCGAGGACGCGCGCCGCCGGCAAGCCGCCCATGCCGGCACCCACCACGACAGCCCGCCGGCCGATCGTTGTGGACTTCATCAAAGCCTCCCCTTGATGATGCACCCGATGCACCGGCAGCTTATTTCCGCCCAACGGATTCTGAGTGTGAAATAGCTCACACACAGCGAAAAGGCCGCCCGTCTTATGCGTGGGAGGACTGTCGCAAGGTCGTCGACAATCTTTGGCGAGTTACGACGTTCCGGACGATCAGACTCACCTATCCCGAAGTAGACGAATCCGCAGGGCCAGCTGAGCAAGTTCTCGAGCGAACAGCCTCAATTGGTGCGGTTGCAGTCGTCATCCGACAGCATCGGCGTCCTGGCCGATAGGCGAACGCCTCCGAGGGCCGTGATTGGCTGGTCGGAGGCAATCGATCTAAGGGCTCAGCGCCGCGAGAAGGGATTGCGCCTCGGTGAGTTCGGGGAATTGATGGGTCGGCAGGAAGCCCTCGACCACCGGCGCCAGCACGGCGTGGGCATCGGCGTCGCGCGGGGTGCTGCGATAAAGCTTCGCCAGAGACAGCGCGGCGCGCAGTCCGAAGCTCCGCGCTTTTTGCGACTGCGCAATCGCGATCGCGGCCTGCAAAGACTGATCGGCCCCCGCGGTATCGGCCGGGTCGCGCTTCAGCAGGATCTCGCCGCGGATGCGGTGCATCTCCGCTTCGTACCAGCGCTCCTCGGTGTGCCCCACCTCGGCGAGCGCATCATCCAGGCGCCGGAGCCCGGCATCAGTCTCGCCGGCACTCGCTTCGGCTTTAGCCAGGGCCGCTTCGAAACTGGGCAAGAGCCAAATCCTACCTTGCTCCCGATCGACGGTGAGGCCGCGTCGCATGTCGGCGAGTCTCGTCTCTTCGGCACAATCGGACCACTTTGCCCAGGCCTGGAAAAATACCGCGAGGCCGGCCAAGGCTGGGAGATCGTATCGCGACACGATATCGGCCAACGCTTGGCTATCGGTCGCAACTGCTTCGGGGTCGTACCGAACAAGCCCCAGCAGCGCCGCGATTAGGAGCGCATAACCCATCGTGGGAGCATGCGCTGCCGACTCGGCGTCGGCGAGGGCGCGGTCGGCAAGCTGCAAAGCCTCGTCGATTCGGCCGAGCAGCCACAGCGCGAGGGCGTCGAAAATCTCTGCTGCGGTGCGGGGATTCCAGACGAGCCGGTTGGCGAAATGAGCATGGCGCGCGTGGTCGTAGAGCTCGATGGTCTTCTGAAAATGGTCATGGGCCCCGGCAAAATCTCCGAAATAAAAGCGGGTCTGGCCCAAAATGCGGTGCGCGTGCAGGGTTTCGGGGTAATCCGGCCGCGCCGTCGCTTCGCGCAGGAAAAGCTCCGCCATTTCGCGCATCGGTGCGGGTTCGCAGCGGTTCAGATGCCCCAGCCATAGACCGTAATAGGCCGAGAACCGTTCCGAGGCGGTCTTGCTCCCGGCTCGCCAGTTCGCGGGCGCGCGCAAAGGCCGCGCTCGTTTCAGGCGCGTGATATCCCTGGGCCCAGATCAGCGCATTGCCGAATCTCGTTAGTAGATGCAGCCGGTTGCTGCCCGAGGCGGCATTCGGCGCCGTCGCGGCGAGTTTGTCGGCCAATTCGATCGCCTTGCCGAGGTGGGCGGCGGCCTCCTTGAAGGCGGAGCGGAGGAGCGCCTGGTCGCCGGCCTTGCCCCACCATTCGATCGCTGGCTCGTCGAGACCGGCCTGGGTCAGATGATGGGCGACGAGTTCCGGCTCGGCCGCGGCAGTCGGCGCGAACTGATCGCGCAGGCTATCGGCGATCTGCCAGTGCAGGATCTGCCGCCGGCTCCTGAGCAGGGTTTCATAGGCCGTGTCCTGGACCAGCGCGTGCTTGAAGGTGTAGCGCGCATCGGGCGGCGCGCCGGTGCGAAACAGCAGCTCCGCCTCTTCGAGCTGCGCCAATGCCGCGCGGAGCGCCGGCTCGTCGCGGCCGGCGACCGCGCGCAACAGCTGGTAGGAGAATTCGCGACCGATCGCGGCGCCGATCTGCGCGATCTCCTTGACCGGCGCCAGCCGGTCGAGACGCGCCGCCAATGAATCCTGCAACGTCGCCGGAATGGCGAAGGGCGGCAATGGCCCGTCCAGGCGCCAGCCCTGCGGTCCCGCGACGAGCAGACCCCTCTCGATCACCGTCTTAGTCAATTCCTCGACAAAGAGCGGCACCCCGTCGGTCTTGGCGACGATCTGCGCCGTCACCTCGAGGGGCAGCGGCCGGCCGGCGACACGCGCGGCCAGGGTCTCGACCTCGGAGCGCGCCAGGCGGTCGAGCGCTATGCTGGTGACGTGCGAGAGGCCGGTCCAGGGCGCCTCGTATTCCGGCCGGAAGGTGATCAGCACCAGTACCGGCAAGGCGCGGACGCGCTCGACCGTCAGATCGAGCACTTCGAGCGAGGTCGCATCGGCCCAGTGGACATCCTCGAACAGCATCAAGACCGGCTTTTGCCGCGCCAGTGCTTCGAGCTGGTCGAGCAGGGCCGCCAGGGTCAGGCGCCGCTGCTGCGCCGCGCTCAATGCGAGCGGCGGATAGCGGTCACCGGTCGGGATCGACAGCAGGGAAGCAAAAAGCGGTGCGGTTTCCGCGATGCGCGCCGGCGCCAATATGGCTTCGAGCTTGTCGAGCTGCGTCTCGGCCGGGTCCTCGGGGGCGAGGCGGGCGACGCGCCCCAGCGCCACAACAAAGGGGTGCAAGACGCTGTCGCGGTGATAGGGCGAGCATTGATAGCGCAGCCGCGTGTGGGGCCCGCTCGCGACCTCGGCGGCGAGCTGAGCGGCGAGCCGCGACTTGCCGATGCCGGCCTCGCCCGAGAGCAAGACGATCCGGCGGGCGCCGCCCCAGGCCTCGCGCAGCCGGTCGCGCAACAGGGCGCTTTCCGCTGCGCGGCCGACGAGGTCGGTGAGCCGGCGGCGCGCCGCCTCGAAGCGGCTCTCTGCTGCGGCGACGCCCTCGACGACGAAGGCTTCGACCGGCTCGGCGAAGCCCTTGACCGTCTGGCGCCCGAGGTCGCGCAGCCGGAACAGGTCGCCGATCAGGCGGCGGGTGGCGCCGGCGAGGACGATCTGCCCGGGTTCCGCCAGAGCCTGCAGGCGCGCCGCGAGGTTGGGGGTCTCGCCGACCACCGCCTGCTCCTGCGCCGAGCCCTCGCCGACCAGATCGCCGACGACGACCAGCCCGGTGGCAATGCCGATGCGGACGGCGAGCCGCTCTGTTCCACGGGTCTCCAGGCCCCTCACCGCCGCTTCTATTTCGAGCCCGGCCCGCAACGCCCGCTCGGCGTCGTCCTCATGCGCCCGCGGATAGCCGAAATAGACCAGCACCCCGTCGCCCATAAATTTGGCGACAAAGCCGTCATAGCGCGCGACGACGCCGGAAACGGCGTTCTGATAGGCGCGGATCTCCTCGCGCAACTCCTCGGGGTCGAACCGCGCCGACAAGGCCGTCGAGCCGACGAGATCGCAGAACATCACCGTCAGCTGCCGCCGCTCGGCGGCGTCTTGCGGCTTCGCACCAGTCGATGCGGAGGGCGCCGCCAATCCGTCGACCGCTGTCAAAGCGGAGATGGCTCTGAGCAGACGCTTGCGGTGCCCGAGCGGCACACCAAGCTTCTCGAGATCGACGTCGGTCAGCTCGGGCAGGATATCGGCGTCGATTTCACTCGCGCGAAAGAGCGCCTCGTACCGTCCGAGGCCGAGGCTTCTGAGCCAACCCCCGACATCCATGGCCGCACTCCACGGGCCCCGAACGGATCATCCTTTGGTTTGACGCACCCTGTCCAGGGGCGGGCTGTTGAAGAATTGTGGCTGGGGTCGAGATGACACAACGGGACTCCCGATACGAAGTCGGCTTTGGGGGGATGGGCCGGCATTGATCCATAGAAGCGAAGGGCCCTTGGGGTCGAGGCTGTGTGGTCGATCTGACCCCTTGCCGAGCCGCGTCATTCCTTCCGCCGGGACGAAGGACCGCGTTTCGCCCCAAAGATAATGCGTCGATATCCCGGTTCGATGTGCCGGTCGCAGTTGCCGTAACCGTCGTCTCAAGTCCGCGTTTGACAGCTCGCCACGGCTCCCGGGCGGCGAATTCGGCGCCAAGTTGCCTGTTCGCCTTGAACCCGCAAAGTCCTTCGCAATCCGCTAGCTGGGACTACCCCCGGTGCGGCGCTGGGACCGCCACGCGGCGGCGCACGGTCTCCCGCCACAGGATGTAAAGGCCGGAGGCGACAACGATCGCGGAGCCGACCAAGAGGCCCGGGGTCGGCACGTCCCCCCAAACTGCGAAGCCGAGGATCATTGCCCATACCAGCGACAGGTAGTTGAACGGCACCACGGCCGAGGGTGGCGCCAATGATAGCGACCGCGTCCACCAGAACTGGGCGATGCCGTTGCCGACCCCGGCAAGCGCGACTATCAGCGCGTCGCCCCAGTGCGGGGCTCGGAACCCAAGCGTCAGCAGCCCGGCGGTGCACAAGGTCATGATGCTCATCTGGTAGAGCGTCAGCGTCTCGGCCAACTCGGTCATGCTCATGCGGCGGATCGCGATCGCCACGGTCGAGATCAGGACCGCGTTGGCGAGCGCGAACAGCGCGCCGTAGGTCAGCGTGCCGGCGCCGGGATGGGTGATGATCAGGACACCGACAAACCCGACGATCAGCGCCGACCAGCGGTGGATGCCGACCTTCTCCTTCAGGATCACGATCGACAGCAGAGTCGTGAAGAATGGCGCCGCGAAGCCGATCGCCGTCGCCGAGCCGAGAGACAGCACGCTGACCGCGAGGAACCAGCACAGCATCGAGCCGAACTGCGACAGGCCGCGCTGCAGATGCTCGCGGTAGCGCCGCGTTCGCAGAACGCTCCACCCGGCGCGCGGCAGTACGATCGCCGCGACGGTCAGGAATGCGAAGAACGTGCGTCCAAACGCGACCTCGCCCAGCGGATATATGCCGAGTTGCCATTTCACGACCGCATTGCCGCCGGCGAACATCGCGGTCGAGCCGGCCATGTAGGCGATCCCGAGCGGGATCTGGTTGCGCCCCGCCGCAGCCAGTTTGGTAGCGCTCATCGCGCTGCGCCGATTGGCCGGATGTCCATCAGAACCTCTCTCTTACGAGCAGTCGACAACGAGCGCCGTGGGTCACTGTAAAGACGGGATTCGTCGGCTCCCCTTTTGAGTTTGGATGGGCCGTGCAGCCGCGGTCACCGGGGCACCGACGATCAGATCTGTTCGCGCTGGTCGCCGTAGGCAACCTCCTTCTCGACTTCTTCGGCAGTAGCGCATTCGGCTGCGAACGGCCGCACGTGTCGGACATAGCGGCTGCACTTTCTAGAACGTCAGTGGCGAAGTTGACACTCGATCACCTGGACCGACGGCCTCCCCTCGCTCTCGAGCCGAGAGTGCAAGGCGAACACCGTTTCTTAAATGGTTGTCCCCTCTTTTCTTCTGTACTGCGCCGATTATGTTGGACATGAAACATTTCTAGGGGACTGCCGAATGGGTGAGATCAGGTTTGCCGATGTCATGCGGCGAGAACGGGAGCGTCTCAATCGCGAGCGCGAGGAGCTCTCCAACCAGCATAAGGACCTGGAACACAAGCTCGCCGAGATCGATCGCGAGCTGGCGGCGATCGATGCCTATGAGGCGGCGAAAAGCGGCAAAGCCGAAACGCCCAGTCAACGGCCTCCTGGTCAACGAAAGAGCCGAGCGACGATCCTGCAATCATCTGCGGAGCCTCGTGTTCGTCTGCGGGCGGGAACGAGGCGGGAAGCCCTGTTGAAAATCATCGGAGAAAATCCGAACGGTCTCAGCCGCGGCGACATCCTCGAGTGCATGGGTCTCAAGGGGAATAAATCCGCGCAGAAGTCGGTGTCGAATGCGCTCACGGTGCTCATCAAGAGCAAGCAGGTCTCCCGGAGAGAGGGGAAATACGTGATCGGCGGGTGACGCAAACGGCGGATCCGATGCCCGTGTGACTCATCAGCCGGGGTCGACGGGATCAGCGCCATGAGGGTCCCCGCCTCGAAAGGTCCGTCGTGCCCCTGTACCAGGCGGAAATCGACGGCGCACGAGCGTTGCCGATATTTCTAACCTCGACGCGGCGGCTCGATTGGCATCGTCGCGATCTCGGTCCAGGCGACCGCGGCGCCGGCCTTTGCGGCGGCTTCTTCCGGCGGCAAGTTCGGGTCCCAGTGCACCGCGAGAAAGCGTCGACCCGTCACCTCGCCAGCCGCATCCGACACCAGCCAATTGAGGGGCGCCGCCATCACCGCCGGCTGGATCATCTCGGCGCGGTCGTAGCCGGCCTCCAGCGGCACCATGCCGGTATTCGTGACCCCGCCCGGCACCAGCACGTTGACGGTGACGCCGCTACCCGCGAGATCCTTTGCCATAATTGCAGAAAACGCCTCCAGGGCAGCCTTTGACGGACCATAGGTCGGAGAGCCCTCGCGGATCATCGTGCCAAGGCTCGTCGTGACGTTGATGATGCGCCCCCACTTCTGGCGCATCATGTCATGGACGAGAGCGCGCGACAGCGCCATCGGCGCCTTTGTGTGGACGGCGACGAAGAGGTCCCATTGCTCTGGCGTCACCTCCCAAAATTTGATCGGGCGCTGCCGGTTATCCGTGCGCATCGTTGCTTGTCCGACCCCCGCATTGTTGACGAGGATGTCGATCACGCCGAAACGGCTGCGTGCCTTGCCGACAACTTCGTCGACAGATTCCTCTCGGGCGAGATCGGCCTCAATTGTCAGCAAGCGGGCTCCTTGCTGCCGCTGCTGCGCCGCGTGAGCGAGTTCGGCAAGACCCTGGGCATCACGATCGGTCGCCGCGACCGCCATCCCATTTCCGAGCAGGCCCAGCACGATCTCCCGGCCAATACCGCCGGCAGCACCCGTTACGATTGCGACCCGCTGCTGTTCGCTCATCGACTCCTCCCCAACTTTAGACCATCACGTTGCGGAATAACGCCATGCACCGCAAGCGATTGCCACGGCGCGCCCGCATCGACCGAAGCTTGCCGATTATCCAATCATCCGGCACAGCCAAATCGATGACAGCGTTATTCGGGCAGCACCTCGACGGTACCGGTGCCCCGGCACCTGGGCGTAGCCGCTGCGGATCAAAACCGGGATGCGGAACGCGCCGGCACTTTTTCGCGAACGACCGATGCCGAAAACCGGCTTGCGGCATAGCGCGACGGATCGGTGAAAGGCTCTTCCCCGGTCATCATTTCGGCGAGCAGCCGCCCGGTGACGGGGCCGAGCGTGAAGCCATGATGCGCGTGGCCGAAGGCGAACCAGAGCCCACGGTGACGCTCGCCTTTGCCGATCACCGGGACCATGTCGGGAAGACAGGGCCGTCGGCCCATCCACGGCTTGGGGTCGAGCCGGTCGGAGAGCGGGAACAGCTGACGCGCGAGCGGTTCATCGCGCGACAGCTGGACGGGGCTCGCCGGAGCATCCCGGTCGGCGAACTCGACGCCGGTCGTCAAGCGAATTCCCTTGCTCATCGGCGCCAGCGCGAAGCCGCCATCGGAGTCGCGCACCGGATGTCCGAGCGTCGCGTTGCCCTGCACGCCATAATGCATGTGGTAGCCGCGCTTCACCGCTAACGGGATATCATAGCCAAGTGGCCGGAAGACATCATCGGACCATGGCCCCAGCGCCACCACCGCGTCGCGCGCGTGGATCGCGCCCGTCTCCGTGAACACGCTCCAGCCCGAGGATTCGCCAGTGAGGCGACGCGCGTCGCCCCTGCAGAACCGCCCGCCGTTTCGAGTGAAGAGATCAGCATAGGCTTTTGTCAACAGCCCGGGATCGGACGAGGTCGGCGAGCCCCGAAAATGAATGGCGCCGACGATTGCGTCCGCCAAATGGGGTTCGAGTTCGTGCAATTGCGCTGCCGTCAGCACTGTGTAGTCGACGCCATAGGTGTCGAGCCGGCGCGCGTCCGCGATCGCCTGGTGGAGGCTCTCCTCGCTGCGGAAGCAGTTGAGCCATCCGCGATGGTGGATGTGATTTCCAGCAGCGGCGCCGGCCTCGGCGGTCAGCGCCGAGTGCTCGTCAACCGATCGCGCCATCAGCGGGGCGAGCGCCTGCGCCGAGCGCCGGACCCGGTCGGGGCTCGCGTTCTGCCAGTAACGGAAGAGCCAAGCTGCCAAGCGCGGCAAGGCCGACAAATGATAGACGGCGTCGCGGCGATTGTTCAGCGCATAGCTCAAGATCGTCCCGAATTCGCGCGGAAATGTGTACGGGAAGACAGCCTCGCGCTGGATCAGACCGGCATTGCCGTAGCTGGTTTCCTCCCCGGCATCGCGGCGGTCGAGGAGGACGACATCGCGGCCACGCTTCTGCAAATGCAGTGCCACGCTTGTACCGACCATCCCTGCTCCGAGGACGATTACGTCGGCGCGGGAATCCATCGCTAGGTTTCTCCGACTGGTTTTGGCTGCACCCGGCCAGATCGAGCCTCTCCCGATCGCTCGAAAGCGATGCAACGTTGCCGCCGCCCAACAGCTGTCTACGGGTTCCGCCGTTTTTTCATGACCCTGCCGTTCACTCAATCTTACAGCCGTGCCTCTCTTTTTTCGGTGGAACTTTAAGGCTTTGTACACGGCGAAACGGCCAAGTTTGCGGCTCGACGCCCAGACAACCGAGGCCGATGACCGATGCAGAGGTTCGTTCCGATCATCGGATTTTTCCTCGTCGTCGCCGGCTGTGCCCAGGCTCCTGCGCCTCGCTCTGCAGCCACCGATGCGCTGCCGGCAAGGCCAGCGATCGTCAAGGTACCGCCGCAGCCATCAATCGATGTCGATAGCGAAACGGCCCGTTTACGAGCGGCGCTGGCCAGCGAGGTGCCGGCTGCGATTGCCGACGCGCCGGCGACGGGGCGGGCTTGGATTGCGCTGACCCGGGCCGCGGTCGCCGACAGCAACCAGAGCATCGACCGCCCGCAGGTCTTCGTCGTTGTCGATCGCAATCCCGGCGTGCAACAGCTGCGCCTGGTGCTGGCGCGCGCCGACGCGACTTGGCAGGACCTCGGCGGCAGCAGCGTTTCGACCGGCGAGGCGGGCCGGCGGGGCTATTACGTCACTCCGACCGGCATCTTTCCACACACCGATCTGATCCTCGACTGGCGCGCCGCCGGGACGTTCAACGCCCAGCACATCCGCGGGCTCGGCCTCAAAGGCATGCGGGTGTGGGATTTTGGTTGGCAGGAGGCGGCGCGGGGGTGGGGGACGCAGGAAGAGGGCGAGATCCGGCTTTTGATCCATGCCACCGACCCCGCTTATCTCGAACAGCGGCTCGGGCATCCCGCCTCGAAAGGGTGCGAGCGCATCCCGGATGCGATGAACCGGTTTCTCGATCGCCATGGCATCCTCGACGCCGACTATGAGCGGGCGGCGCGTCTCGACCGCCGCTTTGCGGCCTTGCTGCGGCCCGACCGAATTCCGACACCTCTTGCCGGCAACATGCTCGTGATCGTCAACTCGGCCGAGCCACCTCACCCCAGAACGTAACCAAGGGTGGCGGCACGGATCTTGCGCCCACGGCAAGTCCGGGCGGTTCACCTCGTTAGCGCGGGGGATTGGTGCGCGCGGTGAAGCGTCTATTGCCGTTCCGCTCGCGCTACATGCGTCAGATCCGTCGACCAGGGGAGGGCCGAGCGGCACCAAGCCTGCCGTGTCGGCGGCCCAAACTGCGCTCGCTGGTCGATCCCGCCGACCCGCAGTCCGACGGTTGCGGGGTTCGGCTCGGGCGCGGCCGAATAGATTGGCGCGCCGCATTCGGGGCAGAAGGCGTGCGCGCGCTTGTTACCGCTCTCGGCGGTCTTGATGTAGATCTTCGGCGTCCCGCTCTTGAGCACGAACGTCCCCGGCAGGCTTGGGATGTTGGTGCGAAACGCGGTGCCGGTCAGCCTCTGGCAGTCGGTGCAATGACAGACCCTGACGGTCGCCGGATCGACTTCGGCCTCGTATGTGATCTCTCCGCAGTGGCAGCCGCCAGTCACCTTCATCATTTCCTCCGTCGAAACTCAGTTGGCCGACACCGCGATCGCTATCGGGCTTGCCTCGGGGTTTACGGATGCAAGCCATCGCATGAAAATCATCCCCAGCATGAGCAGGGTTGCCGGCATAGTCGTCGAGATCGGGGCGATCTATCGATCCCCGGTGGGCAAGCCCGAGGTTTGCGTTTTTTTCGCTCGACAGCAAATCGTGCCTGTGCTGACAAGGATTTGATGAAGACACCCGATTTCAAAGACCGCCTAAGCGCTGCGGGCGCGGCGAGGAAGGCGGAAATCGAGCGCGCCCGGGCAATCGCGGAAGACCCCGAGAGGTTGAAGCGAATAGAGGCTCGCTCCGAGGTCATCGCAGCCCGCAACACGCGGATCGCCGAACGAGATAGGGCCAGGCGTGAGGCGATGGCGCGCGAGGCCGCGGAGCGCGCGGCCGCGGAAGCTGCCGACGCTGCGGCTCGCGAGGCGGCGCGCAAGGTCGAGGAGGAGGCCCGAGCGGTAAGGCTCGCTGAGCAGGCCCGACTCGAAGCCGCCGAGACGGCTAAACGGGAGGCTATCCTTGCAGCCCGCAGGGCTGGACGAAAGGCGAAGAAGCGCCGAGGTTAAGATCTTTGAGGGTGCTGCTCGTGCGTCAGCGGCCGCGGTGGTGATGGCCGGCGCCGAGAGGGCGGCAACCTATTCCCTCCCGCCCGGTCGCCCGAAAATCCCCAGTTAAGAACCGGGGTACATTCGAGCCTTGATGGCCTCCAGCTGCGCAATGACCCCGGGATCAACGATCCTGGTAAACCGTGGCACACTTTCCCCTTTCCGGTTGGCCGGCGTGAAAAACATGTGCAGCGGCCCGTCGGGGCCGTTGACGACCGCCTTCATCGGCTCCGAGTACTTGGTTCCGAAGTAGAAAATATGGCCGACTTCGATGCCGCGCGCCGAAATTCGCGAATCTCGGGCGATGCGCTCGAACGCCGCGGCGTCGTGCTTCTCCGAGGTCGCGGCGTAGAGCGAGGTCCACTTGTCGAACACGCCCTGCATCGCGCTCGCGCTGTCGAAGTCGATTTCCTTCGGGTGGCGGCGCGAACTTCGAGATAGTCCTTGTGGCAGAACACTTCGCTCTCGCCGGTGTCGGCGAGGATGATGAATTCGTGGGAGAGGTCGCCGCCGATCGGCCCGGTGTCGGCGACCATCGGGATGGCGGCGAGGCCGAAGCGCGAGAAGGTGCGCAAATAGGCGGTGAACATCTTGTTATAGGAATGGCGCGCGCTCTCGGCGTCGAGATCGAACGAATAGGCGTCCTTCATCAGGAACTCTCTGGAGCGCATCACGCCGAAGCGCGGGCGCACCTCGTCGCGGAACTTCCACTGGATGTGATAGAGGTTGAGCGGCAGATCCTTGTACGAGCGGACATTGGCGCGGAAGATCTCGGTGACCATTTCCTCGTTGGTCGGGCCGAACAGCATGTCGCGCTCGTGGCGGTCGCGGATGCGCAGCATCTCCTTGCCGTAATCGTCGTAGCGGCCGGATTCGCGCCACAGGTCCGCCGATTGAATCGTCGGCATCAACAGCTCGATCGCGCCCGATCGGTTCTGCTCCTCGCGCACGACGGCGCAAATTTTCTGCAACACTCTCAGACCGAGCGGCAGCCAGGCGTAGATGCCCGCCGCCTCCTGGCGGATCATGCCCGCGCGCAGCATCAGCCGGTGCGAAACGATCTCCGCCTCCTTCGGCGTTTCCTTGAGGATCGGCATGAAATAGCGGGAGAGGCGCATGGGCTCTGAACTCGGCTGGAGCGGGCTGGAGGGAGCAGACGAATCGACAAAACGCGCGAAGGGCCGCGCGCCGCGCGTTATGGCCCCATCGACGCGCAAAGGGCAAGTCGGCGCCGGCGGGCGCGACGAGCGGTTCTCACGAATTCGTGATCGCCCCTGAGGTAACCTCGGCGGCGGCGCGGCGAAAGACCCAATGCACGGCCGAGAGGTTCGGCCGGCGGGCGCGGCGACCACCGACGCTCAACGGAAATTCTTTCATTTCAACGAGGATACAACGCCCATGAACGCCAAGACCGCCCTCATCGCGACCACGCTCGCCGGCTCGCTCGCCACGGCGCTCGCCCTCGCCTCCGCCGCCAAGGCGGGCCCCGCGCCGATGCAGCCCGGCGCCGACAAGTGCTACGGCATTGCGCTCGCCGGCAAGAACGATTGCGCCGCCGGCGCCGGCACCAGCTGCGCGGGCACCTCGACCGTCAACTACGACCCCCATCACTGGAAATACGTCGCCAAGGGCACCTGCGAGTCGATCGTGACCCCCAACGGCCATGGCTCGCTGACGCAGATGTAAGGGGCGCTTCGCGCCTTCGTCCTCTCCCGCTACGGTGGGAGAGGATTTCGGCCTTTATGCGGGGCGAACGAATCGTGATAACCGGTTCGATCGTTCACCGTCGTCGGCCGCATGACCCCGCAAGACTTCATCCGCAAATGGAAGCCGGTCGCGCTCACCGAGCGCGCGACCGCGCAGGAGCATTTTCTCGACCTCTGCCGTCTCGTCGAGCACCCGACCCCGGCCGAGGACGATCCGGTCGGCGACCATTTCACCTTCGAAAAGGGCGTCTCCAAGACTGGCGGCGGCGAGGGCTTCGCCGACGTGTGGAAGAAGGGCTTCTTCGCCTGGGAATACAAGAAGAAGAAGCGCGATCTCGACAAAGCGCTGGAGCAGCTCACCCGCTACGCCGCGGCGCTGGAGAACCCGCCGCTGCACGTCGCCTGCGACACCCATCTCTTCCGCGTCGAGACGCGCTGGACCAACGAGGTTCCCGCCAAATACGAATTCGAGCTCGACGACCTCGCCGCCCCCGAGAATCTCGCGATCCTCCACGCGGTCTTTTTCGACCCGGAAAAGCTGCGCTCGGGGCGCACCCGCGCCAAGCTGACGAAGGAAGCCGCCGACAAGTTCCAGACGATTTCGGACTCCTTGCAGCACCGCAATCCCGACCGCGAGGCGGTCGCCCATTTCGTCAATCAGCTGGTGTTCTGCTTTTTCGCTGACAGCGTCGGACTGCTGCCGAACGGCGTCTGGAAGAAGCTTCTGGAGACTTCGGAGCGAAAGCCCGCCAAGGCCCAGGAGTGGCTGAACCGGCTGTTCGAGGACATGAGGGACGGCGGCGATTTCAATCTCGAAGACATTGCCCCGTTCAACGGCGGCCTGTTCGACGGGCGCGCGCCGCTGGCGCTCGCCGACGGCGAAATCAGCCTCTTGTTCGCCGCCGCCAGCCTCGACTGGGGGCTCATCGATCCGACGATCTTCGGCACGCTGTTCGAGCGCTTTCTCGATCCCGACAAGCGCGCGCAGATCGGCGCCCATTACACCGACCCGGAAAAAATCGCCCTGATCGTCGAGCCGGTGGTCATGCGCCCGCTCCTGCGCGAATGGGACGCGGCGAAGGCGGAGATCGAAAAGATCATGGCGCCGGTCAGCGGGCCGGCGGGAGGCGGCGGGCGCACGGCCAGGCGCGATCTCGGCAAGAAATACGACGCCGCGCGCGCCAAGGCGGAGGCGAGGCGCGACGCCTTCATCGACCGCCTCTGCGCCCTTCGCATCCTCGATCCCGCCTGCGGCTCGGGCAATTTCCTCTATCTCGCGCTCCAGGCGGTCAAGGACCTCGAATATCGCGCCATCCTCGAATGCGAGGCGCTCGGCCTCGGCATGATCGTGCCGCGCGTCGCGCCGGAAATCCTGCACGGGATCGAGATCAACCCGTTCGCCGCCGAGCTTGCGCGCACGACGATCTGGATCGGCGACATCCAATGGCGCGTGCGCAACGGCATCACGCATCACCCGCGTCCGGTGATGCGCAAGCTCGAACTCGATCGAATGCCGCGACGCGCTGCTGACGGCGGACGGGAAAGGCGGCTTCGTCGAGGCGGAGTGGCCGGCGGCGGATTACATCATCGGCAACCCGCCGTTTCTCGGCGGCAAGCTCATGCGGCGCGGGCTCGGCGACGCGAATGTCGAGGCGCTGTTTCGCGCCTACGAAGGCCGCGTGTCCGCCGAGGCCGATCTCGTCTGCTACTGGTTCGCCAAGGCGTGGGAGGCGTTGCAAGCCGGCCGCGCCAAGCGTGTCGGCCTCGTCGCGACCAACTCGATCCGCAGTGGCGCCAGTCGGAGGGTTCTCGAACCGATCGCAAAGCGGAACGCGATCTTCGAGGCGTGGAGCGATGAAGGCTGGACTGTCGACGGCGCGGCGGTGCGGGTGTCGCTCGTGTGCTTCGCGGAAGGCGAGCCAACGGGACGCCGAGTGGATGGCACAACCGTCGACCGGATACACGCCGACCTCGCCTCAAACGTCGCAGACCTGACGCGCGCGCAAGCTCTGCCAGAATGTCGCGGCGTATCATTCCAAGGAGTCACGAAGGGGGCACCTTTCGAAATCAAGCGTGCGCTAGCGATTGACTGGCTATTGTGTCCGCTCAATCCGAACGGAAAAAGCAATTCCGACGTTCTCCGGACTATCGTTAGCGGGGGCGACATTGCGCAGTCACGCGAGCCGGGTTGGGTGATCGATTTCACGGATCTCGATGAGCAAAGTGCAGCACTTTACGAAGCGCCTTTTCGACATGTCCTCGAATTCGTTAAGCCGGCGAGGTCGAATAACAAGCGGAAGCTCTATCGCGAGCGCTGGTGGCAGTTTGCGGAAACGCGCAGCGGGCTTCGTCACGCGATCGCTGGAAGAGCGCGATATTTAGCCACGCCAAAGGTATCCCGCCACAGATTCTTCGTTTGGCTCCAGTCGGTTGTCGTCCCGGACAACCTTGTTATCGCGATTGCACGGGATGACGATTACTTTCATGGCGTGTTGAGTTCCAAATTCCACGAATCTTGGTCACTTGAGCGCGGTGCTTGGATCGGATCGGGTAACGATCCGACGTACACCCCGACCACCACCTTCGAGACCTTCCCCTTCCCCGAAGGCCTGACGCCGAACATTCCCGCCGCCGAATACGCCGCCGACCCGCGCGCGCAAAGAATCGCCGCTGCCGCAAAGAACCTCGACGATCTGAGGCGCGCGTGGCTCGATCCGCCCGATCTCGTCGAGATCGTCCCCGAGGTCACGCCGACCGCCGCGCCGGGCGAGGCGCCGCGCCGCTATCCCGACCGCATTCTGCCAAAAAGCGTCGAGGCCGCGGTCAAGCTCAAGCAGCGCACGCTCACCAATCTCTATAACGAGCGCCCGCGCTGGCTCGCCGACGCGCACGAAGCGCTCGACCGCGCGGTGGCGAGCGCCTACGGCTGGCCGGAGGACATAACAACCGAAGACGCGCTGCAACGCCTGCTCGCGCTCAACCTCGAGCGCGCGGCGGCGCAGGACAAACCCGCCGGCGAGACCAGCCCGTCCGCGTGAGGGCCTGAGCGAACAATCGTTTTCGGAAACCCGAAATTCGTGATATCATAATTTTTGATGGTTCTTCGCCGCAGCAGCATCAGCGGCGCGCTCCGGGCTGTGGTCGGCGGCGCTGCGCATCGCCGGCGGCGGAGGGACACGTTTCGACACTCAAGTTATTGATATCGCCGGCGCGCGGACCGGACTCGGCGCCCCAGCCCCGCCCCTACCCCAGCTCGGGAAAGTCCTCCAGCCGAAACTCCCGCTCGGCGCGCCCGCTTTCCGCCGCCAGGGCGTCCTCTCGCGCGCGTAGATCGACGCGGCGGATTTTGCCGGAGATGGTCTTGGGCAATTCGCTGAATTCGATGCGCCGGATGCGCTTGTAGGGGGCGAGCCGGTCGCGCAGGAAAACGAAGATCGACAGCGCGGTGGCGCGGTCGGGCGCGTGCCCCTCGGCGAGGATGACGTAGGCTTTCGGGATGGTGAGGCGGATCGCGTCGGGCGCGGGGACGACCGCGGCCTCGGCGACCGCGGGGTGCTCGATCAGCGCGCTTTCGAGCTCGAACGGGCTCAACCGATAGTCGCTCGATTTGAACACGTCGTCGGCGCGCCCGACATAGGTGAGGCGCCCTTCCGCGTCGCGGCCCGCGATGTCGCCGGTGCGGTAATAGGCGCCTTCGATCCCCCCGAGCTCGCCCTCCTCGCCCTGATAGCCGCGCATCAGGCCGACGGGCCGCGGGGCGAGCGCGACGACGATTTCGCCGTGATCGGCCTCCAAGCCGTCGGCGTCGACGAGCACGATGCGGTAGCCCGGCAGCGGGCGGCCCATCGAGCCGGCAACGATCCTCTGGCCC
Organism: uncultured Alphaproteobacteria bacterium; assembly: GCA_963759955.1. Classification (GTDB taxonomy): domain Bacteria; phylum Pseudomonadota; class Alphaproteobacteria; order Rhizobiales; family Beijerinckiaceae; genus Roseiarcus. Next base: position 28,636 of record CAVXCA010000065.1, read on the forward strand.
GGCGAGTTGGCGACCATCATCGTCGTCTCCGTCTGGCCGTAGGAATCGCGCAACGTCAGACCCCAGGCGCGGCGCACCTGTTCGATCACTTCCGGGTTGAGCGGCTCGCCGGAAGAGCAGACTTCGCGCAACCCGACTTTCCATTGCCGCAGATCGAGCTGGACGAGCTGGCGCCATACGGTCGGCGGCGCGCAGAACGAGGTCGCCTCATGGGCGACGAGCGCGTCGAGCGTCGCGCGCGTCTCGAAGCGCCCGGTGAGCGCGAGGATGGTCGCCCCGGCGTTCCACGGCGCAAAGAAGCTCGACCACGCGTGCTTGGCCCAACCGGGCGAGGAAATATTGAGATGGACGTCGCCGGGCCTGAGGCCGAGGCCGTACATCGTCGAGAGATGGCCGATCGGGTAGCTCGCGTGGCTGTGCAGCGCGAGCTTGGGCCGCGCGGTCGTCCCCGAGGTGAAGTAGAGCAGCAACGGATCGTCGGCGCGCGTCGGACCGTCCGGCTCGAAATGCGCGCTGGCGTCGAGCAACGCGTCGAAATCGCGCCAACCCTCTGGCGCCGCGCCCACCGCGATGCGTTCGGCGCCTTCGCCGCGCCCCTCGAATTTGCCGGCGTCCGCCGCGTCGGCGAGGATGAAGCGCGCGCGGCCGCGCGCGAGCCGATCGTCGATGTCGGCGCCGGCGAGCAGCGGCGTCGCCGGGATCACGACGAGGCCGAGCTTCATCGCCGCCAGCGTCGCAATCCATAGCGGCGCGACGTTGCCGAGCATCAGCAGCATCCGGTCGCCGCGCACGGCGCCGAGCGCGCGCAGGCCGTTGGCCAGCGCGGATGAGCGCTGCGAGAGTTCGGCGAACGTGTAAGTCTCCGACTGCGTCCCGACGATCTTCAGCGCCGGCCGAGCGCCATGCTCGCCTTTGGCGAGTTCGCCGTCGAACCAGTCGAGCGCCCAATTGAAGCGTTCGAGGCGGGGCCAGACGAATCCGGACTTGGCGGCGTGATAGTTGTCGCCGAGCGCGAGCAGAAAATCGCGGGCGAATTTGAATTCCTCGATCGACATGACTTCCCTAGGCAAATTGGGCGGCTCAAATCGTCTCGCGCGTCATCTCGACCTTGTCGGGATAAAAGGCCAGATGGTCCTTGATCGCCGCGACGCCGGGCTTCGGATTCTCGTAGGTCCACACCGCGTCGGCGTCGACCTCCTCGCCCGCGCGCAACGAAAAATAGTTGGCGCGGCCCTTGTAGGGGCAGACCGTCTCGAGCGAACTGCGCTGAAAAAAGCGCATGTCGGCGTCGGCGCGCGGAACGTAGAACACCTTGGGGTAGACGTGCTCCTCGAGCGCGAGCGCGCGCGTGGTGTCGGCGATCTTGCGGCCGCGCCAACGCACGACGAGCCGGCCCTTCGCCGGCGTGATCGCAATCGGATGGTCGTCGGGCATTTCGAGCATTCCTATAACGGCCGCGCGAGCATGCCACACGCGCGCCGCCGCCGAAAGGCCGTCGTCTGCGCACACGCGCACGGCGAGGGGAAGCCGCCGCTAGCCGCGCTTGCTCTTGGGCGCGTAAGGGTTGGCGCTGCCCCCGCGCATCGAGAGGCGGATCGGCACGCCGTAGAGGCCGAAGGTCTCGCGCAGCCCGTTGACGAGATAGCGCTTGTAGCTCTCGGGGATGCTGTCGACGTGGTTGCCGAACAGCACGAAGAACGGCGGGCGCGCCTTGGGCTGGGTCATGTAGCGGATTTTCACCCTGCGGCCCGCGACCGCGGGCGGCGGCGTCGTGTCGACGACCGGCGCCAGCCAGCGGTTGAGCCGACCGGTCGAGATGCGGATGTTCCAGACTTCGTGGGTCGCGACCACCGCCTCGAGCAGCTTGTCGACATGGGCGCCGGTGAGCCCGGAGACGGGAATGACGCGCGTCCCCTTGAGCTGCGGCAGCAGCCGGTCGGCTTCGGCGCGCAGCTCCTGCGCCTTGGCGCTCTTATTCTCGATGAGATCCCACTTGTTGAGGCCGATCACCAGCGCCCTGCCCTCGCGCTCCACCAGATCGGCGAGCGTCAAGTCCTGCTTTTCGAACGGAATCGTCGCGTCGAGCAGCAGCACGACGACCTCGGCGAAGCGCACCGCGCGCAACGCGTCGGCGACCGCGAGCTTTTCCAGCTTCTCGACGATGCGCGATTGGCGGCGAAGCCCAGCGGTGTCGAAGAGCTTGAAGCGCCGGTCGCGCCAGCTCGCCTCCAGGCCGATACTGTCGCGCGTCAGGCCGGGCTCGGGGCCGGTCAGCAGACGCTCCTCGCCGAGAATGCGGTTGAGCAGGGTCGACTTGCCGGCGTTCGGGCGCCCGAGCACGGCGATGCGCAACGGCTTGGTCGGGTCGACCTCGCTGCCGTCCTCCTCGTCGCCGAGGATCAGCGGCGCAGGCCCCTCCTCCTCGTCGGCGTCGAGCCGCGCCGAGCGCGGCAGCGCGGCGCTGAGGGCGTCGTGGAGCTCGCCCAGGCCCTCGCCGTGTTCGGCGGAAAACGGGATGGGATCGCCGAGGCCAAGGCCGAAGGCTTCGTAAGCGCCCTGACGGCCGGCGAGTTCCTCGGCCTTGTTGGCGATCAGGATGACCGGTTTGCCGGCGCGGCGCACCGCCTGGGCGAAATGCCGGTCCGCGCCCGTCACGCCGGCGCGCGCGTCGATGAGGAAGAGGATCGCGTCGCAGTCGGCGAGCGCGGCCTCGGTCTGCGCGCGCATGCGGCCGGCGAGCGAAACGCCGTCGCCCTGCTCGAGGCCGGCGGTGTCGACGATGGTGAAGGAAAGGTCGCCGAGCCGCGCCTCGCCCTCGCGCCGATCGCGCGTGACGCCGGGCTGGTCGTCGACCAGCGCCAGCTTGCGTCCGACCAGCCGATTGAACAGCGTCGACTTGCCGACGTTCGGGCGACCGATGATGGCGACCTTCGCGCTCATGGGCGACGTCTCAATGACTGCAGCTCCGACGCGCGGCGCTCACTTGGCCGTGGGCCGGTTGGCGGCGACGAGACCGAGCAGGCTCTCGGCGCTGCGCCGTTCCGTGTCGGGCGCTTCGGGATCGGCGGCGACTTGATCGAGCCATTTGCCGGCCCCGTCGTAATCGCCCGCGTTCAGCGCAATGACGCCCAGCATGAGGCGCGCGGTGTGGCGATAAGCGCCGCCGCTTCCCGCCAGCGCCTCGAGCGCAGGCTTGGCCGCGGCGGCCTCGCCGGCCTCCACGCGCAGCAAGGCCGCGCGCAGGCGGGCGGCGTCCTGAAACAGTGGGCCGAGCGAAGCGTCGGCGGCGATCGCGTCATAGTCGGCGATCGCGCCCTTGGGGTCGCTCTTGGCCTTGATCGCCGCCTCGGCGAGGCGCGCGAGCGTACGGTAGCCGCGCGGCGCGTCGGCGGCGAGCTTGGCCATGGCCGCGTCGGCCTCGGCGCCCTTGCCGTCGCGATCGAGCGCCAGCGCTTGCTGAAACGCCGCCCCCGCCGCCTGTTGGGCCTCGAGGCGGCGGTTCTCGTAGAAGCGAAAGGCGGCGGTTGCGAGCACGATGAGGACCGCGGCGCCGATGACCGCGTATTGATATTTCTTCCAGAATTCGGCCGCCTTGTCGCGGCGGACTTCCTCATCGACTTCCTGAAATATGTCGCTCATCGTCTTGCTCGTTGCATCCGGTCGCGTTCAAGGGCGCGGCCCCGGCGAAACGAGGCCGTTAGCACGCCGACGCCGCGAAAGCGAGCGGCGCCCCTGGTGGGTAGTGTCTCAGTTTGAATTTTCTCGCCCGGCCAAAATCCATTTGGTTATGGCGATGGAAAAGTAAGCAAAAATCCACCCGAGGATGACAGGGCCGGCGGCATTCGCCAGAAAGCGGAACTGGAATATTGATGGGGGCGTGAAGCCCTCAGGCTCCGCGAAGGGGCCGCACTTGAAAACGTTCTGAGGATTTTCGGATAGACAGATTTGTTCTGCCGCCTCGCGATGACCCCAATACATACGGTCGTAAATTTGTCTATCCCAGTAGACGCTTGCGAGAACCCACGCGCATGAAAGAACTACGCCAAGCCTTTGCCAAGCGTTGAGCCGGAGGCGCTTACGCAATCTCTTGGATGGGCTTACGATAGGGGCCGCGCGGTCCGGGCTTAGGCGCATCGGCGTCCATGAGCGCAACGAAGTCCTCCCAACCCATGAGCGTCTTCGACACGCCAGCGGCCATAGCGGGTGTCGTGCGCAGCGTCTTATGGATACGGATGAAGTTGTACCACACGCTCCAAATCGCGACCATATGCGCATGGTTCTCGAATTTTTTCGAGAAGGCATTTGTCAGCCGCGTGAAGCGGCGATTGTGCATCCGCATCGTCAGGTTCGCCCGCTCGGCGTAGGACGTGCTGACGTGCGCCATGTCGGGCTTGCCTTCGATCCGCTCCTTCTTCGCGCCGATGCATTCGGCTGGGCTGTAGCGGCCCTTTGCGGCTTCCGGGGAAGCCCCGTAAATCTTGTTCAGCATCGCGTAGTCGACGGCGGCGCCGAAGGCACCCTCAACGGCCTCCAGATAGGCTTTGTGGCCGTCTGACGTGAGTTGGGTGCGATTGGCGACGCGCTCGGCAACGTCGTTCATGAACCAAGCGGCGCATTCGCCGTCGCGACCACCGACGAAATGCGAAATGATCAATTTCGTGTCGGCCTCGATCGCCGTCCAAGTCCAAGTGTCGCCGGCGCCGACGATCGGGTTCTTCATCGCCGCGACGTTCTTGGCCTTCGCCGCCGTGAAGCTCCAAATTTCGTCGACCTGAACGCGCTTCGCCTTCACGCCGCGAGCTATGGCGGAAACTGGGTGACGGGGGTGAGGAAGGCGGCGTAACGGGGTTGGTGATCAAGCCACCCGAACCTCCAAGATGGAGCGTTACGCCATGAACGAGAATAGAGTTGTCGCCCTGCGAGAGAAAGGGGCGATCGATGATCCGCTGACGGAAATCCTTCGCTCTGGGGCGCGTCGGCTGATCGCCCAGGCGGTAGAAGCGGAATTCGAGACGTTTCTGGGCTCGAACGCTGATCTCGTCCTTGCGGACGGCCGCCAACGTGTGGTTCGCCACGGGCACGACCCGGTTCGCACGATCCAGACGGGAATCGGTTCTGTTGACGTAGAAAAGCCGAAGGCTCGCGATCGTGGCGCGGCGGCGGGCGACCGCATTCGCTTCACGTCGACGATCCTGCCCAAATGGGCTCGTCGAACCAAGAGCCTCGACGCTCTGCTGCCGGTTCTCTACCTGCGCGGAGTTTCCGCCGGCGATTTTCAGGAGGCGCTGGCGGCCCTGCTGGGCAAGGACGCGCCCAATCTCTCGCCGGCGGTGATCGCGCGGCTCAAGAGCGAGTGGGAAGACGAATATCGGCGATGGCAGGATCGCGATTTGTCGGCGCGCCGCTACGTCTACGTCTGGGCGGACGGCGTCTATCTGCAGGCGCGCATGGAGCCGCAGGCCGAATGCATGCTGGTTCTGATCGGCGCGACGCCCGAGGGCGTCAAGGAACTGATCGGCTTCCAGACAGGCATGCGGGAGAGCGCGCAAAGCTGGAGGGAATTGCTCGTCGATTTGAAGGCGCGAGGTTTGTCGATCGCGCCGGAGTTGGCCATCGGCGATGGCGCGCTTGGCTTTTGGAACGCCCTCGACGAGGCGTTGCCGACGACGCGTCATCAGCGCTGCTGGCTGCACAAAACAACGAACGTGCTCGACAAGTTTCCCAAGTCCTTGCAGCCCAACGCGCATAGGGATCTACGAGAAATCTGGCTGGCGCCGGATCGCGCCAGCGCGGCGGGCGCCATGACGACATTCGCCGAGAAATACGCGCCCAAATACGACAAGGCCGTCGATTGCCTGATCAAAGACCGAGAGACGCTGCTGACGTTTTTCGACTTCCCCGCCGACCACTGGGACCATTTGCGCACCACGAACCCCATCGAAAGCGTCTTCGCAACCGTCCGGCATCGCACCGTCCGGATGAAAGGCGCGTTGTCGCAAGACACCGCTCGCTTGATGGTCTTCAAGTTGGTGATGGCGGCGTCGAAAACCTGGCGCAGGCTGCAAGGTCAAAACCAGTTGCCGAAGATCGTCAAAGGCGCCAAATTCCGCGACGGAATCGAGGTCGTGCTGGAAGCCAAATTCGCCGCCTGATTCACGCCGTCACCCAAATTCAGGCATAGCTCTCACGCCGCGGACCTTGGCGTCATGGAATCCGGCGCAGAAGCGGCCGGCCTCCACAAGCAGCTTGGCGACCGTGTTGATGCTCACGTCCGCGAGCCGCGAGACAGAGCGCATCGAAGCGCCTTCCGTCAGCATGGAAAGGATTTGGGCGCGCTTGGCGATATCGAGCTTGTTCATGCCCGACATGATATGAACTTTCTTGCTTAGCGTCAAGGATCATTTTCACTTTACCAGCCGCAATCCCCCTATCGGCGCACCGATTGGCCTTTCCTCTGCGCCGGCTAGATTCCAAATAAGTCCTTCAAGTTCATCTGTCGGTAGGTGCAAACTCTTAGAAATCGTTTCCTTTGTCGTCCGCTCTTTCCACAGTTCTGACAGAACCTTCTTCCATACAATTGATGTTTCTCTCGCAATACCCCCCGGTTCCCCTAGTCTAAATCCACGCCGACCTAGTTCTATGCACGTCGAGCGATATTGCCAAGGCGAGAGAAGCCCAAGCGATTGCAGACGGTACGCCAATGCCATTGCGGATACGCGCCAACGTCGCTTTGCATCAATTATTCTGTCAACCGTAATTCTTGGCGGGATTCTGGCTCTTAAGTCGTTTTCTGGCATTAGAAAAGCGGACGCGAATGCATCGGCTTCCCGTTCTACCGAGCGACTTCCTTTTGGTTCTCCGTGCTTATGCATAACAAGATGCGCGAGCTCATGCGCGGCGTCAAAAATGCTACTCTCTGACGTCTTGAAATTATTTAGAAAAATGAATGGCTTGTCGTCTCTCCAAAATGAGAACGCATTGACGGATGCGGTGTTCTCAGACAGCGAAAAGAGCCGCACGCCTTGCGTTTCCAGGAGCGCAAGCATGTTCCCGATCGGCTTTTCTCCTAGTCCCCAAAACTGCCTGACGTAAGAAGCCGCGGCGGCCGGGTTAGTCTCATGACTGAGGTCAAGTAAATTCGCCTTCGGCAGACGGAACCGTTCCTCGATCCAAATATTGAGTTGGAGTCCGAGCGCACCAGCCGAGATCGCCGCGTCACGTTCGCGCGCGCTCATCTTCGAAAAACTGCGGAAGCTGACCGCTCGGGTATCGATATCTTCGGGGTTGGGATCATGAAAGAAGGCGACGGGGAAGATCAGCACCGTCGCCAGTTTGGCTACCGTCGCCTCGTCCGGTTCGTTTGCTCCATTCTCCAATCTGGAGATTGTGTCGACCGCTAGTCCAGCTTTCTCCGCTAATGCGCGAGCGGTCAAACGGCGGCGCTTGCGCGCCAAGGCAAGTCTTTCAGGGTTAAACATGGCAGCCGCGTTACTTGCGCGCGATCTGGGGGTCAAATCCGTCGGCCACGCCGCCGTCTTCGATCGACATTGCCAAGCCGCCTTCGCCGCCAAATGACAGATAGAGCCGTTCAATTGCGCCAACGAACGTTCCGCCCCTCACATGGGGCCTAGTCAATTCGGCAGCCCCATTCTCGTCGGCCATCAGATAATACAATGCCCGCCCGTCTTTGGGCGCCGGGGCGAAGTGCGGAAGCGCACCCGCGCCGAACAGACCCGGCGAGCCAGCGGCGCGCTCGGCGCCCGCGCCCTTCCGAGACCGCGGCTTCGGAATTTGGTCGTCCGAACACGCGACGTCGACGTTGCAGAAGGCCACCCTGATCTTCAATGCATCGCACAGGATCGATTCAACGCCGTCCTGACGGTCCATGGTCCAATCCGGCTCGGCGAATTGATCGCGAAGGCTCCAACTGCCGTGCTGATAAGCGAAAGTTCCGGCGGCGTTGGCGGGGTGAAGAGGCGTCGCGTTGGCAGCCTCGGCCAAAGCAACGGCGACGACCTTCAACAGCCCCTCGCGCGTAAGCCGGAGTTCGGCCAGACGGCGATCGACATCCCATTCCTCCCGGAGGACCTTCGTTTCAACTGCGCTCATCAACCACTCCATGTCGATTTATTCGACCACGATCTTGGTCGCAAAAATCGACATGAAAGTCAATAGCCGCGCGTTATTTGTCCCCACCCCAACGCTTCGCCGCCGCCTGCCTGGCAATCTCCGCGCGCCGCTCTGGCGTCATGCTCTTGGCCCTCGCGGCACCGCCCTTCTTGCCTAGCGCCTTTGCCGCAGGGTCCTTGCCATCATCAATCGGCAGCGACTCCGTTTCCTCGCCAGTGGCGATGCGCATGACCTTGACGGCATTACCGATGACGTCGGCGGGGCGTTTCTCGCCTTTGGGGCCCCGCGGCATCAGTCTTCCTTTTCCGCTTGAAGTTCGCACCAAGCGCAAAGCCGCGTCTCAAAAAAGCGCTCGCGCTCGCTATGCGGCACGATCTCTCCGCATCGTTCGCATCGGTGGCCTTCGTCACGAGCAACTAACGCCCATGCGTCTTCGGCCTCTTCGATCTCATCCTTGGTTTTTGGCACTTGCGACCTCCATGCCTTGCGTCAAGCATAGCATGGGAGATCGGGGCGATGCGAGCGCGCGTCAAGTACCTCGGATTTCAAACTGAGACACTACCCCCTGGTGCGACGATGAAACGCTGTTTAACTTTCCTCAAAGCTCGTAAAGGAGCCGCGCGAATCACCGCCTGGGCGAGCGTCAATTCGGCGCGCCGTCGGGTTCCGTTTCCAAACGCGTAAGGCGCCTTTCACCCGAGAATGCCGCAGGCGTCCGAACTTCAGACACGATCGAAAGGAAAACGTCATGAACGAAGCGAATTCCAAAGGCGTGACGCGCCGCACCGTGCTGCTCGCCGCGGCGGGCGCGGCGCCGTTGCTGGCGATGAGCGCGAGCGGCGCCGACGCGTCTGGGTTGCCGCAAGCGGCCGTCGGCTACCAACCTACGCCCAAGGGCGACCAACAATGTGACAACTGCAATCTCTTCGTCCCGCCGAACGCCTGCAAGTCGGTGGCGGGCGAAATCGCGCCGACCGGCTGGTGCAAGCTCTGGGTCAAGAAGGCGTAATAGAACATTTTATTGCTGGTGATACTGTTGCGCTTGCTTGGTTGCAAGCGCCCGTTTACATTTCGAATCAAGGCGCTCCGCCACGGTGCGGCGACCACATGACGACGCGTGGGCTGTGGGGGGTTCTGAGCACGATGTGGGGGCGAAACATGCAGCAAGTTGGGCAGTTTTCCGGTTCGGGGATACGTTTCGAACTCGGGCGCTTGGTTCGCGGCTTCGCTTCGGCCGGCGCGGTGGTCGCGTTCCTCGCGACCTTGTCGCTGGCTTCGCTGCTCACGGTTCAACCCGCCTCGGCGGTGCCGAGCTTCGCGCGGCAGACCGGCCAGCCCTGCGCGAACTGTCACACCGCCTTTCCCGAACTGACGCCGTTCGGCCGGCGCTTCAAGCTCAGCGGCTACACCCTGCCGGGCGGCGACACCAAGATTCCGCCGATCGCGGCGTTGCTGCAGGAGGGGTTCACCCATACGCAATCGGCGCAGGATACGCCGCCTTCGCCCGGCACGCGCACCAACGACAATTTGGTCACCCAGCAGATCACCGGCTTCTACGCCGGCCAAGTCTACGGCAATCTCGGCGCCTTCATTCAGGTCACCGGCGACCCGGTCACCGGGCAAGTCAATCTCGACCAATCGGACATCCGCTACGTCGACTCGTTCAAGCTGTTCGACCGCGACGCCTACTGGGGAATCGACGTCAACAATTCGCCAGGGGTGCAGGACGTCTGGAACACCACGCCGGCTTTCAGCTTCCCACAGATCACCTCGTCTCTCGCGCCCGCCTTCTCGCCGCCGCAAACCCGCATCGAGCAGGGCTTTGGGCTGACGGCGATCCAAGGCGCCGGCGCCTACGTGTTCTGGAACGACATGCTCTACGCCGAACTGACGGCCTACAGCGGAGTTTCCAAGACCGTCGAAGAAGCGCTCGGCGATCAACCCAGTTCGACAGACGACCGCTTGAACGGCGCCGCGCCCTATTGGCGGCTCGCGTTGGAGCCGCATTGGGGCGACAACTACCTGATGATCGGCACGTTCGGGATGTACGGCCAGATCGTCCCGCAGAGCAATTTCGGCTTCGGCTACGACGATTACACCGACATCGGCTTCGATTCGCAATACCAGTATGACGGCAGCCAATACAGCGTCACGGTGAAGCTGACCGACATCACGGAGTATCAGAAGCTGAACGCCAGCTTCAATCCAGGGGTCGGACTCGCCTCGAATCTCAACGACCGGCTGAACAGCTTCAAGGCCAACGCGTCGTTCGTGTGGGATCACACCTACAGCTTCACCGGCGGCTATTTCAACGTCTCCGGTACGAAAGACTGCAATCTTTACGGATCGTGCGCCGGAAGCAATCTTAGCGCCACCAACAGCCCCAACGGCAACGGCCTGATCTTCGACGCCGCTTATCTGCCGTTCAGCCACGGCAGCCCGTGGCCCTATTCGACCTACAACGCCCGCATCGGCATCCAGTACACCAAATATCTCGAGCTCTACGGCGGGACCAACAACTTCGACGGGCAGAACCTCGGCGGCACGCACAACGCCGCCGGCAACAACACCCTCTTCCTCTACGCTTGGCTGATGTTCTGAACGGGTCGCGGGCCTCGCTTACGAGGCCCCCAAGAGACCGGCGCCGGCGCAACTCGCGCCGGCGATTTTTCTGACTACGCAAATGTGGCGCCATATCGCTGCGCCGATATTGCGGAATCCCTCAACAGGTCCTGCGCGCGTGACGATTGCCGAGGCCCTTCGCCTCGACGCCGTCGAGCCGCCGCCGAATTTCCGCAGTCCGAGACCGCCGGACGACGCCTTGAACCTTCAAGGAAATCGGCAGCTCCATGATTCTTGCGCCGAAGCAAACACGCGAAACCGCGAGCAAAACGACGCGCCGCGCGACGCCCAGCGACATTATGTCACAGTTGATCTATCTCGAACCACGTTCGTATCCTTCCAATCTCACGGCGTCGTGCGCCGCGAACTGTGAAGCGGACGCCTAGCAACCATCGCCAGCCGCGATGGAAGCGGTGGTGGACGGGTAGTGCGTAAACAACGAAATAACATCAACTGTGGAGGAAACCGATGAGCGAGCAATCGACCAAATCCTGTATGAACCGCCGCACGCTTCTTCTGGCCGCCGCGGGCGCGGCGCCGCTGCTGGCGTTGGCCACGACGGGCGCCAAAGCCGCGAAACTGCCGCAGTCGGGGGCGGGCTACGTCGCCGCGTCGACCTCCGATAAGAAGTGCAGCGGCTGCAATTTCTTCGTCGCGCCCAATTCCTGCAAGGCCGTCGACGGCGATATCAGCCCGAACGGCTTCTGCAAGCTCTGGACCAAGAAGGCCTAACAGCCCGGCGTCACGCCCCCTGCGAGACGGCTGCGCGCCTCGGCGAAGCAGCCGTCCCCGAATGAACGCGATTGTAGCGAGCGGCCGAACGGCGCCCGCCGCGACGATACTCAGAAAATCAACGGCTGGCCACCCGAGCGCAATGACGTTCGCGGGCCGCAAAGGGGGGAAAATGGCGACGACGGACGCTCGGAGTCCGCCGCGAGGCGGAGCGGCATGTGAAGGCGTATCGGCCGGCCCGAGGAGTGCGCACAGGTTGTGCGCACTGATATCCGGAACGCTGACGTTTCTCTTTGGCTGGTGCGCCGTGACGGCGCTCACGGTTCAGCCCGCCTCGGCGGTGCCGAGCTTCGCGCGGCAGACCGGCCAGCCCTGCGCGAACTGTCACACCGCCTTTCCCGAACTGACGCCGTTCGGCCGGCGCTTCAAGCTCAGCGGCTACACCCTGCCGGGCGGCGACACCAAGATTCCGCCGATCGCGGCGTTGCTGCAGGAGGGGTTCACCCATACGCAATCGGCGCAGGATACGCCGCCTTCGCCCGGCACGCGCACCAACGACAATTTGGTCACCCAGCAGATCACCGGCTTCTACGCCGGCCAAGTCTACGGCAATCTCGGCGCCTTCATTCAGGTCACCGGCGACCCGGTCACCGGGCAAGTCAATCTCGACCAATCGGACATCCGCTACGTCAACTCGTTCAAGCTGTTCGACCGCGACGCCTACTGGGGAATCGACGTCAACAATTCGCCAGGGGTGCAGGACGTCTGGAACACCACGCCGGCTTTCAGCTTCCCGCAGATCACCTCGTCTCTCGCGCCCGCCTTCTCGCCGCCGCAAACCCGCATCGAGCAGGGCTTTGGGCTGACGGCGATCCAAGGCGCCGGCGCCTACGTGTTCTGGAACGACATGCTCTACGCCGAACTGACGGCCTACAGCGGAGTTTCCAAGACCGTCGAAGAAGCGCTCGGCGATCAACCCAGTTCGACAGACGACCGCTTGAACGGCGCCGCGCCCTATTGGCGGCTCGCGCTGGAGCCCCATTGGGGCGACAACTACCTGATGATCGGCACGTTCGGGATGTACGGCCAGATCGTCCCGCAGAGCAATTTCGGCTTCGGCTACGACGATTACACCGACATCGGCTTCGATTCGCAATACCAGTATGACGGCAGCCAATACAGCGTCACGGTGAAGCTGACCGACATCACGGAGTATCAGAAGCTCAATTCGAGTGTTGCCCAAACGTTTTCGTCGAATCCCAACGACCGGCTGAACAGCTTCAAGGCCAACGCTTCGTTCGTGTGGGATCACACCTACAGCTTCACCGGCGGCTATTTTAACGTGTCGGGAACATCGGATCCGGCGCTTTATTCTGCAATTTCGGGCACAACCGTCAGCAGCCCCAACGGCAACGGCCTGATCTTCGACGCCGCCTATCTGCCGTTCATGCACGGCAGCCCGTGGCCCTATTCGACCTACAACGCCCGCATCGGCATCCAGTACACCAAATATCTGGAGCTCTACGGCGGGACCAACAACTTCGACGGGCAGAACCTCGGCGGCACGCACAACGCCGCCGGCAACAACACCCTCTTCCTCTACGCCTGGCTGATGTTTTAGGCGCGACGCGAGCCTCGCCTTGAGAGTGGCGGCGCGTGCTGCTCTTGAGGCAAGCTCAATCGGCGCCGTCGCGCGGCGCAAGCCGCGCCACGGCTTCGATCTCGACCTTCATTTCGCTGTTGAGCAATCCCGCGATCACATAGATCGCCGCCGCGGGTCGGATCGCGGCGAAGACCTCGCCCTGAACCGCGAGCACCGGCACGCAGTAATCGGCGCGGGTGACGAAGGTGCGCAGGCTGACGATGCTCTCCAGCCCGCCGCCCGCCTCGGCGAGCACGGCGGCGAACGTCTTGTAGACGTTGCGCGCCTGCGCGGCGACGTCGTCGGGAATCGTCATCGTCGCGTAGTCGTAGCCGGTCGTGCCCGAAATGAAGACGAACTCGCCGTCGCAAACCGCCCGCGAATATCCGCTGGCGATTTCGAAGGGCGAGCCGGAGGAGATGAGACGGCGTCGAGCGGGGATCGCGGATTCGTTCAAGTCGGCCTCCTCGACAACACGCGCTTGCGCTCGCCAACGCGCAAGAAGATCGTGAGATTGCCGACCATAATCAGCACGATTCCCAATCCGGCGAAAGCGTTCCAGACATATCCTTCCCAAACGGCCGACACGGCGAGCGCGACGATCGGCGAAAACGCCGTGACATAGGCGGCCTTGTCGGCGCCGATCTCGGCGACAAGCGTGAGATAGGCGAGAAAGGCGACGACCGACGCGATCACCGAGAGATAGAGCAGCGCGCCGAGATAGGCCGGCGTCGGCGCGGGCCAAAAGCCGTCGCCCCGCAGCACGGCCGCAAGCGCGAGCAGCGCCGCGCCCCACGCCATGCCGCGCGCGACCGCATTGGGCAGATCGACGCCCTCCCCGGCCGCGCGGCGCGAAATGAAATTGCCGAGGGAAAAACAAAACGCGCCTCCGAGCGCATAGGCGACGCCGAGCGCGAGGCCCGACGAGCCGCCCGAGGGCGCGAACTCGTCGCCGAACAGCATCGCCACGCCGACGATGCCGAGAACCGATCCGCCGAGCACCCGAAGCGTCGGCCGGACGCCGAGAAGGATCCAGCCGTTGAACGCATTGAAGACGGTCGCGACGCTGAAGACGACAGCGACGACGCCGCTCGGCGCATAGGTTTCGGCGGCGAAGAAGAAGAGAAAATTGCAGGAGAACAAGGTCGCGCCGAGCGCCGCAAACCAGACGTGACGCCGCAACGGCGCCGGTCGCCAGCGCCCGCTCAGCGCCAAGGCGCCCCACAGCAGCGCCGCGGCGATGGCGAAGCGCCAGAACACGGAAACGACGACCGGCGCGCCGCCGAGCTGCAAGTGAATGGCGAACCAGCTGAAACCCCAGGCGAAGACGACAAGCGCAAAGCGCAAAGCGGACATGCGGAACCTCTCGGACAAGCGACGTCATGCGGCTTTCGCGCCTCGGGCGTCTTGCAACGCCGTGCGCGCCGTTGTCAAAATCTTGCGGTTTTCCGCTCATGGGCGGTGGTGAAGTCGACCGGCTCCGCGGCCGCGGCTTTGCCCTTCGAGACGAGCGCCATAAGATGGCGCCCCTCGGGCGGGCCGACGCAGCGACGCGATCTTTCCGCCGCGAATCTGGAAAACGAGGAACGCGCATTGCTTCCCAACTGCACAGTATTCGAACACCTGCGCGGCGCGAGCGTCGCCTTGCGGCAGGCGACGACGCTGGGCGACGGCATGGCGGCGGCGTTGTGGGATCGCGACGAAACCGCCACCGCCCTTTACGATGAGCCGACGCATCACACGCTGAGCCTCTACGTCTCCGGCGGCGAAACGTTCTTCCGCCGCCGCGGCCAAGCGTTGCAGCGAAGCTTAGGCGCGGGCAGCCTCTGTTTGATGCCGCGCGGCGCGAGTTCGCGTTGGGACGTCAGCGGTCCCGTGCGCATGTTCCATCTCTATTTCTCGCGCCGGACGTTCGAGCGCTTTGCGGTCGAGGCCTTGGGCGCCGACCCCGCGCGCCTCGCGCTGCGCGAGGTCACTTATTTTCGCGACCCGGTGATCGAAGGCCTCGTCCGCTCGACGTTCCTGGCGCTGGATTGGCGAGAGAACGGCCACCGCGTCGCCCTCACCCACGCCGCGCAAACCCTGCTCGCTTACCTCACGACGGGGATGACCGAACGTCAGCCCGACGCCACCGTGGCGCGTGGCGGCCTCTCGTCGGCCGTGCTGCGGCGTCTTGCCGACTTCGTGTCAGAGAATGTCGGCGAACCGCTCGGCCTCGACGATCTCGCCGCCTGCGCGGGCCTCAGCCCGTTTCATTTTGCGCGCGCCTTCAAACGGTCGACCGGCGAAACGCCGCACGCCTTCGTCATGCGCCGTCGGGTGGAGCGCGCCGAGGAGGCGCTCCGGCGGGGCGCGGAAATCGCCGACACCGCCTTGGCTTGCGGCTTCAGCAGCCAGAGCCATTTCACCGCCGCGTTCCGGCGGCGCACGGGCGCCACGCCGGGACAATTTCGCGCGAGTTTCCCGAGGAGCGGCGGCTCTTAAGCGAACTCCATGATCACCGCGTCGACGGCGAGCGAATCCCCTTCCTTGGCGAGGATCTTCTTCACTGTCACGTCGCGCTCGGCGAGAAGCACGTTCTCCATCTTCATCGCCTCGACCATGCACAGCGCTTCGCCCACCTTGACCTCCTGGCCTTCGCGCACCGCGATCGACTTGACGAGGCCCGGCATCGGGCACAGCAGCGCGCGCGATTGATCGGCGCCCTTGCGTTCGATCATCAGCGCGGCGAGCGCGGCTTCGCGCCGCGTATACACGCGCGCCGCGACGGCGACGCCGCGATGGGCGAGCGCGAAACCGTTGAGGATCGCGCGCACCTGCACCGCGACCGGCTTCTCCTCGATGTCGCCGCGCCAGACCGGCTCGCCCGGCGTCCACGGCGAATCGACGCGCAGCTTGCGCCCGTCGGCGAACGCCACGTCGACGCCGCCCTCGCGCGGCTCGACTTCGACGTCGATGCGCGTCTTGCCCAATAGCACCGCGCGCTTGAGCTCGAAACACAGGCGCGCCGCTTCGCGCAATTGCCCGGAAATCTTGCGCTTGCGCACGTTCTGGACGTGATCGACATGCGCGGCGACAGCGGCGAGGACCGTTTGCGTCTCGCCGGCGGCGACGAGCGGCGCAAAGCCGTCGGGGAATTCCTCGGCGATGAACCCGGTCGAAAGACGCCCGGCGCGCCAGCGCTCGTGCTGCATCAGCGCGGAAAGGAACGGGATGTTGTGGCGGATGCCGTCGATGACGAAGGCGTCGAGCGCGTTCGCCTGCGCTTCGATCGCGCTCGGTCGATCGCCGGCGTGGGTGACCAGCTTGGCGATCATAGGATCGTAGTGGATCGAGATCTCGCCGCCCTCGAAGACGCCGGTGTCGTTGCGCACCGTGACGCCCTCGACTTTTCCCTCGGCTGGCGGGCGGTATTTGACGAGCCGCCCGGTGGAGGGCAGGAAGCCGCGCGTCGGATCCTCGGCGTAGACGCGGCTCTCGATCGCCCAACCCTCGAGCTTCACGTCGGCTTGCGTCAGGCGCAACGGTTCGCCGTAGGCGCTGCGGATCATCTCTTCGACGAGGTCGACGCCGGTGATGAGCTCCGTCACCGGATGCTCGACCTGAAGCCGGGTGTTCATTTCCAGGAAATAGAAGCCGCGGTCCTGCCCGGCGACGAATTCGACCGTGCCGGCCGAGTTGTAGTTCACGGCCTTGGCGAGCGCGACCGCCTGCTCGCCCATCTTGCGCCGCGTCTCCTCATCGAGCAGCGGCGACGGCGCCTCCTCGATCACTTTCTGATTGCGGCGCTGGATCGAACATTCGCGCTCGCCGAGGTGGATGACATTGCCGTGCTTGTCGCCGAGCACCTGGATTTCGATATGGCGGGGATTGACGATGAATTTCTCGACGAAGACACGATCGTCGCCGAACGACGACAGGGCCTCGGACTTGGCGCGTGCGAAGCCTTCCGCGACCTCCTGGCGGCTGCGGGCGATGCGCATGCCCTTGCCGCCGCCGCCGGCCGACGCCTTGATCATCACGGGATAACCGATTTCGTCGGCGATCTGAGCCGCATGGTCCGGGCTCTCGATCACGCCGAGGAAGCCGGGAACGGTCGAGACCTTGGCGGCGTTGGCGAATTGCTTCGATTCGATCTTGTCGCCCATCGCCTCGATCGCGCGCGTGTTCGGGCCGATGAAGACGATCCCTTCGTCGGCGAGCGCTTGGGCGAAGGCGGCGCGCTCGGACAGGAAGCCGTAGCCGGGATGCACCGCTTCGGCGCCCGTCTCCTTGCAGGCGGCGACGATCTTCTCGATCACGCAGATAGGACTGGGCGGCCGCCGGCGGTCCGATCGCGATCGCCTCGTCCGCCATCTCGACGTGCAGCGCGTCCTTGTCGGCCGTCGAATAGACTGCGACGGTCTTGATGCCCATGCGGCGCGCGGTCTTGATGACCCGGCACGCGATCTCGCCGCGATTGGCGATCAGGATCTTCTTGAACAAATGCGCCCCCGTGAGGACGGCCCTCGTCTCGGGCCTAAGTCGATCGCGCGGTTCTATTGGAGGGCGGGCGGCGCGTAAACAGGGGCTTGGGCCCGCGCCGCCTAACAAATGGAACTATCCCGCCTTCGCGGCCGTCAGCGCGGCCTCGACCCCCGGCCAGCCGCGCGCGGCG
This sequence comes from uncultured Alphaproteobacteria bacterium, assembly GCA_963759955.1. Classification (GTDB taxonomy): domain Bacteria; phylum Pseudomonadota; class Alphaproteobacteria; order Rhizobiales; family Beijerinckiaceae; genus Roseiarcus. Next base: position 46,419 of record CAVXCA010000065.1, read on the forward strand.
CGCGAGCGCACGGCGGAGAGGAACCAAGCGGGAACGCGATGGGCCTCCGCGAGCACGGCGACCAGCGCCGCCAGCGCGTTGACGGACGCGCATTCGTCGGCGCGCTCGATCAGCCATTCCGCTTGCGGCTCGCTGACGACCCCAGTCGGCCGCGCCTGCCAGACGACGTGCTCGACGATCATCTCGACGAAGAATTCCGTCCATTCCGGCGCATTCGCGAGCCCGGCGCGCTCGACCGCGAAGAGTTCGTCCGCCGCCTCGCGCGAAACCGAGCCCTCGGGAAACACCTCTCGCCGCAGCCACGCGACGTCCATCGCGCTGAGTTTGCGGCCGTGAATCATCGCGGTGATGATGGTGCGGCTCCGATCGACCGTGAACGCCATGACGCTACCCAATCCAACGCCCCCGCCGCCTCGTCGAGCGGCTTGTTATGTCAAGGAGTTTGGGCGGGAAGGCTTGCGATGTGGTGAATCGGTTAAAACGCCTGTCGATAGAGTTAAGGCGTTGCAAAGGCGCATGGTTTCAAGAAGATGAAGGTGGCGGCGGCTTCCTTTGCATCACGCCCGGCGCGCCGGCGGGAAGGCGCGGCGGAGACGGCGTGCGCCCTGAGCCGCCGATGCAGCGCCTCGGGAACGCTGCGGACTTGCGCCGCCGATGCGATGCGCGAAGGATGATTGCGTGTCGCGATCGCGCCGCCGTCGGCGCGACGATCAATCGGCGGTCGGTCGGACCCTATTGCGGCGCAGGCGCGCCGAAATCGTCGCCCTCGCGCGCATAAGCGCTGGGATTCATGCCCGCTTGCAGCACCACGACCGGGGCGCCGACCGGGACGCGGCGATAGAGGTCGATGATGTCGTGATTGAACAGGCGGATGCAGCCGCTCGACACCGGCTGGCCGATGGTCTCGGGCTCGTTCGTTCCGTGCAGACGGAAGTCGGTGTCGCGATTTCCGCGATAGAGATAGAGCGCCCGCGCGCCGAGCGGATTGTCGATGCCGCCCGCCATGCCCCCGGCATAGGGCGCGTACCGCGGCATGTGCTCGATCATGTTCTGCGTCGGCGCCCAGCGCGGCCACTCAGCCTTGCGGCCAATGACCGCCCAGCCGCGAAAATCGAGCGCCTCGGTGCGGCCGACGCCGACGGCGTAGCGCATCGCGCGGCCGCCCGGCAGAACGAGGTAGAGGCGGCGTTCGGGCACGCTGACCACGACGGTTCCAGGGTGGTAGGGCCCGGAGAATGGCACTTCCTGGCGCAGCAGATCGGGATCGACCGTCGCGAGATCGAGCCCGGGGACCATGTGGCCGTCGTCGTCAATCGGACCATAGGCCGCCCCATAACCGAAACCTCCGGGCGACTGCCAGGCGAGGCCGGGCCCGCTCGGCGCCGGCCCGGCGCAACCGGCAAGAAAAAGACCGCTCCCGACGAGCGCGGCCCGCCGGCTAAAGAGAACCGTCATGGCGGGGCGCCCCCTATGCGCGACATTATCCTCGTACGATTCGAATCGAAGACCGGAGCCTTGTTAGCGCAGACCGGCGCGTTGCGCAGCCCCGCCGCGAACGCAGCCTGAGAACCTACAGCGGAATGTTGTCGTGCTTCTTCCAGGGGTTCTCGAGCTTCTTGTTGCGCAGCATCTGCAACGCCCGAGAAAGGCGCCGGCGGGTCGCGTGCGGCATGATCACTTCGTCGATATAGCCGCGCTCGGCGGCGACGAAGGGCGAGAGGAAGCGCGCCTCGTATTCGGCGGTGCGCTCGGCGATCTTGGCGGGATCGTTCATGTCTGCGCGGAAGATGATCTCGACCGCCCCCTTGGCGCCCATCACGGCGATCTGGGCGGTCGGCCACGCCAGATTGATATCCCCGCGTAAGTGCTTGGAAGCCATGACGTCGTAGGCGCCGCCGAACGCCTTGCGGGTGATGACGGTGACCTTGGGAACCGTCGCCTCGGCATAGGCGAACAACAGCTTGGCGCCGTGCTTGATGAGCCCGCCGTATTCCTGCGCGGTGCCAGGCAGGAAGCCCGGCACGTCGACGAAGGTGACGATCGGGATGTTGAAGCAGTCGCAGAAGCGCACGAAGCGCGCGCCCTTGCGCGAGGCGTCCGAATCGAGCACGCCGGCGAGCGCGAGGGGCTGATTGGCGACGACGCCGACCGTCGTTCCCTCGATGCGCGCAAAGCCGGTGACGATGTTCTTGGCGTGCGCGTCCTGGATTTCGAAGAAATCGCCCTCGTCGGCTATTTTCGTGATCAGCTCCTTGATGTCGTAAGGCTTGTTGGGGTTGTCGGGGATCAGAGTGTCCAGCGACATGTCGACGCGGTCGGGATCGTCGAAGCTCGGCAGCTTGGGCGGCGCCTCCAGATTGGAGGCGGGTAGGAAGTCGATCAGCCGGCGCATCTGCAACAGCGCCTCGACGTCATTGTCATAGGCGCGGTCGGCGATCGAGGAGCGGGTGGAGTGCACCTGCGCGCCGCCCAGTTCCTCGGCGGTCACGCTCTCGTTGGTGACGGTCTTGACCACGTCTGGGCCGGTGACGAACATGTAGCTGGTGTCGCGCACCATGAAGATGAAGTCGGTCATCGCCGGCGAATAGACGTCGCCGCCCGCGCAGGGGCCCATGATCAGCGAAATCTGCGGAATGACGCCCGAGGCGAGCACGTTGCGCTGGAACACCTCGCCATAACCGCCGAGCGCCGCCACGCCCTCTTGGATGCGCGCGCCGCCGGCGTCGAACAGGCCGATGATCGGCGCGCGGTTCTTGACCGCCATGTCCTGGATCTTGGTGATCTTCTGCGCATGCGCCTCGCTCAAGGAGCCGCCGAACACCGTGAAATCCTTGGCGAAGACGAAGATCGTGCGCCCGTTTACGGTGCCCCAGCCGGTGACCACGCCATCGCCGGGAATCTTGCTCTTCTCCATGCCGAAGTCGGTGCACCGGTGCTCGACGAACATGTCGAATTCTTCGAACGAGTCGTGATCGAGCAGCAGTTCGATGCGCTCGCGCGCGGTGAGCTTGCCCTTGGCGTGCTGCGACGAAATGCGCTGCTCGCCGCCCCCCAAGCGCGCGCGGGCGCGGCGGCGTTCCAATCGAGCGAGCATCTGTTTCAAGGGGAGGCTCCAAGCGGTGTCGTGCAAGCGGCGCGGCGCCCTCCCCGTCATGGCCGGGACAAGCCCGGCCATGACGGCGGTAGGCGTATCTCACGGCGCCTATAGCACGGCGCCGCCAGGGCGGGAACGGGGGCGACGTGCGACATTGGGATGACTGCCGGAGGGCGGCTCGCTCGGGCCGCCGCCGCGCACGCCGAGCTGTCGCGAAGCGCTCGTCTCGATTAAGGTCCCGCCGCGACCGGGCGGGAGCGTGCGCGCCTGTGCTTCGTCGAAACGGGAGAGGGCCGATGAGCGAGACGATCCAGCTGCGCCCGGTCGGCCACGTGCGCGGCGGGCGCGCGGAGCCGATCGACGACGCCTGGGATCAGGTCGTCGCCTCGATCGAACTGGCGCCGGAGTTCGGCCCGGAAGCGCTCGCCGGGCTCGACGGTTTCTCCCACATCGAAGTCGTCTTCGTCTTCCATCGCGTCGCCGAGAGCGCCGTCGTCACGTCGGCGCGACATCCGCGAGGGCGCGCTGATTGGCCGAAGGTCGGCATCTTCGCCCAGCGCGGCAAGGACCGGCCCAACCGCATCGGCGTCACGATCTGCAAGCTCATCGGGGTCGCCGGAACCTCGCTCCGCGTCGCCGGGCTCGACGCCATCGACGGCACGCCGGTGCTCGACATCAAACCCTGCATGCGCGGCTTTCTCCCGCGCGAAGAGGTCGTGGAGCCCGCCTGGGCGTCCGAGTTGATGAAAGGCTATTGGCGTTAGAGCGGCCTGCTCACAGCGCCCCTACGCTCCATCACCGTAACGCCCGCAACCCCGCGCTGACGGACGGGCGAAAATGCGAACGCACGGAGACCTTTTCAGTCTGCGAAGCAGGCTCATTGCCCTGCGTCGGTCGGAATCGCAGCAACGGGGTGCAAGCCGGTGCGCTAGTCGTGAACCGCTTTGAGCAGTTCCTCGACGTCCCCCGCCGGGATCGGCCTGCTAAAGAGATAGCCCTGCATCTCGTCGCAGTGGTTTTCGCGCAGGAACGCGGCTTGCGCGTCTGTTTCGACGCCCTCCGCGATGACCTTCAGATTGAGCTTCTGCCCCAATGAAATCACGGCGCTGGTGACGGCCTTGTCGTTCTCGTCGGCGGGAATGCCGTCGATGAACGATTTGTCGATCTTCAGTCGCGCGACCGGAAACGTCTTTAGCGCGCTTAGGCTGGAATATCCGGTTCCGAAATCGTCGATCGCCAGTTGAACGCCCTGGCCTTGCAATTCCTTCATCGTCGCAACCGCCAACTCGACGTCCTGCATGATCAGGCTTTCCGTCACCTCCAGTTCGAGGTACTTGGCGTCCAGCCCGCTGTCCTTCAGCGCGCCAACGACGTGGCTGACGAAGTTCCTTTCCTTGAATTGTCGCGCCGACACGTTCACGCAAACGTTGAGGCGCGGCAGCCCCGCATCCTGCCAGGCCTTATTCTGCCGACAGGCTTCGCGCAGCGCCCAGTCGCCGATCGGCACGATTAGTCCTGTTTCCTCGGCCAGCGGGATGAATTTAGTCGGCGGCACCGTGCCGAGAGTCGGGTGCTTCCAACGGATCAACGCTTCGACCGCAAAGACGCGCTCCGTGCGCAAGTCGACCTGCGGCTGATAGACCAGGACGAACTCGGATCGGACGACAGCGTTTCGTAATTCTTCCTGGAGCAGGAATTTTTCGTGGATTTTGGTGTTCAGCTCAGGCGTATAGAATTGGAAATTGTCCCGGCCGATTTCCTTGGCGCGGTACATCGCCGCATCGGCGTTGGCCAGCAGCGCCTCGGCGTCCGTCCCGTCGCCGGGATAGTTCGCGATCCCTATGCTGCTCGTCACTCTCAGAGCATGTCCTTCGAGCTGAACAGTCTGGGCGATGTCCGCCCTCAGTATTTGCACGGTCGCGGAGATGGTATCCGGACTCTTGGGCTGATCGAGCAGAAGAACGACGAACTCGTCGCCGCCGAGCCGCACCACCGTATCGGTCGCCCTGACGCAATCGACCATGCGCCTCGCAACGGTCTTCAGAAGCTCGTCGCCGGCGTTATGGCCCAGGCTGTCGTTGACGATTTTGAAATTGTCGAGATCGATGAACAGCACCGTCACCCAACGATCGTACCGTTGCGCATAGAGCAAGGCTTGCGCAAGACGGTCGTTGAGCAAAGCGCGATTGGGAAGCCCGGTCAGCGCGTCGTGGTTGGCCATGAAATGAATGCGGTCTTCGGCCAGCTTGCGTTCGATCGCGATGCCGGCGATGCGTGTCACAACATCGGTGAGCTGCGTCTCGACCTCGGTCGGTTCGCGCACAGTCGTCGAATACATCGCGAATGTGCCGATGACCGCGCCGTTGTGCGACAGGATCGGCGTCGACCAGCATGAACGAAGCCCATGCGCGGCGGCCAGGTCCTTATAATCGGCCCACAGCGGGTCGGTCATGATGTCCGTGACGATAACGGCTTCTCGCCGATAGGCGGCGGCGCCGCACGAGCCCACTGTCGGGCCGATGGGCATGCCGTCGACGACCTTGATGTAAGCTTTCGGCAGGCTCGGCGCTGCGCCATGCCGCAAGCGGCTCCCCGTTTCGTCAAGCAGCAAGACCGAGCCGAATATTCCTGTTAGCTGGGATTCGACGAGGAGCATGAGGCGATCGAGCACATCCTCAAGCGGGGCGCTCGTCGCGATAATCTGCAGGATCTGCGCCTGCCCGTCGCGCAAGGCGTCCGCCCGCTTGCGCTCGGTGATGTCGCGCGAGAGGCCGGCCACGGCAAAGATTTCGCCGCGGTCATTGCGCAGCGGCACTTTCGTCGTCAATATCCATATCTTGCCGCCCGAGTCGTCGAAGACGTATTCCTCCATGTCGTTCATCGGCTTCCCCGTCCGAACGATCTTCTGTTCGTCGTTGAAGAATTTCTCCGCGATCGACATGGGAAGGAGTTCAAGGTCAGTCTTGCCGATCAGGTCTGCGGGCCCCGCCACGCCAATTCGCTCCGCCGTGACCTGGTTGGCGATGACGAAGCGGCTCTTGACGTCTTTGACCCAAAGATTGTCGGGTAGCCGATCAATCAGCGCTTGCAGCGACAGACGCTCGTTCGCGACGGCGTGGGTGGCCTTGAGTTCGGTGATGTCGTCGTACGTCTCCACCCAGCCGCCGCCGGGCATCGGCTGGTGACGGATTTCAATTGTCCGCCCGTCCTCGATTTCGGCGCTCCAGGTTCTTGAAACGGCGACCGAATCGATCGCAGCGGCCAACGCGAGACGCGCGTCGGCGGCCATCGCGGACGTTCCGGCGGCGACGCGAAGTTGCTCGATCTCACGCAGCGTCGCGCCAGGACGAACTTGCTCGGGCACAAGGCGATAAATCTCCGCATAGCGGCGATTGCTCAGGATTAACCGCTCCTCGCCGTCGAAGAAACAGAATCCCTGCGAAATATTGTCGATAGCCGTCTGATTACGTAGCGCCTGCGCTTCGAGCGTCGCGATCCTGTCTAGAAGATCGCGTTCGACGACTTCGAACGACGCGGTCGCCAGATTTGCGAGCGCAGCCAAGCTGTTCGCTCTGGAGGCCTGTGCAGCTCGTTTGACTGGATTTCCGCGCAAGCGCAGTTCCTTCGCTTCGACGGTCGCAGCAAAGCCGAGTTGACCGCCATATTCCAAGACTTCATGGAGATTAGGCCACTCGTATTAATTGTACGTAAATCTGCGCATAGTCATCCGACGCGTCATTGCCTGCGCGGACTTACTCTTTACAGAGATACGTCGGTATTTTCACTTATAGCGCTTGCCTGCGCCGCGCTTTTAGCATGCGCAGGCGCTCGGCGATCGTGACAAACCAGTAAATTAGCGTGACAAGGCAAGAAATCAGCCTGAAAAGACAAGCAAATTGGTGCTTGGCGGCGTCCCGACACGCTGGCGCGCGGAACGGTCAGCCGCAACTCGCCGCGACAACCCGCCCCGCCGCCTCGAAATCGCGCCGGCGCGCCGCGCGGCGAGCCTTGGCTTCCTCGTCCTCGCCCCAGCTCGCGATCTGGAAGTCCTCGGCGACATGGGCGATGCGCCAGGCCTCCTCGGCGCTGAGCGAACCGCGCGCGACCGCCAGCGCAAGGAGGACCGAGCCGGTCAGGCTCGTCATGACGTGCAGCGCCGCCAGCGCGAACGGGCTTTCGACAGCATCGAGCGCGGCGCGGACCGACAGCAACGCGCTCTCGGGCTGGCGGACATGAACCACGCCCACGCCGACGAGGAACTTCGCGCCGAGCGCCTCGCCCGCCCAATCGAGCACGGGATCGAATGCCGCGGCCTCCGCGGCGACCAGCGCTTCGGGCGCTTCGGCGCGGTAGCACATGAGGTCCGCGCCGGCGTAGCCGGCGATCTCGGCGCGGGTCGCCTCGATCGCCGCCGCGACGCCGTCGATCGCCGAATTGGCGAGGCGCGTCAGCGGCATCGCGGCGGGATCGATGGTCTCGCCCTGCCCCGCCCATTCCTCGGCGACAAGTTCGGCGAGCGCGCGGGTCGGCAGGATCAGCGGTCTTTTCGCCGGCGTGCGCGCGCGCCGCCCGTCGAGCAGCAGCGCGAAGCTCCCGCCCTCGGCCTCGCCGACGCTCGCTTCCCTGAAAAAGCGCTTGATTCCGGCCGGGCGCATATTGGCCTGCGCGGCGCGCATCGGGTCGCGCGGCGCGTCACTCATCGGGCGCGTCCTCGATCGGATCGCGCTGCGAAATATCGAAGCCGAACATGTCGAAGCTCTTCTTCATGTGCTCGGGCAACGGCGCAACGACGTCGATCACGCCGCCGCGCGGATGGGGCAGGACGAGCCGACGCGCGAGAAGATGCAGCTTCGGCTCGACGCCCGGCGGCACGGCGCGCAAGGGATCGTGGCGCGCGGGATCGTTCTCGGGACGGCGGTTGTATTTGGGGTCGCCGATGATCGGGTGGCCGATCGCCTCGCAATGCGCCCGCAGCTGATGGGTGCGGCCGGTGATCGGCCGCATCGACAGCCACGCCAGGCGCGGCGCGACCTTGTCGACGACGGTGTAGAGCGTCACCGAATGCTGCGCGTCGGGGTCGCCGTGACGCGCGATGCGCATGCGCTCGATGTCGGCGCGGTTCTCTCGTTGCCCGCCGCGCTCGTCGCCCATGCCGGGGCCCTTGGCGAGAAACAGCGAAATGCGCCCCTGCGCAGGCTTGGGCACGCCCTCGACCAAGGCCCAGTAGATCTTCTTCGCCCCGCGCGAGCGGAACGTCGCGCCGAGCTTGGCGGCGATGGCGCGCGATTTGGCGACCAGCAGCACGCCGGACGTGTCGCGGTCGAGCCGATGGACCAGCACCGGCCGCTCGCCCTTCTTGTCGCGCAGCGCTTCCAGCATCCCGTCGATGTGGCGCTTGGTTCCCGAGCCGCCCTGCACAGCCAGGCCGTAGGGCTTGTTGAGCACCATCAGGTCGCGGTCCTCGAACAGGATCATCGCGCGCAGCGCCTCGGCGTCGCGCGGGTCGACGGGCGGCGCTTTCGACGCCGGCGCAGTAGCGAGCCCTAGCGGGGGCACGCGCACGCTCTGACCGGCCTCGAGCCGGGTGGAAATCTCCGCCCGCTTGCCGGAGACGCGCACTTCGCCCTTGCGCACGATCTTGTTGAGATGGGCCTGCGGCAGGTTGGGGAAACGCCGGCGGAACCAGCGGTCGAGCCGCATGCCCGCCTCGTCCTCGCCGATCGGATAATTGGCGACTTTGCTGTCCGCGCTCACGTCGGGCTCCGCGCCGGCGAAAGGTTGGTCAGATCGTGGAAACGCCGGAGCGCGCCGCCGAGACCCGCGCCGGCAAAGTTGAGAACAATGGCTTGCATAGAGCGCCTATAGCGCAAGGCCGGCGGATACGATAGCCGCCGCTGTGGGCGCGGCCGCTGGCCGCGTCGCCTCAGCCGCCGAGAAATGGGCCGAACGAGGCGCTGGCGCGCCGGACGCGCTCGGCGCGCGCGTCGACAACGGGGCACCGCCCCAAGCGATGTGATCGAGGTCAAGGACTTGTCACGCCATTTGCGCTTTCATTCAGACGACAAACACAGGGATGAGGAGCCGCTCGATGCAAGGCCGTTACCACGCCGTCGTCTGGATCGACCATCGCTTGGCCCGCGTATTCCATTTCAGCGCCGAAGACGCCGACAAAATCGTCGTCCACGCCGACCACCCGGTCCGTGAGTTCAAGCGCGGAGAGAAACGCACCGGCCATCGTCTCGCCGAAGACCAGCCCTTTCTCGAAGAGGTCACCAAGGCGGTCGCCGACGCCGAGGCGATTCTGGTCGTCGGCCCGTCCAGCGAGAAGCACGAACTCGTCAAGCACATCCAGCGCGTCCATCCGAGCATGATGGTCAAGGTCGAGGGCGTCGAATCGGCCGATCATCCCAGCGACGGCGAACTCGTCGCCCATGCGCGCCGGTTTCTCAAAGCGGCCGACCGCATGCGCCCACCGTCGTAACCGGCGCTCGATCGCGCAGGGGAGCATCCCATGGCCTACGAACTCTACTATTGGCCGGGCATTCAGGGACGCGGCGAATTCGTCCGCCTTGCGCTCGAGGAAGTCGGCGCGCCCTATGTCGACGTCGCGCGCGAGCACGGCGAAGGCCATGGCGTTGCCGCGATGACCAAGATCACGCGCGGCAAGAACGGCGCCCTCATGCCGTTCGCGCCGCCGTTTCTCAAGGACGGCGACTTCGTCGTCTCGCACGTCGCCAACATCCTGGCCTATCTCGCGCCCAAACTCGGCCTGGCGCCGCGCACCGAAAAACTGATCTTCTTCGCCAACGGCCTGCAGCTCACCATCACCGACTTCGTCGCCGAGATCCACGACACCCATCATCCGATTTCCGGCGAACTTTACTACGAAGACCAGAAGAAGCCGGCCAAGGCTCGCACGACCGCGTTCCTCGATCATCGCCTGCCGAAATTCCTCGGCTACTTCGAGCGCGTGCTGGAGGAAAATCCTGCCGGGCCCGAGCACAGCGTCGGCGCCTGGCTGACGACGGTGGACCTGTCGCTGTTCCAGCTCGGCGAGGGGCTGACTTACGCCTTTCCTCGCGCGATGACGAAATTCGCGACGAATTATCCCGCGCTGGCGGCGCTTTGCCAAAGGGTGCGCGCGCGGCCCGCCATTGCCGACTATCTCGCCTCGCCGCGCCGCCTGCCCTTCAACGAATCCGGCATATTCCGCCATTATCCGGAACTCGACCGCGCCGCGAAGTGAGCGCTCAGTAGAGGCCGGGAACGAGCCGCCAGGTGCGCGCGCAATAGGCGACATATCGCGCGCCAAAATGTTCGCGTAACAGCGCCTCCTCGGCGCGCATGCGCGCGATCAGCGGCGGGATGAGCAGCGCCGTCAGCGCGACGCCGACGCTGGAGCGAAACGCCAACGCCCAACCCAGCGAATTGACCAAAAGGCCGAGATAGCTGGGATTGCGAATGAAGCGATAGAGCCCGTCGGTGACGAGTTGGTGCCCCGGCTGGATCGCCACCAGGCCGCTGAACCGCTCGCCGAGCGCGAACACCGGCGCCATGCGCAACGCGCCGCCGACGACGAACAGCGCGACGCCGAACCAGCGTAAGGACTCGCCGTCGAGCGTGAAGAACGCCAAGCGGTCGGTGAGCGCGGGAACATAGCCGTCCGCGAGCCCGATCACGGCAAAGGCGACGATCACCCAGCGATTGGCGCGATCCTCGCGCACGCCGGAGCTCAAGTTCCCCTTGGTGAACAGCGCCAGGCCCGACATCGCGAACGTCGCGACCACGACCGCGATCAGCGCCCCGTGCGAGAAAAATGCAGCGAGCCCGCCCTCGCCGATCACGCCGAGCGCGAGATAGACGATCGTGCCGATGGTGGTGAGCGCCGCCATTTTCGGGCTGACGAACATGCAGGCCTCGCTTGCGAAGAAGGGGCGACGCGGGATGGTACACCAAGTCGCCGGGATCGTGACCCGGCGGCGGATCCATAGATCCGCGTGGCGCCGCTCTTGATTAGAACATATGAAGAACGTATCATGCACGCCTTTCGTACGCGGGAGGGCAGTATGGCTCGGGTGATGGTCTCCGCTTTGCGCGATCTTTGGGAATTGGCTTCGCTGGCCGCGCTTGTGACGATGATCGCAATGGCCGCGCGCGCCCTCGGCGCCTGAGCGCCCCGCTTGGCGATTGCGGCGCGCTGCTTTATTCCTCGGCGGCCGGGCGGCTCGACGTCTCGGCCATTCCTCGCCGCCGGAGCCCCAAGCGCTTGCCGCCTCGCGTTTCCCTCATTGTCGTCGCGGCCGGACGCGGCGCGCGGCTCGGCGCGGCGACGCCGAAGCAGTATCTCCATTGCGCGGGCAAGCCGCTCCTCGCACATGCGCTCGAAGCGCTGGCCTCGGCGCACGAATTTTGCGCAGCGACGGTGGTCATCCACCCCGACGATCGCTCGGCCTATGAAGCCGCGCTCGCGTTTCTCACCCCCGCCGCCGCGTCCTGTTTCGGCCCGCCGGCGTTCGGCGGCGCCAGCCGGCAAAGAAGCGTCTTCGCTGGGCTCGAAGCTCAGAGCGCGGCCGCGCCCGATCTCGTCCTCATCCACGACGGCGCGCGCATCTTCCCGTCCAAAGCCCTGGTCGCGCGCGCGATCGAAGCCGCCGAACGGCACGGCGCCGCGATTCCGGCGATCCCGCTCAGCGACACCATCAAGCAGGTCGACGCCGCCGGCCGCATCCTCGCTTCGCCGGACCGCGCTTCCTTGCGCGCGGTGCAGACGCCGCAGGCGTTCCGCTTCGAGCTGATCCTTGAGGCGCATCGGCGCGCCGCGCGCGAAGGCGTCGGCGAACTGACCGACGACGGCGCGGTCGCCGCCTGGGCAGGCCACGCGACTTACGTTTTCGACGGCGACCCGGAGAACGGCAAGGTGACCACGATGCAGGACTTGCGCGCGGCCGAGGCGCGTCTGATGAGCGCGGCGGGCGACATCCGGGTCGGCCAGGGTTTCGACGTCCACGCCTTCGCCCCCGGCGATCACGTCTGGCTCGGCGGCGTGCGCATTGCGCACGATCGCGCCTTGAGCGGCCATTCCGACGCCGACGTCGCGCTGCACGCGCTCGCCGACGCGCTCTACGGCGCGCTCGGCGAGGGCGACATCGGCGCGCATTTCCCGCCCTCGGATGCGCGCTGGCGCGGCGCCGCCTCCTCGATCTTCCTCGGCGACGCCGCGGCGCGGGTGCGCGCGCGCGGCGGGATCATCGCCCATCTCGACGCCACGCTGATTTGCGAAGCGCCGAAGATCGGCCCGCACCGCGAGGCGATGCGCGCCCGCATCGCCGAAATCGCCGCGATCGCGATCGACCGCGTCGGCGTCAAGGCGACGACCAGCGAAGGCCTCGGCTTCACCGGCCGGCGCGAGGGAATCGCGTGCCTCGCGAGCGCCACGATCCGCCTGCCGTTGCGCTAAAGGGCGCGGCGGCGGCGCCTCAGCTCCCTTCCAACCGCTCCAGCGCGTCTTCGGCCAGATCGAGATAGCGCGCCGCGAGCGGCTCCCATTTGGCCGGCTCACGCGGCTCGGGATCGAGCAGATGCGCGAGGGCGAGGCGCGCGCGCAGCACGGCGCGGCGCGAAGCGTGCAAATGGAACAACGGATAGACCGGCTCGGCGCGAAGCGTCTTCGTCACCCGCGCGAAAAGCACCGGCCCGAACCACGGCGCGCCGAGCAAAGCGCATTCGACGCCGAGATAGGCGAGTTCGTCGACGGGATCGACCATGCGCAATTCGGCGCTGAATTCCAGGCAGTCAACGATGGCGACGTCTTCGGCGATGCAGACGTGTTCGGGCCGCAGATCGCCGTGGCCGTCGACGAGCAGGCCTTGAGCGGCGCGCGCGCCGAGCCGATCCGCATGGGTTCTGAGCGCGCCGTCCATCCGGTCGAGCACGGCCGGCGCGCGGCCGTGGTCGAGCGCGAAACCCCGCGCGGTGAGGACGTCTCGATTGACGGCCTGTTCCTCGACCAGCCGGCCGACGTAAGCCGCCGGAGCGATCGCCGGGTGGACCGCGCCGCGGTAGAAGCGCGCGAGCGCCACCGCGAGACGGTCGACGTCCGCGCTTTTCAGCGCGTCCTCGCTCAGCAGGCGGTCGAGCATCCGCGCCGCCGGCAGGCGCCGCATCACGATGACCCACTCGACGGTCTCGCCCTTGCCGCCCAGCGCCAAGAACCCGTTCGGCGCGGCGGTGAGCGGCGCGAGGCCGACATAGACGTTCGCGGCGAGACGGGAATTGAGCTTCAATTCCGCGCGGCAATCGGCTTCCCTCGCCTTCAGGCTGGTATGGTCGAAGAAGGCATAGCGCACCGGCTTCTTGATCTTGTAGGCGCGCCGACCCGCGAGGAACACGTAGGACATGTGCGTCTCGACGACTTCGACGCCGCCCTCGATCTCGCCGTAGGCGGCCGAAGAGCCGAGGAAGCGGACCTTGTCGTCGATCGACACTCGGGCGCCGGCCGCGTCGGCGCGCCGCTCTTCGCTGCCGCGAGCGTCGGCGGGCGAATCGATCATCGCGCGTTCACGCCGCGGAAGGTCCGCGCGCCTCTTCCTTCAGCCAAAAATCCCGACATTCGTCCTCCCGTCCGCGCACCACGCGGCGGCCGGCCAAGGGCCCGCGCGTTTCCGTGACGACGGTGCACTGCCCCTCCGGCTGGGCGTCCGTTTCGTAATAGATCACCACCCAGTCTTTCACGCGACCCAGTTCATGAGCGAGGCCGGTGTTGGAAAAGATCACGGTGAAACGCCACGCGCCGCGTGTCGCGTGCAGCACCGGCAGCCACGCCTCCGCATTCGGATTGAAACGCTTGGGGGCGATTTTGCGCAATACGCCGGCCGCCGCCTTGTCGCGATAGTCCCGGTCGACGTCGATCAGCATGGCGACCGGCGGGCGCTCTCCGGTCTGCCGCAAGCGGCGCAGCCGCGGCCGGCCGAGTCGCTCCGCCAGCGCTGTGCGGATCATTTCGGCGCGGCGCGGCCCGATGCCCTCGACGCCGGCGAGGCGCCCGTCGTGCGCCGCCGTTTCCAGCGCTTCCAAAGTTTCGACGTGTAGCGTCTCGAAGATGCGCTTTGCGAGCTCCTCGCCGAGGCCGGGAATGGTGAGAAAGAGCTTTTCCGGCTCCAGCGCGCCGCGCAACCGCTCCAGTTGCGCCCATCGCCCGGTGGCCAGCATCTCGGCGAGGGCCGCGGCGATCGAGCGCCCGACCCCGGGAAGCGCCGTCAGACCGTCGCGCCCCTCGGCGGCGAAGACGGCGTCCAACGGCCGATCGAGAGCGTCGACGACGCCGGCCGCGCGCTCGTAGGCCGCGACGCGAAAGCCCTCCGCGCCCTGCTGGCGCAACAGATCGGCGTATTCGCGAAGATTTCCCGCGAGCACGGCGTTCGGCTGGAGACCGGCGGGCGGAGGGGCCATGCTGTTGCATCCCGCTGCATCGAGCGCTTGGCGTCGCCTCCGTTTACCGAAGCCGGCGGCGCCGGGCATTGCGCGGCGTCAAGTCGCCTTTTTCGCCTCGCCGCCCTCGCCTTCCCCACGCGAACTGCGTCAGATCAATGCGGCCGGGCGGACGGAAGCGGAAAAGGAAGCGTGTTTTGCATGCTGGCGACTTCGCCGCACGCTGGCGGACGCCTTCGACGAGGGGGTGGAAATGCCGCACAAACAAGTCCTGTTTCGTTCGGCCGCGCGCGAAAAAATCCTGCGCGGCGCGACTCAACTCGTCGACGCGGTTCGCGTCACGCTCGGACCTCGCTCCAAGGCGGTGCTGATCGAGAAGAAATGGGGCGCGCCGATCGTCTGCAACGACGGCGTGACGATCGCCAAGGAGTTCGACCTCAAGGACGCCGAAGAAAACCTCGGCGCCCGCATGCTGCGCCAGGCGGCGGAAAAGACCGGCGACATGGTCGGCGACGGCACCAGCACCTCGACGATCCTCGCCCACGCGATCTTCGCCGACGGCGTGCGCAACGTCGTGGCCGGCGCCAGCGCGATCGACATCAAGCGCGGCCTCGACCGCGCCTGCAAGCGCGCCGTCGAAACGCTCAAGGCGTTGTCGCGCCCGGTCAAGACGCGCAAGGAAAAGGCCCAGGTCGCCGCCATTTCCGCGCACAACGATCCTGCGATCGGCGAAATGGTCGCCGACGCGATGGACAAGGTCGGCAACGAGGGCGTGATCACCGTCGAAGAATCCAAGACGACCGAAACGACGCTCGAAGTGGTCGAGGGCATGCAGTTCGACCGCGGATTCATCTCGCCCTATTTCGTCACCGACTTGGAAAAGACCGAAGCCGTTCTCGAAAACGTGCTGGTGCTGATCTGCGACCGCAAGATCTCGGTGCTCAAGGACCTTCTGTCCCTGCTCGACGAAGTCGCCAAATCGGGACGCCCGCTGCTGGTGGTGGCCGAGGACGTCGAGGGCGAGGCGCTCGCCACGCTCATCGTCAATCATATTCGCGGCGTCTTGAAGAGCTGCGCGGTCAAGGCGCCGGGTTTCGGCGACCGTCGCAAGGCGATGCTGCAGGATATCGCCGTGCTGACCGGCGGACAGCTCGTTTCCGAGGATGTCGGCCTCAAGCTCGAAAACATCGCCCTCGCCCAGCTCGGCAGCGCCAAGCGCGTCGTCGTCGGCAAGGACGACACCACGATCGTCGGCGGCGCCGGCGACCCCAAGCAGATCGAGGGGCGAACGACCCAGATCCGCCACGAGATCGAGGATACGACCAGCGACTACGATCGCGAGAAGCTGCAGGAGCGGCTGGCCAAGCTGCTCGGCGGCGTTGCCGTGGTCCGCGTCGGCGCCCCCTCGGAAGCCGAGATGAAGTCGAAGAGGGAAGCGCTCGACGACGCCATCAGCGCCACCAAGGCCGCCGTCGCGGAGGGCATCGTGCCAGGCGGCGGGCTGGCGCTGCTGCGCTGCCTCGACGCCGTCCAGCGCGAGGAAGCCGAATGCCAGGACGACGAGCGGACCGGCGTGCAGATCTTGAAGCGCGCGCTGGAAGCGCCGACCCGTCAGATCGCGGAGAACTCCGCGGTCGACGGCGGCGTGGTGGTGGCGCGCATGGCGAGCGGCAAGGGCAACGAAGGCTTCGATGCGGGACGCAAGCAATACGTCGATCTGATCGAAGCCGGCATCGTCGATCCGACCAAGGTCGTTCGCGTCGCGCTCGAGAACGCGGTGTCGGTGGCGAGCGTGCTGCTGCTGACGGAAGCGACGATGACCGAAATCCCGGAAGAGAAACCTGCGCGCGGCGCCGAGCCGGATATGGGGATGTAGCGGAAGCGCCGGCCGATTCACCTTGGAGACGCGGCCATGCCCTTTCTCGATCGCACGGACGCCGGCCGGCAGCTGGCGCGAGCCCTGGCTTCGTACAAGGATCGCAACCCGATCGTGCTCGCTCTGCCCCGCGGCGGCGTGCCGATCGGAGCCGAGATCGCGGCGGCGCTCAAGGCGCCGCTCGACATCGTTCTGGTGCGCAAGATCGGCGCGCCCTACCAGCCTGAACTGGCGATGGGCGCGGTGGTGGACGGCGGCGAACCGATCGTCGCGCGCAACGAAGAAGTCATCGACGCGATGGGGGTCAGCGAACGCGAATTCAAGGCGGCGTGCGCGCGCGAGCTCATCGAGATCGAGCGCCGCCGGCAGCGCTTCCTAGGAGAAAGACGGCGCGTCGAAATCGCCGGGCGCATCGCGATCGTCACCGACGACGGCATCGCGACCGGAGCGACCGCTCGGGCCGCGCTGCGCGCGATCCGCAAGCGCGGTCCCAAGGAGCTCGTGCTCGCCATCCCCGTCGCTGCGAGCGACACGATCGAAGCGCTGCAAAGCGAGGTCGACGCGCTGGTTTGTCTCGAGGCGCCGCGACGCTTCGGCGCCGTCGGCTCGTTCTACGCCGATTTCCGCCAGGTGGCGGACGAGGAAGTCAGCGCGATCCTCGCCCGCTTCCCCGTCCCGGCGCCGGTAAAGAGCTAGCGGCTCAACGCGGTCCCGATTATGGGACGCCCTGCCGACGCGATGACATCGCTTTCCTATATGAGATACAAAGGGCGGCGATCGACGGGGCCACCTTGCCGTGCGTCGAGAGACGAGCGAAGCCGAATCGAGGAGTGCGCTATGCGCTGGTCGCTGACGGTAGGCCGCTTCGGCGGAACGGCCGTGAAGATCCACGTCACCTTCCTGCTGCTGCTCGCCTGGATCGGCTTCAGCGCGTGGCAGCAACAGGGCGCGGCGGCCGCCCGCGACAGCATCGTCTTCATCGTGCTGATCTTCGCTTGCGTCCTGCTGCATGAATTCGGCCATATCCTCACGGCGCGCCATTACGGCATCGCGACCCCCGAAGTCACCCTGCTGCCGATCGGCGGGGTGGCGAGCATGCAGAGGCTGCCCGAGAACCCCGCGCAGGAGCTCGCCGTCGCGATCGCCGGGCCGCTGGTCAATTTCTTCATCGCCATCGTCCTGCTCCTGATCGTCGGCGGCATCAGCTCCGCCGACTTCGCGCAGCTCGACGACCCCCGGGTTTCGCTTCTCGCGCGGCTCGCCGCGGCCAACGTCTTTCTCGCCGTCTTCAATCTCGTCCCCGCCTTTCCGATGGACGGCGGCCGTGTGCTGCGGGCGTTGCTGGCGATGAGGCTGGGCCGGCCGAGAGCGACGCAGATTGCCGCGACGATCGGACAGGCGTTCGCGTTCGCCCTCGGCTTTCTCGGTCTGTTCGGCAACCCCCTGCTCATCTTCATCGCGATTTTCGTCTACATCGCCGCGACGGGCGAGGCCCAGATGACCGCCGTTCACGAATCGGCGCGGGGCCTCAGCGTCGCCGAGGCGATGGAGACGAGCTTCGCCTCGGTGCCGGCGGACGCCAAACTCTCCGACGCCGTCGAAACGCTGCTCGCCACCGCGCAGCACGAATTTCCGGTCGTCGACGCCTTCGGCAAGCCGATCGGCCTGATGATGCGCAACGACATCCTCGCGGCGCTGAAAGACCATGATCGCGAAGCGGCGGTCGCCGGTTTCATGCGCGCGCCGATCGAGACCTTGCGCGCGACAACGCCGCTCGAAGCGGCGATCGATCGCTTCTACCAGCAGGACGTATCCGGCCTTTGCGTCGTCGATCGCGACGGAGTCCTCGTCGGCGTGCTGACGCGCCAGAACCTTGGGGAAATGATGATGATCAGGTCGATGCGCCCGGACTGGCGTTTCGAGCGCTCGCGCGCCTCGAGCGTCGCCGCCGACTGAAGCGGCGTCGACGCGTGTGGGATTAGTCGTATACTGAGATTCGGTTGGCGCGCCCTGTCGAAAAGCGATCCTTCGCCGTCTTGGCCGAGCTTGTCCCGGCCATGACGGGGTTAGCGGCTTATCTTAGCGCGGGGATTGGGGCCGGGCGCAGGGGGCAATCGCATGATGAGGCGCGTCACGACGGCGGCGCTGGCTTTGCTCGGCGCAGCGATGATCGCCACGGCCGCGGCGCCGATTCCGACACGCTCGGCCGAGCCGGGCGTGCCGATCCTGCTCTACCATCGTTTTTCTCCCAGCGTTCCCGGATCGACGACGGTGACGACGCCGGCGTTCGAGGAGCAGCTCGGCTGGCTCGCCGAGCATCATTACACGGTCGCGCGGCTGGCCTCGGTCGTCGCCGCGATGCGCAGCGGCGCCCCTCTCGATCCGCAGACCGTCGCCATCACCGTCGACGACGGACGGCGATCGCAATACACCGAGATGTACCCGATCGTGCTGCGCTACAAGGTTCCCGTCACGCTGTTCGTCTATACCGACGCCGTCAGTTACGAGCCCGACGCCCTCACCTGGGACGAGATCGAGGAGATGGTGAAATCCGGCCTCGTCGACGTGCAATCGCACACCTGCTCGCACCCCGATTTCGACAAGGAGCGGGCGCGTCGAAGGGCACTCGACTATGAGGCGTTCGTTGCCGAGGAACTCGCGCAGTCCAAGAAGACGCTCGAAGAGCGCCTGAAGAGGTCGGTCGAATTTTTGGCGTGGCCTTATGGAATTTTCGACCGCGATCTCGAACGCGCCGCCGCCGCGGCCGGCTACAGCGCGGCGTTCGCCGTCCAAGACCGTCCAGCTCGCGCCGACGGCGACTTGTTCGCCGTGCCGCGCATCACGGTCTCCGACGCGGATCGCGGCGAGAGGTTCGAGCGGCTGCTGCACGAGGGCGCCCCCGCTCGCGTCGCCTCGATCGATCCGCTCGCGTCCTGCCAAGCCCACGGCGCGCCGCCGGCGCCCTGAGCTCTTCAGGCCTTGAACGCGAAGTCGTGCTCCAAGAGCTCGTTGATCGAGCCGCCGCTATGGCAGCATTGAATCGCGCCCGCGATCAGTTCCCCCGCCCTCACGATCCGAAGCCGGCCGCGATGGGCCTCTGTTTCAGCCAGGTCCGACAGGGCGACGCAATCGGTGACCCAGATCTCATCGATCGAGGCGTCGCGCATCAGCTCCGGCGCGCCACCGACGAACAGGCCGTGCGTCGCCACGGCGACGACCTCGCTCGCCCCGTTGCGCCGGCACGCGGCCGCCGCGCGCGTCATCGTGCCGCCGGTCGAGATCATGTCGTCGAGGATGATCGCCGTCCGGCCGACGACGTCGCCGGCGAAGAGATCGCCGGTGACGATCCCCATGGAGCGGGTTTTGTCGACGAACGCCTTGGCGACAGGCATCGCGAGCACGCTTTCGAGCTTGGCGCGGAACAGCTCGGCGCGTTTCTCGCCGCCCGGATCGGGCGCCACCACCGCGACCTGGCGGCCCTTCAGCCGCGCGGCCAAGGCGTGGGTGAACAGCGCGTCGGTGTCCAGATGTTCGGTTCGGCAGCGGAACGCGTTCTGGAACGCGGCGAGGTTGTGAGCGGTCACCGTGATCACGCAGTCGACGCCGACCGCCTCGAACATCTGTGCAACATAGCGCGTGACGACGGGGTCGCGCGGCTTGGTCTGGCGCTCCTTGCGCGCATAGCAAAGATAGGGCGCGACGACCGTCACGGATCGCGCCGCCGACTGCTTGAGCGCGCCGACGAAGAACAGCAGTTTGCAAAGCTTGTCGTTGACGCTTCGCCCGGGAGACGTCGTCAGGTCGGCGAAGACGTAGACGTCGCGATTGCGCACGCCAACCGCCGGCCGGATCTTGTGCTCGCCGTCTTCGAAATCGCGCTCTTCATACGGCGCGACGTCGACGCCCATCCGCGCCGCGACGCTCTTGGCGAGCGCGTGCGCGTTCGCCAGCGAGAACAGGACGGGAGCGGACGGGCCGCTCGCCGCGCTCGGTCGATGCGCGAGGGCGCCGGATTTCAAACGCAGCTCGCAGCCGCCGAAGATTCCGCAAAGTCGTCCTTCCGCGTCGGCCATCGGGGCGGCGAGCAAATCCACCGCCATCGCGCCCTCGCCGACGCCTTCCACGACGAATTCCGCGAGCACCGGTTCGCCCGCCTTGATGACGGCGTCGAACAAGCGGCGCAGACGCGCCGCCTGACGTGGATTGGGCGCGGCGGCCAGCGTGTCGCCCGCCTCGGCGCTGCCCAGCACGCTCTCGAGCCTTGGGCAGGGCCGCTCGAGGACGTAGTCGTTCTCGCCGTCACTGCGCGCGAACCAAAACGCATCAGAGGGAATGGCGCCGCGCGCGAACGGCGGCCGCGGCGCAACCCGCTCGTCGCGCAGCGCTTCCCACTGCGCGAGCAGCTCGGACAACCGCGCCTGCGGCGGCCGCGGCGCGAAATCGAGCCGATCGAACAGGCGCCGCAAGGGCGGATCGTCGACAGCCATCGTCGTCATTTTGCCTCCTCCGCTCGCCGTTCGCGCGCCGCTCGCAGCAGCGCCTTCAAGTCCCCGATTGAGCGCGTGTTGACGATGTCGCCAGCCTCGAGCCAGCCGCGCCGCGCGCAATCGATCCCGAACGGCAAATTGCCGAGATCGCCGACGCGGTGCGCGTCGGTCCCCAAGCTGAGCTTGACGCCCTCGGCCTTCGCCATCCGGCAATGCGCGTCGCCGAGATCGAGCCGGCTGGGCTGGGCGTTGATTTCCAGGAAACAACCGCGCGCCCGCGCGGCGCGCATGATGCGCGGCATGTCGACGTCGTAGGGGTCGCGTTCGAGCAGCAGCCGCCCGGTCGGATGGGCGAGAATCGTCACGTAGGGGTTTTCGAGCGCGCGCAAGATCCGCTCGGTCTGCTTGTCGCGCGGCAGAGCGAAATCGGAGTGGATTGCCGCCACGACGAGATCGAGCCGCTTCAGCGCTTCGTCGGGAAGGTCGAGCGTTCCGTCCTTGAGGATGTCGACTTCGATCCCCTTGAGGATCGTGAACCCGCGCATTTGCGCATTCAGCTTGTCGATGGCCTCCCCCTGCTGGCGAAGGCGTTCGGGGTCGAGCCCGTGCGCGACGGTCAGCCGGCGCGAATGATCGGTGATCGCGATATATTCGAGGCCGCGCTCGCGCGCCGCGCGCGCCATCTCCGCCAGCGTATTCATGCCGTCGCTGGCGTCGGTGTGAGCGTGGAGGTCGCCCTTGACGTCGGCGAGGCTCACCAGCTTGGGCAGCTCGCGGCGCGCCGCGGCTTCGATCTCGCCGCTGTCCTCGCGCAGTTCCGGTTCGATATAGGCGAGGCCGAGCGCCGCGTAGACCGAGGCCTCGGTCTCGCCCGCGATCGACTGCGCGCCCCGGAAGACGCCGTATTCGTTGATCTTCAGCCCGCGCTCCTGCGCCATGCGGCGCAATGCGATGTTGTGCGCCTTGCTGCCGGTGAAATAGAGCAGCGCCGCGCCGTAGCTCGCCGGCGCCACGGCGCGCAGATCGACCTGGACGCCGCTCTTGAGAACCAGGCTCGCGCGCGTCGGGCCGGCGGCGAGGATGTTGGCGGCCTCGGGCATCGCGGTGAAACGCTCGACGACCTCGGCCGGCGAGCGCGAGGCGGCGACGAAGTCGAGGTCGCCGACGGTGTCCCGTCTGCGGCGATAGCTGCCGGCGGCTTCGATCCTTTCCACCGCCCCGAGGTCGCGAAGATTGGCGAGCACGGCGGCCACATAAGGCTCGACGCTCGCTAATCTGTAGCGCGTCGGGCGCTGAAGGTCGGCGCTCAGACGCTCTAACAGCGCCTGTTCGCTCTTGGCGCCGAAACCGGGGAGAGAGCGCACGCGCCCTTCGCGACAGGCGGCCAGAACGTCTTGCAGCGTCTTCGGCTTCGGCTTCAGATCCTGGCAAAGGCGGACGGCGCGCTTGGGGCCGAGGCCGGGCAGATGCGTGAGCGCGAGGGCGAGCTTGGGCGCGCTCGGGCGCAACGCGTCGAGCTTGCTGAGATGGCCGCTGGAGACCATCTCGACGATCTGCGCGGCGAGATCTTCGCCGATGCCCGGCAGGTCGTCGGGATTGGCGCCGCGGGAAACCATTTCGGCGACCTCTTCGCCGAGGCTGCGCAGCGTGCGCGCGGCGTTGCGATAGGCGCGGACGCGGAACGGATTCTCACCCTCGATCTCGAGAATGTCGGCCGTCTCGTCGAAGCCGCGGGCGATGTCTTCGTTGTGCGGCGCCGGGCGCGCGACGGCGGCGGCCCGACGCGCTGGCATCGTCCCCGCTCCCTTCGCCGACGATCTGCGTCTTGCGCCCATTCCCGCCTCGCCCGGTCGATGGTCGCCGCCGCGGCGAACTTATTCGATTTTCAGCGCTTCGCCTCGGCCCGTATGAACAAACTCCGCAGATTAGCGCGATATTGTGTCGGGCGGCTCGGCGGCCGTCCTTGCGCCCGATCAAAATTTCTTCAGCCGGCGCGCGCCGGTTTTGACGAACGAGGCGAATCGGCGTCCCCTGGCGCGATGGCGCCGACCCTGCTCACCATCCAATCCCATGTCGTCTACGGCCATGTCGGCAATTCGGCCGCGGTCTTTCCGTTGCAGCGGCTCGGCTGCGAGGTCTGGCCGATCCACACCGTGCAATTTTCCAGTCACACCGGCTATCCCGGCTGGCGCGGCCGGGCGTTCGACGCCGCGCTGATCGACGACTGCGTCGCCGGCATCGCAGCGATCGGCGCGCTCGCTCGCTGCGACGGCGTCGTCTCCGGCTATCTCGGCAAGGCGGAAATCGGCGAGGCGGCGCTGCGCGCCTACGCCTCGGTCAAGGCGGCGAACCCGCGCGCGGCCTACGCCTGCGATCCGGTGATCGGCGACGAGGGACGCGGCGTCTACGTCGACGACGGCGTCGCCGCGTTCCTCGGCGCGCGCGCCCTGCCCGCCGCCACCGTGCTGACGCCCAACGCGTTCGAATTGGCGCTCCTCGCCGAGCGCCCGGTCGGCGACGTCGCGCAAGCCCGCGCGGCGCTCGCGGTTCTGCGCGCGCGCGGTCCGCAAGTCATCCTCGTCACCTCGCTCAGGCTCGCCGACACGCCCGCCGACGCGATCGAAATGATCGCTTGCGAAGGCGACGAACTCTGGCGCCTTCGCACGCCGAAACTCCCCATCGCGGTCAACGGCGCGGGCGATCTCGTCGCCGCGCTGTTCTTCTTCCACTGGCTGAGCTCGGGCTCGGCGGCGGAAGCGCTCGCCGCCGCCGCCTCGAGCGTCTACGGCGTCGTCGCCGCGACCGCCGCGGCGGGCGCCCGCGAATTGGAGATTATTGCCGCGCAGGACGAATTCGTGCGGCCGACGCGGCGCTTCCGGCCGGAGCCGTGCTGAGGCGCCACCCCTTCTTCCCCCGGGGGAAAAGGGGTGCGCTCGCTACTTATTGATCGTCGCCGCGCCGGCGGTGCAGACGACCTCGTCTTGCGAGCCGGTTCCGCCGGAGCAGCCGATCGCGCCGATCAGCTTGCCGTCCTCGATCAAGGGAATGCCGCCGCGCGAGGCGATGACGCCGTCGAGGCTGAGCAGATATTTGAAATCCGCCTTCTGGACGCCGTCCTCGAACGCTTTCGTGGGCCGACGGTAATTCGCCGAAGCGCGCGCCTTGTGCTCGGCGACCGCGATCGAGGCGAGTTGCGCGCCGTCCATGCGCGCGAAAGCCACCAGGTTGGCGCCGGAGTCGACCACGGCGACATTCATCGCCCAACCGCGCTTGACGGCCTCGGCGATCGCCGCGTCGATCGCGCTTTGCGCGCGCGTAAGTGCGATCGGCGCGCCGTAGGGCGTCGCGAACGGCATCTTCTCGGGAATGACGTCGAGCGGGTTGGCCGCAGGCGCGGCCGCTTGCTGCGCGCTCGCCGCGCCGGCGAGCGCGAGCGACGCAAGCAAAATCAATACGATTGCCGTCGGCTTTGTCATCTCTTCCTCCCCAACGCGGAGCGCCTTGCTCTTCGGCCTTCCCACGGGATCGATAATCGTCTAGGGCGCGGCCGGACGCAAAGGCGACGAGCGGCGCGTTCGCAACGGCGATTTCAATCCTTCGCGATCCGCTCTACAAGCGGGCGTCGAAGGAGCCCCCATGCGCCGCCAGTTCCATACGCTCGACGTCTTCACCGACGCGCCGTTTGCCGGCAATCCGCTCGCGGTGGTGCTCGACGCCGAGGGGCTCGACGACGCGCGCATGCAGAGCATCGCGCGCGAGTTCAATCTTGCCGAGACGGTGTTCGTCGTCGCCCCGCGCGATCCCGTCAACACGGCGGCGCTACGCATCTTCACCCCTGCCCGCGAACTGCCTTTCGCCGGCCATCCGACGGTCGGCGCGGCGGCGCTGCTCGCGCATCTGCGCGCGCCGCAGCTGTTGGCGGCGCAGGATCTGCGCGTGGTTCTGGAAGAAAAGGTCGGCGAAGTCGTCTGCGTCGCGCGCCATCGCCGTGGCCAGGCGCTGGCTTCCTATTTCACCCTGCCTCGCCTGCCGCAACCGAGCGGAACGGCGCCGTCCGCGGCGGAAATCGCCGACCGTCTCGGCCTCGAGCCCGCGGACATCGGCTTCGGCGCGCATCGCCCGAGCGCTTACAGCGCCGGCGTCGATTTTCTGTTCGCGCCGATCGCCAGCGCCGCTGCGCTCGCCAAGGCGAACCCGGACCGCGCGCGCTGGGGCGCGGACGGCGGGCCGGGCGTCTATCTCTATACGCGCGAGACGACGGGAGGCGCCGCCGCCTATCGCGCGCGCATGTTCGCCTCCGGCTGGGGCATCAGGGAAGACCCGGCGACCGGGGCCGCCGCCTCGGCGTTCGCCGGCGTCGTCATGGAATTCGACCGGCCCGCGGACGGCGACCATTCGATCGTCATCGCGCAAGGCGTCGAGATGGGCCGACCGAGCGCGATCGCGCTCGGCTTCGAAGTGGAGCACGGCGCGCTCCGCTCGGCGACGATCGGCGGCTCGGCCGTGCTGATCGCCGAAGGGACGATCGATCTGTGAGCGCGCCGCGGATACTCGAAGTCGCCGAACTCGATCTGCGCTACGAGGCGCGGCCATGGCGCTTCGCCGAGGTCGAGGCGGCCAAAATCGCCGCGCATTGGCGCGCGCGCCTTGCCGCCCAGCCGCGCCTCTACAACGGCCGCGTGCTGCTGCTCGGCCGCCACGCGCTGGAGACGCGCGCCGACGGCGCCGAGGTCTTGCGCGGCGACTTTTTCGAGACCGATTACGCCGCCTTCCTCGCCTGGAAGGATTTCGGCTTCCCCGACGCCGAGGTCTGCAACGCCTTCTCGATGGCGGCGCTGGTCGGCGAGGACGGCGCCTTCCTGCTCGGAGAGATGGCCGCGCACACCGCCAACGCCGGCGCGATCTATTTTCCCGCCGGCACGCCCGACCCGAAAGACGTCTTCGCCGGCCGCGTCGATCTCGAGCGAAGCGCGACGCGCGAACTCCTCGAGGAAACCGGCGTCGGCGCCCATGAAGTCGCCTATGGGCCGTCGTGGACCGTCGTCTATGACCCGCCGCGCATCGCCTGCATGAAGACCATGCGCGCCGCCGCGCCCGCGGCGGCGATCAAGGCGCGCGTCGACGCGTTCCTTGCCGACGATCCCGACGCCGAGCTCGCCGCGATGCAAATCGTGCGCGGCCCCGCGGACATCGACGCCGAGCGCATGCCGCGCTTCGTCGTCGATTTCCTGCACAACGCCTTCGCGCGGCGCGGGCCCGACGACGTCTTCATCTCATTCGACGCTCTGCGCTATCCCGTATCATTCCCGTGAAAGCGACGACGCCGGGCGTCCGGCGCCCTGAACGCGCGCTGACCCGCTTACGCAGAAGTGAATAAATTGTTTTACTTACGCGCTTAACCCGGCCGAAACAAACTGCCTGTAGAGGAGCAACGTTCCCAACTGCGTCATGAACGACGCGCCAGAGAAGTCGATCCTCGGACCGGAGTCATACTCATGGTTAAGTCTGTCAACTCGTTCCTCGCCGATCAATCCGGCGCGACGGCAATCGAATACGCACTGATTGCTTCGTTGATCGCCGTCTTCCTCATCGGTGCCTTGTCCGCTCTTGGCACCCGCATCAGCGGCGAGTTCTCCGAAGTCAGCAGCGCCCTCCAGTAACGCGAACAGCCTGCACGGACCTTTCCAAGGCGCCGGCGAGCCGCCTCCTCTTTCGCCGGCGACTTTTTTTTCGCCCTTTCCGCGGCACGGCCGACACGCCCTGGTCGAAGCGAGGACCCGCAAGCCGACGGAAAGCGGCTTCGCCGCATGGACGCCGGGAACGGTCCCCGGATCAAGTCCCGGCACGGCGGTTTGCAGCTCGCCGATCGGCGTCACAGGTCGGTGGGATAGCCGTGGCGCTTCCGCGAGGCGAGGATCGTCGCGCGCGCCTCGGCGTCGTGGCCTTGCGAGCACTGCGTCTCGGCCGCCGCGATTTCCTTCTTGATCTGATTGTAGACGGATTGCGCGACGTTGCCCATCGCGAGGTCGTTGTCCTGAACCGCGCGGTAGCGCGCGATGTCGCCCGCGCAGCCTTCGCCCGACGGCATCTTGAAGTTCGGCGGCGTCACGTCGGTCGAAGCGAACTCGGGCGCGGGCGCGGGCGCGGCGGCCTGCGGCGCAGGCGCCGAGGAATTGCAAGCCGCGAGGGCGAGCGCGGCGAAGGCGGTCAACACAAAGGGTTTCATCGAATCTCTCCGGACGAACGCATGGGCGTAGCTGAGACTGACCAAAGCGCGGCGCGCGTCAAGGGCGAAGCGTGACGAGGACGCGAAGCCGGCGACGCGGTCGCAGCCCGATCGCGTCGACGCGTTGCGGCGCCGCCGCCGTCATACGCGCATCAATGCGGCGATGGCGTTGCCTCGCGAGAGCGTTGCGGCCCGAGCAGCCAGGCGAACGCGCCGCGAACGAACGCGGCGCCGTCGACCCTCGCCGGTTCGCCGTGAGCGATCAGCACGCGTTCGATCGGCCAAGCGAGAATGCGTCCCAGCGCCCGGCGCGCGGCGCGGCGATTGACGAAGCTGGCGCGCCATTCTCGCGGCGCGCCGGGATTGGGCGCGACGATCCCGTCGAGACGCGCGAGAAGGCCGCGCCAGCCTTTGAACCAGTCGCGCGGCAGGTTCTCGATCAGGTCGGCGAAGATCGCAGTTCGGCTGCCGCGATGGAAGAAAACCGCTTCGGTCATTATGAAACTGCCGCTGACGAGAACCTGATCGATGTCCGCCGCCCAGATCGGATCGGGCGCATCGCCCAAGTCGGCGTCGAAGGCGAGATCCGTTCGGCGCCTTCGCAGGCCCGGCGAGGCGAAGAGGCGCGCTTCGGGATAGGCGGCCTTCCATTCTCCGAGAAAAAGGTGGTGCAGCAAATTGGGCGAGACGAGGCAGCGAACCGGTCCCAGCGCATCGACCTCGCGCCTCAGCGCCGGGGAAAGCGCGACGGGCGACCACACGAACAGGCCGCCGTCCGACAGTCTGATCACCGCCATGCGGGTCGGATAGGGAAAGCCGGCGACAAATGGCACGACCGGACCTTCCCTGATCCAGACGCCGGGTCCGAATTCGAGCAACAGCGCGCTCACTGGCAAACCCTCCCGCCGCAGACTACACCGCCATTCCTGTCGGTTCCGCGAAATCCCCGCGAACGGCGCCGAGGGGCGCACTTTCGCCGCCGACCTTACGCGCATAATCTGTTCCTCGCCTTGCCGGAGACCGCCAAATCATGAAACCCGCCACCGCCGCCAGCGCGCTGAAAGTCCAAGCCGCGCTCGGCTCCGACTACCAGGTGCTGGAATTCGACGCCGGCACACGGACCGCCGCGGACGCGGCGGCGGCGATCGGCTGTTCGGCGGCCGAGATCGCCAAGTCGCTGATCTTCCGCGCCGAGCCTTCGGGGCGCGCGGTGCTCGTCATCGCCTCCGGCGTCAATCGCGTCGACGAGCGCAAGGTCGGCGAAATCGTCGGCGAAAAGATCGTGCGCGCCGACGCCGATTTCGTGCGCTCGAAAACCGGCTTCGCGATCGGCGGCGTGCCGCCGCTCGGCCACGCCGAGCCGTTGCTGACGCTGATCGACGAATCGCTGAGCGCGTTCGACGCGATTTGGGCGGCGGCGGGCACGCCCAATGCGGTGTTCCGCCTGACGCCCGCCGATCTCCAGCGCCTGACCGGCGGCGCGAAGGCCGCCATCGCGCGCTAGAGGCGCCTGAGCGCGAGAAACAGACGATAATCGCGACGGCCCGGTGAAATCCTTGTTAAGGTTTTCAAGGAATAATCGTCATTGTTTCGTGAATTCCCCGTATTCTCCCGCAACGTTTCGATTCGAGCGAATGCGACGAGAGGATTCGAGACGTGGCCCCTGCCAAACGCAATGCATTCGACGAGACGGATATCGTCCAGCAAATCGGCTACGGCGTGCTCGTGCTGGTCACGTTCGCATCGTTGCGCCCGGTGGCGTGGCACGCCAACCGTGTCTTGTTTCGTCTGATCGATCTGGCCTTCGCTCCCGAACCGCTGATGGTCGCCGAGCGTCTCCAGCGCGCCTCCGATCCGCGATGGAGCGTGTCGGTGCTCCTCGTCACGTTGCCGGTGTTTCTCGCCGGATTTTGGATTTTGGCGGCGCGATTGAGACGCGGATCGTCAGCAGTCAGCGGCAAGTTCCTCATATTCGTCCTCGCCGCGCTCTTTCTCGACTCGTTCGTGATCCTCGTCACGACGACTTCGATTTTCCTCTTCACAATGATGCTCGACGCGCCGGCCGCGCCCAATCTTCTCAAGATTGTGACGACCACGGTGGTGTACGGCGTCCTCCTCGGCTATCTCGTTGGAGAAATGCGACGGACCTCTTGGTCATGAGCGACGTTCGAACCGCATTCGCCTCGTTCGTCGCCGCGGTCGGCGCCATCGCGATCGTTGGCGGAGTCTTGACCACCGAGCCAGCCTGGATCGCTGAGGCGCAAAGAACCGATCTGCAACGCCAACTCGATCTCGGCGCGATCGCCAACGCGATCGTATTCTTCGAAAGACGGCACAAGGATTTGCCGTACGATCTCTCCAAGCTCGCGGAGAGCTTGCCTGACGGCGCCACGCCGCTGGCGCTCGGCGATCCTGAAAGCACACGGCCTTATGACTACGAACGCCTCGATTCGGATCGCTACAAGCTCTGCGCCGACTTCAAGTTAGCAACGTTGCCGGCGTCAAACACGGCAGAGCTGCCGCCAAGCCGTCGTCCCGTTCCCGCTTGGACCCATGCTGTGGGAACACAATGCTTTGTTTTCAATAGCCGATCGGGCAATCCCCTTCCCGACCCGCCGCCGGCTGAAGCGAAATTGTAGGATCTCGGCCTGGCCTCGCCCTCTCAGAGCGCGCGCCGCCCGCGCGGCTGATCGACGAGTCCTCGAGCGCCTTCGAGACGATCTGGGCGGCGGCGGGAACGCCATCGCGCGCTGAAAGAAGCGCATTGCGGCGTCACTGCGATAAACACCGCCAACATACTGATAAGGACACAATTTCTCTTATCGCGCCAACAATGTCTTTCTGCGATTCAGAAATCGTGATAGGCTGTTTTCGTCCTGCCGCTCAAGCTTGCCGCTCCGCCTCTGGCCCCGACGGCGCTTCGCGGCCGAAAACAGGACCGAAAACGGCGCCCAAGCCGTTGACATTCCTTAAGGCAAGACACGGATGCGCTCTTGGCTACGCGTCGTCAGCGCCGTCGCCGCTTCGCCAACGCTTCGCGCAACAGCGCCGCGATCCGTTCGGGCGTCTCGAAGCGCAGGGTCACAGGCAAGGCGAGGATCGCGTTGCGGTGCTCGGGCGCCAGGCGCACGTAGTCCTTCTCGGTCGTCACCAGCGCCAGGCCGCGCGCCGACGCTTCGGCGATCAGCGCTTCGATTTCGCGCGGATCGTAGGCGTGGTGGTCGGCGAAACGGCGGCGGGCCGCGACGCGCGCGCCGAGCGCTTCGAGCGAGGCGAAGAACTTCTCCGGCCGCGCGATGCCGGCGAAGGCGAACACCGGGCGGCCGACGAGTTTCGCGCCGACGATCGCGTCGGCCTCCAACTCGGCGCGAAAGATCGGCTTTTGCGGCGCCAGCGCGCGCAACGCGCCGAGCGCCTCGGCCGGCCCGCCGACGACGACCTCGGCTGAAGTGAACGGCAGTTGGCGCGCCGGCGGCGCGCGCAGCGGCCCGGCGGGAAAGCAAAGGCCGTTGCCGAAGCGCGCCTCGCCGTCGATCACCGCGAAAGTGAAATCCTTGGCGAGCGAAGGGTTCTGCAACCCGTCGTCGAGCACCAGCGCGCTGGCGCCGCGCGCGATCGCCATGCGCGCCGCCGCGACGCGATCGGCGCCCACGAAGCACGGCGCGACGCGCGCCAGCAGCAGCGGCTCGTCGCCGACCGCGTGAGCGCCATGGATCGCGGCGTCGACCTCGATCGGTTCGACCCGCGCGGCCCCGCCATAGCCGCGCGAGAGGAACGCGACGCGCTCGCCTGCGCTTTGCAGCATGCGCGCCACGGCGATCGCGGTCGGCGTCTTGCCTGCGCCGCCGACAACGAAATTGCCGACGCAGACCACGGCGGCCCCGACCCGCACGCCGGGCCGCGCCATGCGCCGCGCCGTCGCCAGGCCATAGAGCGCGCCGAGCGGCTGAAGCGCGCGCGCCACGAGGCCCGGACGCTCGCGCGCCCAAAAGCCGGGGGCGATCATGCCGCCGCAGGCGGGTTCGCGGCCGGCAAGTATGGCTCGAGCGCCCGCATCACGCGATCAAGCGCGCCGCCCTGCGTCTCTACCGCCTTGGCGGCGGCCCGCGCCATCGCCCTCAACCGCGCGGGGTCGGCGAACAGTGCGGCGAGCATCGCCCCGAGCTCATCGGCGTCGTGCGCCGGCGCCGCGCCGCCCGCCTCGTCGAGCAGCGCGTAGACATCGGCGAAATTGGCGACATGGGGGCCGTGCAGAATGGCGCTGGCGAGCTTGGCCGGTTCGATCGGGTTCTGCCCACCCTCGCCGACGAACGACTTGCCGACCATCACCACGCCGGCGAGCCGGTAAAACAGGCCTAGCTCGCCCATCGTGTCGCAGACGTAGATCGCGGTTTCGCGCTCGGGCTTTTCGCCGCGCGAACGCAACGCGCAGTTCAATCCCAGCGCCTGCAACTCAGCGAGGATCGCTTCGCCGCGCGCGGGATGACGCGGCGCGACCACGGTCAGCGCGTCGGGAAAGGTCTGCGCGACGCGCTGGTGCGCCTCGGCCGCGATCCGTTCTTCGCCCTCGTGCGTCGAAGCGGCGACCCAGATCTGACGCCCCGAGGTGAGCCCCGCCAGCGCCGCCAGCTCATGCCGGTCGGCAGGCGGCGCCGGCGCGTCGAACTTGAGATTGCCGGCGACGCGCACGGCGCTCGCGCCGAGCCCGACGAGCCGCTCGGCGTCGGCTTCGCTCTGCGCCAAGCAAAGGTCGATCTGCGCGAGCAGCGCGGCAATGAAATCTGGCGCGCGGCGCCAGCGCGCGCAGGATCGCGCGCTCATGCGCGCATTGACCATGACCACCGGCGCGCCGGCGCGGCGCGCTTCCAGGATCATGTTCGGCCACAATTCGGATTCGGCGATCAGCGCGAGGTCGGGGCGCCAATGGGTGAAAAAGCGGCGCATGAAGCCCGGCGCGTCGAGCGGCGCGAATTGATGCAGCGCCCCTGCCGGCAAGCGCTGCGCGAGCAGCCGCGCCGAGGTGACGGTGCCGGTCGTCATCAGCGCGGCGCGTCCGCTCTGGGTCAGGCGATCGACCAGCGGCAATAGCGAAAGCGCCTCGCCGACGCTGGCGCCGTGCAGCCACACCAGCGGCCCCTCGGGGCGCGCGAGGCTGGCGAGGCCGCGCCGCTCGTCGACGCGCAACGGATCTTCCTTGGCGTTGTTGAGCCGCAGCGACAGCAACGGCCCGCTGAGCGGCGAGACCAGGCGCGTGGCGAGCCGGTAGGCGCTGAGCGTCAGCGGAAGGCTCATGAACGCCTCATTTCGGCGCCGGGATCGCGCGCCCCGACCATCGCATAAGCGCGCGCATGCACCGCGTCGAGTCCCTGTTCGACCGCCCGGCGCGCGGCCTCCAGCGCCGCCTCGTCGGCGTCCGGCGCGACGTGGATGAGATCGCCGACCACGATCGCGCCGCGCCCGAACGGCTTGCCGAGGCTCGCGCGATCCCAGGAATTGAAGTCGAAGCGCCGGCTGACCACCACCGCCGTCGGCGCGATCGGCCGTCCGGAAAGGCGCGCCAGCGTGACGACGCCGAGCTCGGCGACGCGCGCGCGCTTGGCCGCATCGGCGGTCATCGCCACCGAAGCGCCGCTCTCGAGCTGGCGCAGCAGTCCGCGTAGCGCCGTCGCGCCGCCCTTGCCGCCCTTGCGATTGGCGCGTCCGCCCGAGCCGCGCACCGGCGTCACGCCGAGCCGACGCAGCGCCGCCGCCTGCGCGCCGCCGTCGCCGCTGCGCGAAATGAGCGCGGCCATGCGCGGAATCGATTTCGGCCAGGCGAACGAGATCATCAAATGTTGCCCATGCCACATCGCCACGATCAGCGGCGTCTCGCCCGCGATCGCCGCGTCGAGGTCGGCTGGCTCGTGCGCAAAGCGATTGGTGCGCTGAACGAACCGCAAATAGCTCGCGAGCAGGAAGCCGAGCGCCTCCTGCACGAATTTCGATCGTGCCAGACGTTTGAACATCGCCCCCTCAGGCCGGCTTGCGCATGAGGCCCTTCGGCTCGAGGAGACGATGGAGATGGACGATGAAATAGCGCGTCTGGGCGCTGTCGACGGTCGCCTGGGCCTTGGCGCGCCAAGCGCGCTCGGCGCTGTCGTAATCGGCAAAGATGCCGACGACGTCGATCTTGCTGGGATCGCGGAATTCGTGGCTTTCGATGTCCTTCAATTCGCCGCCGAACACCAGATGCAGCAGCTGCGGGGATTCGTAAGTCGAGGCTTCGTCTTGCGACATATCGTCAATTCCCTTGGGGATGCGCGCCGGCGCGGCGTCGGCGCAGGTTCGGCGCCGGGGTTCGCGAGGGCTTTGCCCCGCAAAGACAAAAACGCAACCGCCCCCGCGCTTCCCAATTTCACGCCGACGGTTCGGCCAGCGCGACGCGCGCAGCCGCAACCAGCGCTGGCGCAAGGCTCACGCCGCACGCCAACAGCACGCCGTGGCGCGTCTTGTGTGTATTATAATGCAGGATTTGTCCATCCGCGTCGGTCAGAAGCGCGCCCGCTTCGCTCAACACGATGTCGGCAGCGGCAACGTCCCAATCGTGGGAATTGGCCGAAGCGAGGCCGATGTCGAGCGCGCCGCCGGCGACCCGCGCCAAGCGTAGCGCCAGCGAGGGAATGCGCGGCGCGGCGACCAATTCGACGCCAGCGGCTTTGGCGAGCGCCGAGACCATCGATTTGGGCCCGCCGACCAGAGCCCCCGCCAGCGTCGGCCGCCTCGCGGCGTGGATCGGCGCGCCGTCGACGCTCGCCCCGCAGCCCAGAGCGGCGGCGTAGGTCTCCCCAAGAGCGGGGGCGCGCACGACGCCGGCGATCGGGCGCCCGTCGAGGACGAGCGCGATCGACACCGTCCAGCGCGGATCGCCCGCCAGGAACGCGCGCGTGCCGTCGATCGGATCGACGATAAGAAGGCTCGCCTTGTCGAGGCGCTCCGCATCGTCGACCGTCTCCTCGGACAGCCAACCGGCCTCGGGATAAGCGGCGCGCAGCCGTTCGCTCAAGTAGCGATCGACCGCCAAGTCCGCGGCGGTGACCGGCGAGCCGCCGTGCTTGGTGCGAACCTCGGCGCTGGTCGCCGCTCCCAAACGAAAATCGCGCAAAGCGATCTCGCCCGCGCCCCGCGCGGCGTCGGCGATTTCGTCGAGCGCCGAACGGGCGCGTGCGCGAAGCCTTGCGTCCATCGATGATTTCAAGCGCCGTTTGAAGAACGCTCGTGGTTTAGCGGCGCGGGAGGCGGCGCGCAACGAGAAGCGGCGCGACTTTGCGTTTGCGACGCCAGGCATTATGTAGCCGCCATGACCAAGCCCCCCCAATCCGCCGGCGGCTTCGCCCACCTCGGGCGGCCGACCAGCATTCCCGATCACCCCGACGCGGCGACGCTCGAGCGCGCGCCCAATCCGCACCCGGACGTCGATTACGTCACCCGCTTCGCCGCGCCGGAATTCACTTCGATCTGCCCGGTGACCGGCCAGCCGGATTTCGCCCACCTCGTCATCGACTACGTCCCCGATAAGTGGATCGTCGAATCGAAGTCCTTAAAGCTGCATCTCGCGAGCTTCCGCAATCACGGCGCCTTCCATGAGGATTGCACGGTGCGCATTGGCAAGGAGCTCGCCGCGCTGTTGAAGCCGCGCTGGCTGCGCATCGGCGGCTATTGGTATCCGCGCGGAGGCATCCCGATCGACGTGTTCTGGCAGACCGGCAGCTTACCGAAGGGCGTCTGGGCGCCCGACCAGGGCGTCGCGCCCTATCGCGGCCGCGGCTAAACGCGCGATCGGCGACGGCCGGAGCCGAAACTCAAGTGGGAGATTAGGCGAGCACGCATACGGAACGTACTGATATTTCTAAAACTTATCGCCGCGAGAAATACAGGTTCCGCGTTGAAGACTCGTCATGGCCGGGCCGGAAGGCGGTTGGAAGTTCTCGGAATTGGATTTATGCCGCGCTTCGCGGGCGCAGGCGGGTCAGCTTGGCGAGAAGCTTCTTGGCGCGTCGCGGCTTGGCTCGCGCCTGGGGCGCGGCCGCCGCCAG
Organism: uncultured Alphaproteobacteria bacterium; assembly: GCA_963759955.1. Taxonomy (GTDB): domain Bacteria; phylum Pseudomonadota; class Alphaproteobacteria; order Rhizobiales; family Beijerinckiaceae; genus Roseiarcus. The sequence continues at coordinate 81,601 of CAVXCA010000065.1, forward strand.
GGCGTAGACGCGCGCGTTGAGGTCGTCGGCGAGCGCCTGGCGATCCCTGATCGCGGCGATTTCGTCAAAGGCGATCGGCGCGCCGATCGCGACGGGAAAGCTAGCGCCGATACGCGTCTTCACTTCGTGGAAGATCAGCGAAAGCCGCAACGTCAGGCTGACATGGCTGGCGATCTGGAACAGGCGGCTGTTCTGCCCGCCGAACCACACCGGCACGACCGTCGCCTTCGAGCGCTGGATGAGCTGGCCGACGAACGGCTGCCAGCGCGCGTCGACCGCAGGCTTGCGGCCGAGACGATCGGGCGCGGTGGAGACGCCGCCGGCAGGAAACACCACCACCGCGCCGCCCTTTTCGAGCCGCGCGCGCGCCGCGGCGCGCGAAGCCAGATTGGTGCGCTGCGCTTCCTCGGTCTCGGAAAAATCGATCGGCAGGATGTAATCGCGCACTTCGGGCGCGCGCATCAGCACGGCGTTGGTGAGGACGACGAAGTCCGAGCGGATCTTTTCGACCAGCCAGGAAATCACGATGCCGTCGAGCACGCCGTAGGGATGGTTGGCGACGAACACCACTGGCCCGGTTCTGGGAAGACGCGCCAGCGCCTCGGCGTCGTAGCGCACGTCGAGCGCGAGGCTGCGCACCGCCGCCTGCCAGAAGCTCTCGCTCGCGCGGGGATAGAGCTGGTTGTGAACGTAGAGGCGTTTCAGCTGCGGCTGCCCGGTCGCCTTTTCGACGAGACGGATCAGCCCCCGCTTGACCAGCGGATCGCTCGCGGTCGCGTAGCTGAAGAGATAGTCGTCCACCACGTCCGGTTACCTCGCGTCCATGACCGCTCGATGACAGCGGACGCCCTTTCAGCGGCCTATCCCGCGCGGCGTTTGGCGAGGCGATCGAAATCCTGCAATTCGGCCACCAAAGCCTCGAATTCGTTCAACGGCACCATATTCGGGCCGTCGGAGGGGGCGCGATCCGGGTCTTCGTGGGTCTCGATGAAGACGCCGGCGACGCCGACCGCCACGGCCGCGCGCGCGAGCACGCTGACGAATTCGCGCTGGCCGCCGGAGGACGCGCCCTGCCCGCCCGGCTGCTGCACCGAATGGGTGGCGTCGAAGACGACCGGGGCGCCGGTCTCGCGCGCCATGATCGGCAGCGCGCGCATGTCGGAGACGAGGGTGTTGTAGCCGAAGCTGACGCCACGCTCGGTGACGAGAACGTCGGCCCCGCCCGCTTGGGCGAGCTTGGCGACGACGTGCTTCATGTCCCATGGCGCCAGGAACTGCCCCTTCTTGACGTTGACCGCCCGCCCCGTTCGCGCGGCGGCGATCAGCAGGTCCGTCTGCCGGCACAGAAACGCCGGGATTTGCAGCGCGTCGACAACCTGCGCGGCGAGCGCGCATTGCGCGGGCTCGTGGACGTCAGTGAGCACGGGAAGGCCGAACGTCTCGCGGATTTCGGCGAAGATCGGCAGCGCCGCCTCCAGGCCGAGGCCGCGCGCCCCGGCGCCCGAAGTGCGGTTGGCCTTGTCGTAGGAGGTCTTGAAGACGAGGCCGAGGCTGAGCCGCGTCGCGATCTCTTTGAGCGCGCCCGCCATCTCCAGCGCGTGGGCGCGGCTTTCGAGCTGGCACGGCCCCGCGATCAGCGCCAGCGGCAGCGCCGCGCCGAACCGAACCGCGCCCGCGCCGCGGCCGATCTGGACGATGGGGTTAAGCGGCATCGAGCGACCCCTCCCGCTTCAAATCCGGCGGCGTCGCCTCTTCCACAAAAGCCGCCAGCGCCGCGTCGAGCTTCATCGTCGTCTGCTCGTTCGAGCCGAGCCGGCGGATCGACACGCTGCGCTCGGCCGCCTCCTTGCGGCCGATGGCGAGGAGCACGGGAACCTTGGCGAGCGAGTGTTCGCGCACCTTGTAGCTGATCTTCTCGTTGCGCAGGTCCGCTTCGACGCGCAGGCCGCGCTTGCGCGCTTGAGCGACGATCTCCATCGCGTAGTCGTCGCCCTCCTGGGTGATGGTGCAGACGACGATCTGCGATGGCGCCAGCCACAGCGGCAGGTGGCCCGCGTAGTGTTCGAGCAGGATGCCGGTGAAACGTTCCATCGAGCCGCAGATCGCACGGTGGACCATCACCGGCGTCGTCTTCGAGCTGTCAGGCGCGATATAGAAGGCGCCGAAGCGCTCGGGCAGATTGAAGTCGACCTGCGTCGTGCCGCACTGCCAGTCGCGCCCGATCGCGTCGCGCAGCACGTATTCGAACTTCGGCCCGTAGAAGGCGCCCTCGCCCGGATTGATCGCGGTGGTCACCACGTCGCCGTGGCGCGCCTTGATCTCGTTGAGCACGCGCAGCATCACCGCCTCGGCGTGATCCCACATCGCGTCCGTGCCGACGCGCTTGTCGGGACGGGTCGAAAGTTTGACGACGATCTTGTCGAAGCCGAAATCCTTGTACACCGACAGGATCAGCTCGTTGATCTTGTGGCACTCCTCGGCGAGCTGGTCCTCGGTGCAGAAGATATGGGCGTCGTCCTGGGTGAACGCGCGCACGCGCATCACCCCGTGCAGCGCGCCCGACGGCTCGTAGCGATGGACCGCGCCGAATTCGGCGAGGCGCAGCGGCAGTTCGCGGTAGGAGCGCAAGCCGTTCTTGAAGATCTGGATGTGGCCGGGGCAATTCATCGGTTTGAGCGCATAGATGCGCTCGTCCTCGGCCTCGGCGTCCTCGCCGGCGGCGCGCGCCATGAACATGCTCTCGCGATACCAGCCCCAATGGCCGGAGATTTCCCAGAGGTGCTTGTCGAGCACCTGCGGCGCGCTGACCTCCTGATAGTCGGCGGCGAGCCGGCGACGCATGTAGGCGATCTCGGTCTGGAACAGCGTCCAGCCCTTGGGATGCCAGAACACCGTGCCCGGCCCCTCCTCCTGGAAGTGGAAGAGGTCCATTTCGCGCGCGAGCTTGCGGTGGTCGCGCTTCTCGGCCTCCTCGATCTGCTTGAGGTAGGCCTCGAGCTCTTCCCTCTTGGCGAACGCGGTCCCGTAGATGCGCGACAGCATCGGCTTGGTCGAGTCGCCGCGCCAATAGGCCCCGGCGACCTTCATCAGCTTGAACGCTTCGCCGATCTTGCCGGTCGAGGTCATGTGCGGGCCGCGGCAGAGGTCGGTCCATTCGCCCTGGCTGTAGAGCTTGAGCTCCTGGTCGGCGGGGATGGCGTCGATCAGCTCGATCTTGAACGCCTCGCCCTTCTTCTCGAAATAGCCCTTGGCCTCCTCGCGCCCCATCACCGTCTTGGCGAACGGCCGGTCGCGCGCGACGATCTCGCGCATGCGCTTTTCGATCGCGGGAAAATCCTCGGGCGTGAACGGCGTCGAACGGAAGAAGTCGTAATAGAAGCCGTTCTCGATGACGGGCCCGATGGTGACCTGCGTATCCGGCCACAGCGACTGCACCGCTTCGGCGAGCACGTGCGCCGCGTCGTGGCGGATGAGTTCGAGCGCGCGCGGATCGTCGCGGCTGACGAACTCGATCTTGGCGTCGGCGTCGATCTTGTCGGCGAGATCGACCATCGCCCCGTCGCGCACCATCGCGACGCTGCGTTTGGCCAGAGAGGGGGAAATGGACTTGGCGATTTCGACGCCGGAAAGGCCAGGCTCGAACGCGCGCCGCGCGCCGTCGGGAAAGGTGACGTGGATCATTAAAGGCTCCTAGGGCTCACTCGCCGAAACGGGCCGGCGTAAGCGAATGGGGCGGGTATAGAGGCGCGGCGGGCGGAGGGCAATGGGGCGGACGGCCCGGCGCGCCGCGGGGCGCGGGGCCGGCGTCAGTCTTGGACGCCGGGGCGTGATTTCGGGGGGTTGAGTGACGTTTCCTGTCCCCCTCCTGACGCCGCGCTGGCGGGGGAATCGGGACGGTGTTCGGCGCGATATTTATACATTTTTATATTGTATTATGCGACGCCTTATTGCAAAGCGCCGCGACCGACTCGTTCGACGAATGCGCGGCAACCCTGACGCTTGCCCGGCGCACCTGTAGGCGCGGCCGCTGGCCTAATGCGCGCGCACATCTTTGTTGGCCGGCGGCCAGATCGGCCCGCCGCCGTCAAGCCGCTCCGCGGCTGCTCCGCTGCGCTCCGCCCGCTTCGCCCGGACGAACGCTTCGCGTTCGCCTTGAGGTGACTGCGCCGTTCCGATGCAGCGCTGTGCATCCATGGTCTTTGCTGAGCGAAGCCGGCCCGCCGGGCCGGCTTGCCGCAGCAAAGACCATGGAAGCCAAGAGCCTGAGCCGCGCGCAGCGGTCAAGGCTCGCGCGCGAGCGCGCGACCCGCGCAAGCGGGCTCGGCCTTGACGGCGAGCCCGGATCAGGCACAGCGGACCTCCAAGATAGAGGTCGCGGATGTGTGACTCCCTTAGGCCGCTGGCCGCGCTCTTCTAGCCGCCGCAATGTGAACCCGCCAACGCGCTGACGCGCCGTACGCGACCAGCGCTCGCGTCTGCCACAGCCGCAGCCGGCGCAGGCTCGAACTCGGCGAAGCCGCCGCAATTCGCCGTGGCGTCGCCGAGAGCCAATTCCTCGAACAGCGCATCCGCCGCCTTGACTCGCCCGCCCGCGCGCGCAACGTCTCACGCAGACGTTGGGTGAATGCTCGCATGTCGCCGCCACCGACCAAGCCGGTCATCTTCATCAGCTATGCGCACGCCGACGAGCCGGACAAGCCCGCCGAGGGCGAAGTCAAATGGCTGACGTTTGTACAGCGCTTCCTCGCGCCGGCGGTAAAGCACGGCGTCTTCGAGCTGTGGGTCGACCGCCAGATGAGGGGCGGCGCCGACTGGGACCCGGAAGTCGGGCGCAAGCTTCGCGCCTGCGACATCTTCGTTTTGCTCGTGTCCGCCAATTCCATGGCGTCCGACTACGTCGTCGACAAGGAAATCGCGATCATTCGCGAAAGGCAGGCGAAGGGCGAAGATGTCCACTTCTATCCGCTGCTGCTGACGCCCACGCCCAAGGCGGGATTGGACAAGGTCAGGGACAAGAACCTTCGGCCGCGCGACGCCAAACCGTTCTCCGGCTTTTCCCCTCACGATCGCATGCAGCACATGTCGGATGCGGCCGACGAGATTGCGGAGATCGCGGGGGAGATCGTCGCACGCAAAGGCGCCTCGGCCCCGCCGGCCCTGCCCGCGCCCCCAAGCTACGTCCACATCGGCGGCCTCGCCGAAACCGCCTACGAACGCCTCGTCGGCCGCGACGCGGAGCTGAAGCGCCTCGACGGCGCCTGGGCCGATTCCAAGACCAACATTCTTTCGCTCGTCGCCGAGGGCGGCGCGGGCAAGTCGGCGCTGGTCAACGAATGGCTGAAGCGATTGCGGGCCGACAATTATCGCGGCGCGGAAGCGGTGCTCGGCTGGTCCTTTTACAGCCAGGGCACGAAGGAGCGCGCGACCTCGGCGGACGGGTTCCTCGATTGGGCGCTGGACAAGCTCGGCGTCAGGCCTGCGACCAACAGCGCTCCTGCAAAGGGCGAGGCGATCGCCGAGGCGATGACGCGGCGGCGCGCGCTGCTCGTTCTCGACGGCGTCGAGCCGTTGCAGCATGGTCCCGACGGGCAGCTCGGCCAGTTGAAGGACCAGGGCCTGCGCATGCTGCTGCGCCGCTTCGCGGCGACGTCGCCGGCCGAATCGCACGGATTGATCGTGCTCACCAGCCGGCTCGCGGTCACCGACATCGGCCATTGGCGGAACGACGCCGCGCCGGTCGTCGACGTCGACAAACTGTCGGACGAGGCCGGCGCAGCGCTGCTGCGCGACAACGGCGTGTGGGGGACCGACAAGGAGCTGAGAGCCGCGGCGCGCGAATTCGGCGGCCATCCGCTGGCGCTCGGCCTGCTCGCGAGCTTCCTCAAGGAGACGCAGACCGGCGACGCGCGTCGGCGCGACCACATCCGCGCGCTGATCGCCGACCCGGACAATCCTGGCCACGACCACGCCGCGCGCGTGATGGAATCGTATAAGAAGGAGTGGCTCGCCGGACAGCCCGTTCTGCACGCGATCATGCGCATGGTCGGCCTGTTCGACCGGCCGGCGAGCGGCGATTGTCTCGAGGCGCTGCGCGCCAAGCCCGCGATCGAAGGTCTCACCGACGCGGTCGTCAGCCTCGACGACGGCGCGTGGCGGCGCGCCGTCGAGCGTCTGCGCGAGGTTCGGCTGCTTTCGCCGTTGGACCCGAAGGCGCCCGACGCGCTCGACGCCCATCCGCTGGCGCGCGAGTGGTTCGGCGAGCGGCTGAGGCAGACGAACGAAGCGGCGTGGAAAGCCGCCCACAGCCGCCTCTACGATCACCTGCGCCGCACGACCAGGGAAGGCAAGACGCCGACGCTGTCCGATCTCGCGCCGCTCTACCAAGCGATCGCCCACGGCTGCCGCGCCGGGCGGCATCAGGAGGCGCTTGACGAGATTTACAAGGACCGCATCTGCCGACGGCAGCCCAATGGCCGCATGGAATTTTATGCGAGTAATAAACTGGGTGCTTTTGGCAGCAACCTCGCAGCGATTTCTTGGTTCTTCGTCACGCCCTACGCGACGCCGGTCGTAACGCTGCGTGATGCGGATCTGGCTTGGGTGTTCGCTGAGGCAAGCTTTTCGCTCCGTGCGCTGGGACGAATCGAAGAGGCACTGCCGGCAATGCGCGCCGCGTTTGGGATGGAGGTCGATAGGTCGAGCTGGCAAAATGCCGCATTTGCCGCATCCAGTCTCAGCGACGGCGAACGTCTCGTCGGCGCGGTCGCCGCAGCCGTCACCGATGCGGAAAAAAGCGTCGATTACGCCGACCGTAGCAACTACGAGTTTGAGATGCTTTGCAGTCGGACGATTCTGGCGGAGGCTCTGCACACCGCTGGCCGACGCGAACCGACCGAGCGTCTTTTTGCCGACGCCGAGGAGCGGCAGCAGAAGATGCAACCCGCATACCCGCTGCTCTATTCGTTGCCGGGCTATCGCTATTGCGACCTGCTGCTGTCGAAGGGTGAGCACGCCGCCGCAAGCAAGCGAGCGCACCAAACCTTGGAATGGGTTAGACCACGGAATTGGCTGCTCGAAATCGCGCTCGACACACTCACCCTTGCCCGCGCACGCCTCGCGTCGGCTTTGTCGACCACCGGCGCCCGGCCGCTGGCCGCCTTTGCGCTTGCCGATGCCCGCGCCCACGGCGCCGCGTTCGACCAAGCTATCGAACGCCTGCGCGCTTCCGCCTTAACTGAGTTTCTTTCCCGCGGCCTCCTCGCCCGCGCCGCCTTCCGCCGCAGCGTCGGCGATTGGGACGGCGCGGCGCGCGATCTCGACGAGGTCGAGGAGATCGCCGAGCCGGGGCCGATGCGGCTCTATCTCTGCGACATGGCGCTCGAACGCGCGCGGCTCGCCTTCGCCCACCTCGAGGACTTCGCGCCGCTCCGCGGGCTCGTCGACAAGAACCCGGCGAAGCCGGCCCACCCCGACCCCGCCGATCCCGCCCTCCTCCGCGAGCAAGCGACGGAGAACCTCGCCACGGCCCGAAAACTCATCGCCGACTGCGGCTACCACCGGCGCGACGAAGAGCTGGCCGAGCTGGACGACATCGCCGCCGGCCGCCGCCGCTTCGCCGACCTGCCGCCGAGGGTTTGATAGGGGTTCGAGCGGATCGGCGCGCCGCTCGCCCTCACCCCAACCCCTCTCCCGCGAGCGGGAGAGGGGCTCCGCCGCGCCGCCAATCCCTTCTCCCGCTTGCGGGAGAAGGTGGACGCGCCTTAGGGCGTCGAAAGACGCCCGTCCTTCGACGGGCTACGGCGCGGCCGGATGAGGGCCCGCGCGTGCGCGAGCCATCCAGCCGGAAACCGTGTGAGTGGTCCGCCGCCATCGGCGGCGTCCCCAAGCGAACCCTCAGGCTCGCCCCTCAGAGCCGTCTCTCCCAATCCTGTCGCCCATGCAGGACGCGCACGACCAGAATGTCCTCGCCGACGATGCGATAGACCACGACGTGAACGCCGAAGGGGTGAAATCGCACGGGCGGCGAGAACTCGTCGCGCTCTCGCGCGGCGCGCGGGTTGGCGGCGAGGAATTCGAATATTCTTTCGAGTCCGGAATGATACTTTTCCGCCTGCGCGAGCCCGAATTCTGCGGCGCCGCGGACGAAAATGGCGGCGACGTCTTCCGCGGCCGCGTTGGTCAGCCGATAGGCCAACGCCTAACTCGCGCGGCGCGACGCCGCCGCGCGGGCCGCGACCAAAATGTCTCCCATGCTCTTGTCGCTGACGCCGCTCTCGATCCCCTCCGAGATCAGCGCCTGCAATTCTGCGATCTTCTGCGCGCGCTCCTGATCGCGGCGCACGAGGTCCCGGACATAGTCGCTCGCATTGCTGTAGCGCCCGCTGCGCGCCTGGGCCTCGACCCAGGCCTTCATCGCTTCGGGAAGCGATACGTTCATCGTCGCCATTTCGCCCTCTCCTTGGCGAAATTCCTAGCAATTTTGGCAAAGATTGTCAAAGCTGCGCGAGGTTGCGATGACGCCCGCGAAGCCGGACACGCTCTTTGACAGCGCGCCGATCGACGGGGTCGCGCTGACGCAGGCCAAGCAATGTCCTTTCAGCGCGAGGACGCTCCCTGCCCGCCCCCCTGCGCCGTCTGTCCGAACAGGATCTTTTTTCCCTCTTCGGTGACGGCGGGCCGGTTGGCGTAGGGCTCGCCTTTGGCGTAGGCGCGCGCCGTCGCAGGCCGGGCTCGGATCGCTTCGAACCAGCGGCGGAGATGGGGAAAGTCGTCGAGGTTCTGCTGCTGGCGCTTCCACGGCACGATCCACGGATACGACGCCATGTCGGCGATGGTGTAATCGTCGCCGGCGAGGAAAGCGTGATCGGCGAGCCGGCGGTCGAGCACGCCGTAGAGCCGGTTCGTCTCCTTGATGTAGCGGTCGATCGCATAGGGAATTTTCACCGACGCGTACAAGCCGAAGTGATGGTTCTGCCCCGCCATCGGACCGAGGCCGCCGACCTGCCAGAACAGCCATTCGATGACCGTCTTGCGGCCGCGGAGGTCGGTCGGCAAGAACCGGCCGCTCTTTTCCGCGAGATACATCAGGATCGCGCCGAACTCGAACACGGCTATCGGCTCGCCGCCGTCGACGGGCTCGGAGTCGATGATCGCCGGCATGCGGTTGTTCGGCGAAAAGGCGAGAAATTCCGGCTTGAACTGGTCGCCGGCGCTGATGTCGACGGGAACGATGCGATAATCGAGCCCTGCCTCCTCGAGAAGAAGCGTGATCTTGTGCCCGTTGGGCGTCGGCCAATAATAGAGATCGATCATTTTTCGCTTCGCTCCTTGCGATTGGGGTCGGGATCGAGCAGCGCGAGAACCGGCCGCATGAGGCCTTCCAGCAACGCGCGTTCGGGCCTGGCGCGCGCGAGGACGCGAATGCCTAGGAACACGCTTAAGAACAGCCTCGCCAGGTCTTCGGAGCTTTGCGAGGCCGCGATCGTTCCCGCCCGCTGGCCGGCCGCTGCGCAGCGGCGGAAGAACGCCTCGATCTCGACCAGCACGCCGGCGACGACGCGCTGGAATTCCGGATCGTGCGGCGCTGCTTCGAGCGCCGTGTTCACCAACAGGCAGCCCTTGCGCTGCCTGTCGCCTAGGGATCGTTCGACGATTTCCTCGAAGAACGCGGCAATGGCCTGGCGCGGCGGCAAGCGGCCCTCCAATCGCGCGATGCGATCGAAGGCGCCTTGCTCGACGTAGGAACGCAGCGCCCGCAGAAAGAGCGCGCGTTTGTCGCCGAAGGCGTTGTAGAGGCTGGCGCCGGCGATGTTCATTTGTTCGGCGAGATCGCGAACGGACGTCGCCTCGTAGCCGCGCGCCCAGAAACACTGAATCGCAGCCTCGAGGACAGCCGCTTCGTCGAATTCTCTCGGCCGCGCCATCGCCGCCCTTCTCTCAAGAATTGTGTTCGAGCGGGCATTGCCATCCCGATCGGATTGTGCATTCTATATCGAACGATCTAAAATGAAGCAAGCTCGAGGCGCCGAAGGACCGACGCCGTCGGGTTCCGGACTTCCGGCGCGACGCCAGCCGAGCGGCTGACTTGAAGGTCCGAAACGTCCTGGATTTCGCCCGCGAAGGAGAACGCCGTGATCCGATTCTATTTCAACCCCGCCCCCAATCCGGCCAAGGTCGCGCTCTTTCTCGAAGAGGCCGGCCTGCCTTACCAAGTCGTTCCCATCGACACGCGCAAAGGCGAGCAGCACACGCCGGCCTTTCGCGCGATCAACCCGAACGGAAAGGTCCCGGCGATTATCGACACCGAAGGGCCTGGCGGCGGCGAGGTCCGGGTGTTCGATTCGAGCGCAATCCTGCTCTATCTCGGCGACAAAACCGGGCGTTTCATCGGCTCGCCCGCGGAGCGGGGGGAACTCTTGTCGTGGCTGTTCTTCATCGCTTCGGGGATCGGTCCCTTTTCCGGCCAAGCGGTGCATTTCCAGCACGCCGCTCCCGAAACGATTCCGTACGCCGTCAATCGCTATCGGCGCGAGGTCGAGCGGCATTACGGCGTGCTCGATCAGCATCTCGCCGATCGAGACGCCATCTTGAACAGCGGCTATTCGATCGCCGATATGTCCGCTTGGGGTTGGCTGGATCGCGCATCGCGGGTGCTGCCGGGAAACGTCGATCCGCTCCTCGCCTTTCCCAACCTGAAGCGTTGGCTCGCCGCCGTCGACGCGCGGCCGGCCGCCGCGCGAGCCCGCGCCGTGGGCAAGGACATCGTGTTCAAGACCGAAATGGATGAAGCAGCGAAGCGCGCGCTCTACCCCTCGAATTATCCGGCGGCGCAGTAGGACGTTTCATTCCGCTGACGCGAGGACCGACCCGCCCGCCCCCTCCCCCCGAATCTCCACGATCGCCTGCACGAGCCAGTCCAGCGCCGGGTCCGGCGCCTCGGCGCGCGCGCGCAGGATCGACAGTTCGAAAGGCGGCAGGTCGATAGTCGGGGGAAAGACGGCGAGGCCGAACGGCTCGGCGAAGGTTTTGGCGAGGGACTCCGGCACGCTCGCGGTCGCGTCGCCCGCGGCGATCGTCGCGAACGCGGCAAGAAATTGCGGGACGGCGGCGCGGGTGCGGCGCGTAAGGCCGCGCGCGGCGAGAACGGGGTCGATCGCGCCGATCAGATCGCCGGCGGCGGAGACGACGATTTGATCCGTCGCCAGCCACTTCTCCAGCGACATCCCGTCGCGAAACAGGGGGTGGCCCTTCCTCGCGACGATGGAGAAGCTTTCCCATCCGAGGCGGATCTTGGTCATCCCCGCGCCCGGCGTCTCGAACACGCCGAGCGCCAGATCGACGCGCCCTTCGCGCACCGCCTTGCGCGTCTCCTCGCGACCGAACGAACGGAACGCCAGCCGCGCCTCGGGCGCCTCGCGCGCCAGACGCGCTAGAAGCTTGGGCGCGAGGGTGACGATCAAGGCGTCGAGCGCCGCGATCTGAAACAGCCGGTCGATCGAATCGGGGAGGAACTCGCCCGGCTCGACAAGAGCGCCGCGTAGCGCGCCCAGCGCCCGCGCGATGGGTTCGCGCAACGCCAACGCGCGCGGCGTCGGGACGACGCCTTGCGGCCGGCGCAGGAACAGCGGATCGCCGAAAATGTCGCGCAAGCGCGCCAGCGCATGGCTGATCGCCGACGGCGTCAGGCGCAGACGCTCGCTCGCCTTGGACAGGTTGCCCGTGCGCAGGACCTCCTCGAACACCAGCAGCAGCCCGGCGTCGAGCCGCCTGAGCTGAGCGTCATTCATATCTGTCATGTCGCGAATTCAATTCCTTTCATGAGGGAAGTCAAGCATCGTCCCGCCCATCGAACGGCGGCTTCCGCCGTCAAGGAGAGAATCCCATGACCATTCTGGTGAGCAACGCCAACGGCAAAGTCGGACACGAAGTGGCGAAGGCGCTGTTGGCCGCCGGCCAAAGCGTGCGCATCGGCGCGCGCGCCGTCGACAAGGCGAAGGCCGAATTTCCCGGCGCCGAGATCGTGGAACTGGATTTCGCCCGCCCGGCGACGCTCGCGGCGGCGGTGAACGGCGTCGGCGCCGTCTTTTCCGCGACGCCCTACGAACTGCTGCCGAATGCCGAGCAAGAGCTGATCGCCGCCGCGAAGGCCGCCGGCGTCAAGCGGTTCGTCAAACTCTCGGCGATGGGCGTCGACGGCGACCCCAATTCGCCGCACATGCTGGCGGAGAAGGCGCTCAGGGAGTTCGGGCCTCGCTTGGACGGCGCTGCGGCCGACCTTCTTCATGCAAAACTACACGACGATGATGGCGCCCTCAGTGCGCGCGGGCGCGATCTACGAGGCGGCGGGCGAAGGCGCGACCAGCTTCGTCGACGCTCGCGACATTGCGGCGGTGGCGGTCGCCGCGCTGACCAAGCCGGGCCACGACGGCAAGATCTACACCCTGACCGGCCCCTCGGCGCTGACCCGCAAAGAGGTCGCGGCGGCGTTGAGCCAGGCGATCGGCAAGCCGGTCGCCTACATTGCGATCGACGATGCGGCGCTGCGCGGCGCGATGGCTGGGGCGCCGCCCGCGCTCACGGAACTGATGAGCGCGCTCTACGGCGCCGTGCGGCAGGGCTACACCGCCCACGTCGCCGGCGACATTGCCGAAGTGACCGGCCGGCCGGCGCGCGACTTCGTCGCCTTCTCCGCCGATCACGTCGCAGCGTGGCGATAAGCGAGCAAATCTCGCGCTACGCCGCGCCGCGGCCGGGCTCCTGGGCGCGCGGCCGGAGGAGGCCGAAGGGGCGGTTGGCGCGAACGATCGACGAGGCGACGCAGACGAGGCGGGCGGAGCAAAGAACATCCGGCAGGCTTTCGGCGGGAACCGGCTTGCTGAAGAGATAGCCCTGCATTTCGTCGCAGCCGTGATCGCGTAAGAAAGCCGCCTGCTCGACCGTCTCCACGCCCTCGGCGACCACCGTCAGGCCGAGCGCCTTGCCCATGCCGATGATCGCTTCGGCGATCGCGCGGTCCTCGGCGTCGTGCGGCAGATCCTGAACGAACGAGCGATCGATCTTGATCGTGTCGACCGGAAACTTCTTCATCAGCGACATCGAGGAATAACCGGTGCCGAAATCGTCGATGGCGAGGCGCACGCCGCGGCTGCGGATGACGTCGAGCAGTTCGATCGCGCGCCCGACATTGTGCATCACCATGCTTTCGGTGATCTCGATCTGCAGCCGCTCCGGCGGCATGCCGCTCGCGCCGAGCGCGTCGTCGATGTCCCGCAGCAGATTCTCGTCCGAGAACTGGCGCGGCGACAGGTTGACCGCCATCGACAACGGCGGCAGCCCCTGCCGCCGCCACGCCATGGTCTGCGCGCAAGCGGTTTTCAGCACCCAGCGTCCGATCGGAACGATCAAACCGGTTTCTTCGGCGAGCGGAATGAACTGCGCCGGCGAAAGCGGTCCCAAGTCTGGCGCCGTCCAGCGCAGCAGCGCCTCGACGCCCGTGACCTGGTCCGTCGCTACGTCCACTTTCGGCTGGTAGTGCAGCGAGAACTCGTCGCGGTCGAGCGCCTGGCGCAATCGGGCCTCGAACGCGAGGCGCTCGACCGATTGCGTCTTGCTCTGCTTGACGAAGTAGCGGAAGCCGTTCTTGCCCTCCTCCTTGGCGCGATACATCGCCATGTCCGCGTTCTTGGTCAGCGCCGTCTCGTCCTCCCCGTCGTCCGGGAACATCGCGACGCCGATGCTGGCGGTGGAGCGGCACTCGAGACCGCAGAGCTGGACCGGCTCGCAGACGACATCGAGCAGCCGACGCGCGGCGGCGTCGACCTCCTGCAAGTCTTTTGCGTGCTCGAGGATGACCACGAACTCGTCGCCGCCGAGCCGAGCGACGACGTCGCCGGCGCGCAGACATCGGCGCAGCCGGTTGGCGGTCTCCACCAGCAACGCGTCGCCCGCGTCATGCCCGAGCGAATCGTTGATGACCTTGAATCGGTCGATGTCGATGAACAGAACCGCGAAGCTTCGATCGTCGCGTCGCGCCAGCTCGATCGACGAACGCAGCAATTGATTGAACATCGCCCGATTGGGAAGGTCGGTCAGACCGTCGTGCGTCGCCAAGTACTTGATGCGCTCGTCGGCCTGGGCTTTTTCGTCGGCGCGATCGAAGTTTTCAAGCGCGAAGGAAACGTTGTTGGCCATGCGAACCAGTAGCTCGACGAGTTCGGGCGTGAACGCGTCGCGCTCGCTCGACATGAAGACCAGAACGCCGGCCGCCCGACCGCGGCAGAGCAGCGGCAAGGCGGCGCCGGACTTGTTGCCTTCGCGCAGCGCCCGCTCGTGAAAGGCGGCGCCGCGTTCATCGCCGAGATAATCGTTGATGATGCACGGCTGCAACGTCCGAAACGCCGTTCCGCTCACGCCGCGCCCCTCCGGATAGGCGTCGGCGATCGCTACTCTTATGGTGCTCTGCATTTCCCCTTTAGGGCCCGCCCAGGCGGCGACGCGCATGAAGTCCTCGCCGGGTTCGCTCAACGCGATGATCGTCGAGGCGAACCGGCCGCCTTGCACCGCCGCTTCGCAGACCAACTGGAACAGCTCGGTTCGGGTGCGGGCGCGCATGATCGCTTCGTTGGTCGCGCTCAGCGCGGCGAACATGCGGGTCAAGCGCTCCTTCTGCTCGCTCGCCAGGCGGCGTTCGTCCGCGCGATCGAAGTTCTCGAGGGCGAACGAGACGTTGTCCGCGAGACGCTGGAGCAGTTCGACGAGTTCGGGCGTGAACGCGCCTTGTTCGCTGGCGAGGAAGATCAGCACGCCCACCGCTTCGCCATGGCTGAGCAAGGGCAGCGCGGCGAGCGATTTTATGCCCCTGGCGCGCGCATTGTCGTGAAAGGCGGCGCCGCGTTGGTCGGCGAGATAGTCGTTGCTGATGCACGGCTGGCGCGTGCGAAACGCTGTTCCCGTCACGCCGCGCCCCTCGGGATGGCCGGCCGAAATCGCCGTTCTCACCGACCCCCGCAGAACCGCGGCCGGGCCGGTGGTGGCGACCTCCTTCAAGAAGTCAGAGCCGGACTCCGCCAGAGAGACCGTGGCGGCGGCGAACTTGCCGCCGTTGACGGCCGCCTCGCACACCCGCTCGAATAGTTCCTCGCGCGTGCGGGCGCGCATGATGGCTTCGTTGGTCGCGCTCAGCGCGGTGTACATCCGGGTGAGGCGTTCCCTTTGCTGGTCCGCCAGGCGACGTTCGTCGGCCCGATCGAAGTTTTCGAGCGCGAAGGAGACGTTGTCCGCGAGCCGCTGCAGAAGTTCGACGAGCTCCATTGTAAACGCGTCGAGTTCGCTGGAAAGGAACAGCAGGACGCCGACCGGTTCGCCACGGCTGAGCAGCGGCAGCGCGGCGCAGGATTTGCTGCCCCGACCGCGCGCCTTGTCGTGAAACGCCGCGGCCCGTTCGTCGGCGAGATAATCGTTGCTGACGCAAGGTCGGCGCGTGCGAAACGCCGTTCCGGTCAACCCGCGTCCCTCGGGATGCTCGGGCGTGATCGCCAGTCTCAGGGTTTTCGCCAGCTCCGCGTTCGGTCCCGCGCTCGCGACGACATTCAGAAATTCGCTTCCGGTCTGCGCCAAGGCGATGATGGCGAAGGTGAACGGACCGCCGCGCACCGCCGCCTCGCAGACCAATTGGAACAGTTCCGCCCGCGTCGCGGCGCGCATGATCGCCTCGTTGGTCGCGCTCAGAGCGGCGAACATCCGGGTGAGGCGTTCCTTTTGCTCGTCGGCCAGGCGACGGTCGTCCCCGCGATCGAAGTTTTCGAGCGCCGACGACACGTTCTCCACGAGGCGTTTAAGAAGCCCGACGGCCGGATCGCTGAACGCGCCCGATCGAGCGGGATAGAAGGCGAAGACGCCAATCTCTGAGCCGCCGCGCAGGATCGGGATCAGCGCGCCCTCGCCGGCGTTGAACGTCGGATCGGCGGGAAGTTTCAAAGCGCGAAGACGCTCGAGGCCTTCGCCGGCGCCCGCCGCCTGCCGCAAGCTTCCGTCGGCATCGACGAGCAGAACGCCCGCGCAACCGATCTCGCCATGTCCAACCGCGGCGTCGCAGACGCTTTGGAGGAGATCGGCGGGCGTTGTCGCGCGCGTTATCGCTTCGCTGACCGCCGTCAGCGCCGCGAACCTCCACTCTGCGCACTGCCTCGCCATCGCGCCGCCCGCATCGATCCCCCCTGGAGAAGATTGTGCGGCAGAGCTGAACGGCCGGTTAGGATTCTAGCTAAACAGAATAGAAACATTCCAAGAATATCATGAAAAGCGACGTGTTTGGAAAAGGATAACCTA
Source organism: uncultured Alphaproteobacteria bacterium (assembly GCA_963759955.1). Lineage (GTDB taxonomy): Bacteria > Pseudomonadota > Alphaproteobacteria > Rhizobiales > Beijerinckiaceae > Roseiarcus. Next base: position 97,927 of record CAVXCA010000065.1, read on the forward strand.
ACAGAAGAGAGAAACGGGGACGGCCCAAGCGGCGTCCCGCCCGCTCCTTTAGGTATCCGACTCCCCCACCGCCTGCGCGAACCATTTGTGCAGCTCCTGCCCCACGCCCTTCACGCCGACCGCGGCCGAAGCCGCGTCGATCCCCTGCGCGATCGCCAGCGGCGCCGTGAGCCAGCCGCTGGCGTTGCGTTCGTCGAGCCAATCGACGAGGCCGCCGGGAAAGCAAAAGACGACCAGCGCGAACACGAAATAGATGACCAGCGCCCAACTCCACGGGCTGGTCGACGAGGCGGGTCTTGGCGGATGAGCGGTCACCAGCGCTTTCCTCAAAATTGGAAATAGATGAACGGCGCCGAAGCCGACGGCGCCATCACGACGATGAAATAGAGCAGCGCAAAGCCGAACGCGACCTGGATCGCCGGGCCGCGATTGTCGAGCACGGCGCCGATCGCGACGCGCGTCCGCGACGGGACGATTTGCGTCAGCGCGCCGCAGGCGATCAGCGGCAGAACGATCATCGGCATGGTGCTCGGCGCGCCGTTGTCGGTCCACACGCCCGCCAGGAATTGCAGCGCCGCGTCGAGCGAGGGCGAGCGGAAGAACAGCCAGGCGAAGCAGACGAAGTGAAACGTCAGCGCCCAATCGACGACGCGGGCGATCGGGCCGCCGCCGAAGCGCGCGAAGGCGGCGCTGCGCCGCCAGGCGTGGTCGGCGACGAGCGCGACGCCGTGCATCGCCCCCCAGATCAGGAACGTCCAGTTGGCGCCGTGCCACAGGCCCCCGAGCAGCATGGTCACCATGAGATTGCGCGCGGTGGCGAGGGCGCCGTGGCGGTTGCCGCCGAGCGGTATGTAGAGATAGTCGCGCAGCCACCTCGACAGCGTCATGTGCCAACGGCGCCAGAAGTCGCCGATGCCGAGCGCGCGGTAGGGCTGATTGAAATTCTGCGGAAAGCGATAGCCGAGCAGCGCCGCCACGCCGATGGCGATGTCGGTGTAGGCGCTGAAATCGGCGTAGATCTGGATCGCATAGGCGTAAACCGCGACGATCAGATCGAAACGCGAGAACTGCGTGGGGTCGGTGAACACCGGATCGACGAAGCGAACGCTGATGTAATTGGCGATCACCATCTTCTTGAACAGGCCGCCGAGGATCAGCAGCATGTTCTCGCCGAACGAGAAGTCGCCCGCTCTTCGCGGCGAAGCGAGCTGCGGCAGAAATTCGTGGGCGCGCACGATCGGCCCCGCGACCAAATGCGGGAAGAAGCTGATGTAGAGCACGATGTCGAGCGGCGAGCGCGAGGCCGGGAGGCGGCCGCGATAGACGTCGACGATGTAGGAAATCGCGTGAAAGGTCAGGAACGAGATCGCCACCGGCAGCGTGACGTTGACGAAGTCGATCGGCGGATTGAACCCCAGCATGTGCGCGAGGGTGAGGAACTGGGCGATGAAAAAATCGAGATACTTGAAATAGGCGAGAATGCTCAGATCGAGCGCGACGCCGACGCCGAGCGCGAGGCGGCGAAAGGGCCGATGCGCTTTGCCGTCGACGTAGAGACCGACAACGTAGGAAATCGCGCCGCTCGCCAGCAGCAGCAGCAGGAACCGCCAGTTCCACGAGGCGTAGAAGGCTAGGCTCAGCGCCAGCAGCACGACCTTCTTGAGGGTGTTGCAGGAATTGAGGCTCCAGACCAGCGCCAGCGAAAACGCGAAAAACAGCCCGAAATCAATTGTTGGAAACAACATGGGCGCCAGTCTGCCGGCCGTCGATCAGCGGGATGAGGAAATCGGCGAATCGGTCGGCGCTCTTTTTATAGCCTTCCAACGTCATGTGCACGTAGTCATGCGCCATCAGCGGCGGGTTGGCGGCGGCCCAAGCCTGTGCGCCGCAGGGGCCCGGCATGATGGACGACCAGTCCCAGAAATCCGCGCCGAGGCGTTCGGCGAGGTGGCGCTGCGCGTCGCGCACCTGGGCAAGCTTGGGCGGAGTCGGGAAACGGCATTGCACGCCTCCCTCTACGGCGACCGGCTGCGGCGGAGGCGCCGCGCAATCGTGACCGACCGCGGAATTGTGGCAGACGCCCGCGGGGCGCGCGCCGTCGGGCGGACCGATCATGATGATGCGCACCCCGGGCCGCAGCGCCTGGAGTCTTCTCACGATCTGCTCGTATTGTGCGGAATAGGCCGCGACGTCGAGCGCGTCGTTGAAGCCTTCGTTGGTGCCGAAAGCGAGCACGATGATGTCCGGCGCCAGACGCCGCAAATCGTCGGCCAGATTCGTGCTGGCGAGTTTTTCCAGCACTTGGACGGTCGCGCCGGGAAAACCCAGGCTGATGTACGAGACACCGTCGCCGTCGCGAGCGACCTCGACGCCGGTCACGGTCACCGGCGCGTCGCTGAGCGAACGCACCGAAATGTCGTGGAAGCCTGTGGCGCCCGTCTGCGACTCCTGCAAGTCGAGCGTCGCACGCTCGTCGGCCGCGCCGTTGAGATCGATCTGCCCGCTGGGCTCGCCGTCGACTTGCACTTCGGCGCGACCGCCGCCCGGCTGCTTGAGAAAGGCGACTTCGAGCCGGTTGTAGGGAAGGCTGCCGCGCGCCCTCAGGGTGAGGGAGGCGCCGGCATGGCGCGCCACCGCGTTGAAACCCGAGAGGTAGAAGCGGCGCCTTTCGTCCGACTTTTGCAGCGCCTCGTAGCTCCAGCCGTCGGAAGCGTCGCTTTCGAACAGCGCCGAGCGCACGCCGATATTCGGCTTGCCGGGCACGATGTAGGCCTCCCCGCCCGACCCGAACACTTGCTGGAGGCGCTCGCGGACGCGTCCGGTGAAAAAGTCGGCCGCGGTATGGCTATCGCCGAGCTGCAGGATCGTCAGCCGATGGGTCGAGGAAAACTCGGGCTCCAGTTCGCCGTAGGCGGAAAACTCGCCGCTGGGGCGATCGGCGACCGGCAAGGCGGCCTCCAGCGCGGAGAGCGCGCCCAGGCCGCGCGTGCGGCCCGTGGGCGTCGCGTCGGTCGCCGGCGCGGCGAGCATCGCGACGCGCAGCAATCCTTCGGCTGGATTCGGCGGAGCGCCGGCCGCAACCGCGGCTTGGACGGGCGGGCGGCGAACGCGCGGGCGCCAAACCGCCAGGCGGGGGTCGGCGAGGGAGGCGGACGACAGCTCGACTTTCGCTGGCAACGCGAGCCGGCTCGCCGCCTCGAGGGATCGCACGACGACGGCGTCGCTCGCCGGGCCGCCCGAGCCGACCTTCGCGGGCAACGCGAGCCGGCTCGCCGCCTCGAGGGATCGCTCGACAACGAGGTCGCTCGCCGGACCGCCCGAGCCGACCTTCGCGGTCAGGCTCGCGCCCGCCGCGCCGATCAGCAGGACCAAGGCCCATGCCAGCAGCGCCCCCGAATTTCGCAACCCCCTCACCTCGCTCCCATTTGCTCGCACTCGCTGGCGACGTCGCGGCCGCGCTGCTTCAGGCTTTCCATGATGACGGGAAAGAAAGTGTTCATCACCATGTCGTAACCGGCGGTCGTGAAGTGAATGCCGTCGGGAGCGCGCACTTGCACCATCGCGTTGTTGGCGTTGGGCAAAAATGGCTTGTATTCGTCGACTCCGGGATGCGATTCCCACGGCGGGACATAGACCGCGCGCGGCGAAGCGACATGGGCGACCGCGTCGGCGAACAGGTGGTTCTTCTCTGTCGCGTCGGCGTTGGCGGCCGGGTCCATCATCACGGGAAGGCCCATCACCAGCATCGAAGAGCCGTGCGCGAGCGCGTTGTTGATGACGTCTTCGACCAGCGCCTCGTAACGGCTGTCATAGTCGGGCCCCCCGAATTCGGTTCGCGTCTTCGAGGCGTCGACGATCGATTGGCGATCGTTGATGCCGAACGAGCCGACGAACAGGTCGGCGCCGGAGTCGCTCGCCAGCGCCGCCACTTCGTCGACCCAGTTATATTGGTCCAGTCGCGTCAACCCCGTCCCATTCTTGGCGTGACGAATCAATTTTATCTTTTCCGCCAGACATTTGTCTTTTCCGAGGCGGCGGAACATCGCCCCCCACAACCCATCCGCCATGGAATCGCCGACAAAAGCGATGTGGACCGGCGGCGGATCGCCCGGCGCCGCTGAAACTGGGACTGCGCTCGCGCCGTACGCAAGAAACAGGCCAAATGCTAAGCAGACCGTCGAAGTAAAGACCCTCTTTTTCAACATGCCTCTTGCGCCCTCGGCTGACGATTGCCCTCAATTCGGCGCGGGCGGGGTCGGCTTGACCGCGTGCGGTTTCGCTTTGTGTCCATTCTTGCGATGCGGCTTCTTGCCGCTATGGACGACAGGCTTGTGTTCGCTCGCAGCGGCGACGACAACCGGGATGTCCGCGGCCGAGGCCGCTATCTGCCACATGCGGAAGTAGCCCGCCATAGTAAAGTGGACGCCGTCCCCCGCGTGAAGGGAGGGCTCGCAAAAGCTGGGATCCTGCAGGCTGACGTATGTCACCGAGGTGCCCGCGAGCTGCGCCGCGAGGATCTCGTCGAGCTTCTTCGAATAGGTCTCCCAAGGCTTGCGAACGCAGGGCGGGCCGAGCCAATAGAGCTTGACGCCTTGGGCTTCGGCCGCCGCAACGATCTCCTCGACGCGCTTATGAACGTCGAGGGCGCCGGCGCCGCCGACCGCGTCGTTGGTCCCCAGGCTCATGAACACCGTCGCGCCGCGGGGCATTTCGCGCAACTGCTGAAAAATGAACGGCGTGTAAATCGCGACGTTAAACCGGTTGGCGGGCGACGGGTAGTTTGTCGCCAAATGCACGCCCTCCCCGATGCTGTCGCCGATGATCCTGATGTCGTCGGCCAAGGCCGCCGAGGGCGCGGCGAGCGCCAGAAGGAAGAAAGCAGCAAAGCGTCGCAACGACATGAGATCACCTGAGAAAAAGCGGTTCTCGCAGGAGAACACGTTAGGGTTAATGGCCGATGAAATCCGTCTTTCGCGAAGGCGTAGGGACGCGGGTTCCCCCCGCTCATTCGCAGCGATAGCGCCAGCGCCCGTAGCGCCAGGGAAGCATCCAGAAGGCGCGCGGCGGCAGCTCCTTCGGCGGCGGGTCGTAGCCGGAAGCGCTCCAGGGATGGCAGCGGCAGATCCGCGCGGCGCCCATCCAGCCGCCCGCCCATAGGCCATGGCGCTGGATCGCCTCGTCCGTATAGGCCGAGCAGCTCGGCAGATAGCGGCAATGACGCCCGAGAATCGAGGAAAGCGTCAATTGATAGAAACGGATGAGCGCATGCGCGGCGCGGCGCGGCGCGAGCCGGATGGCGTTCACGGCGTCGGCGCCGGGTCCGCCGCGCGCGGCTCGTCCGCGCGCGGATAGGCGGCGGACTGCTTGGCGGCGATCTGGCCGAGCGCGTCGACCACGGCGTCGAACGTCAGCAAAGTCGAGGCGTGGCGCGGCTTGTAGGCGCGCACCGGCTCGAGAACGGCGAAATCGGCCCACTTGCCCGAAGGTGGCGGTCCGTTCGCCTTGAGCATGAGCGTGACGGTCTCGCGCAAGGCGACGAGCTCCTCGGGCGTCGCGCCGATGACGTGGCGCGCCATCAGCGAGGAGGACGCCTGCCCCAGCGCGCAGGCCTTGACGTCATGGGCGAAATCGCTGACGCGACCGTCGTGAAGGCACAGATCCACCGTGACCGTCGAGCCGCAAAGCCGCGAATGGGCCTTTGCGCTCGCGTCAGGCGCAGCGAGCCGGCCGAGCCGAGGAATGTCGGCCGCCAGTTCGAGAATGCGGGTGTTGTAAATTTCGTTCAGCATGATCACGATGCGCGCGGCTAGTCGAACCGCCCCGCCCTCCTATATAGGAGGACGGAACGGCAAAGAAGAGGGCGGGTTGGGGCATGGCCTCGCTGTCGCCGAACAGCTGAGAGAGCGACATGGATGACATTATTACGCGCGAGGCTCGGCGTCACGACGTCGTCGTCAGGCCCAGTCGCGAGGAGGCCGAAGCGGCCGTTCGCACTCTAATCGCCTGGGCCGGCGACGATCCGGCTCGCGAGGGCCTCATCGACACGCCCAGGCGCGTCGTCAAGGCCTATGAAGAACTCTTCGCCGGCTACGGCGAAGACGCGAGCGAGGCGCTTTCGCGGGTCTTCGAGGAGGTCGAGGGCTACGAGGACATCGTGCTGATCCGCGATATCCCCTTCGTTTCGCATTGCGAGCACCATATGGCGCCGTTCTTCGGCAAGGCGCATATCGGCTATTATCCGCGCCACGGCGTGGTCGGCCTGTCGAAGCTCGCGCGCATCGTCGACACGTTCGGGCGCCGCCTGCAGACCCAGGAGGCGATGTCGGCGCAGATCGTCGAAGCGGTGGACGTCTCGCTCAATCCGCGCGGCGTCGCGGTGTTGCTCGAGGCCGAACATACCTGCATCTCGATGCGTGGGGTGAAGAAGCAAGGGGTCTCGACGGTGACGACGCAGTTCTCCGGCGTCTTCCGCACCCAGCCGGACGAGCAGATCCGCTTCCTGACCTTGCTGCGCGGCGCGCGGTGACGCCATGTCCCGCACGCCGACCGCCGACGCCGCGATCGACCGCGAGGAAGGCGCCGAATTCGAGCCGCGCTTCTCCGCCGATGGGCTGCTGACCTGCGTGACGGTCGACGCCCGAAGCGGCGAAGTGCTGATGGTTGCCCATATGAACGCCGAGGCGCTCGACAAGACGCTGTCGAGCGGCGTCATGCACTATTGGTCGCGCTCGCGCCAAACCCTGTGGCGCAAGGGCGATACGTCCGGGCAGATCCAGCGCGTCGAGGAATTGCGCGTCGATTGCGATCAGGACGCCTTGCTGGCGCGCGTCACCGTTGGCGGCGACGGCGGCGCCTGCCACACTGGACGGCGCTCCTGCTTTTATCGGCGCATCGAGAAAACCGATGACGGCGTGCGCCTCGACCCGATCGCGAAAATGTGAAGCGAAAGTGTGTTAACAACGCGTTACGCATAGCAACAGGTGGGACGGGACGTTAACCGGTCGGCGACAGGCGCACGATATCGTTTTCGCTCGCCAGCGCACAGGGAGGATATCGGGAAACCGATTTTTTTGAGGCGTGGCCATGGCTGGCGCTTTCTTTCGCAGAGCCGAACCGGAGTCGTCTTCGGGCGGTTCAGGGTTTTCGCGGCCGAAGGTCGGGGTCGCGCTCGGCGCCGGCGCGGCGCGCGGCTGGGCGCATATCGGCGCGCTGCAGGAATTGGTGGCGATCGGCGTCTCTCCCGACGTCATTGTGGGATCCTCGATCGGCGCGGTGGTGGGCGGCTGCTTTGCGGCCGGCCAGCTCGACACGCTGGAAAGCTTCGCCCGCTCTTTGACCAAGCGGCGCGTCTTCGGCCTTCTCGACGTTTCTTTCGCCGGCGGCGGGCTGATCGGCGGCGACCGGCTGCGTTTGCGGCTCGAACAGTCGATGGGCGACATGCGCATCGAGGATTTGCCGGTCCGTTATGCCGGCGTCGCCACCGAAATCGGTTCGGGCCATGAAATCTGGCTCAAGCGCGGCCCTCTGGTCGAAGCGATGCGCGCCTCTTACGCATTGCCCGGTGTGTTCGAACCCGTGCGCATCGCCGGCCGTTGGCTGTTCGACGGCGCCATCGTCAATCCCGTTCCCGTCAGCGTCGCGCGAGCGCTCGGCGCCGATCGCGTCATCGCGCTCAACATCGCCGTCGAAGGATCGGGCCGCGGGACGGCGATCCAGGACGCCCCCGAACCCGAGGAGACGCCGATCGAGCCGCCGAGCGCCGAAGACGCGCGTGTCGGCGTAATCAGCGGTCTGCGCCGCAGCGCGGGATTGCTGCGGCGCCAATGGACGAGCGACGGGTCGGGCGCTCCCGGGCTCGCCTCGGTGATGGTCAACGCCTTCAACATCACCCAGGACCGCATCATGCGTTCGCGCCTTGCGGGCGACCCGCCCGACGTCCTGGTGAGCCTGAAAGTCGGCAAGATCGGCCTGTTCGAATTTCATCGCGCCGAGGAACTCATCGCGCTCGGCCGGGAAGCCGTGCGCAAAGCCCGCGACGAGATCGCCGAGCACGTCGAACTGGCGTCGCCCAAAGGCTGACGCCGTCGCCCCGTTCCCGGCAGGGAACGAGGCGAGAGACTTTGGTCATGAAAAACGCATTCAGGCGCTGGCGATATATTCGCGCAGCGCGTGGCGCTCGCTGTCGATCGCGTCGACGTGCCGCTTGACGACGTCGCCGATCGAAACGATGCCAACGAGCCGGCCGTTCTCGACCACCGGCAGATGACGAAACCGCTGGTTGGTCATGATCTCCATGACAAGGTCGATCGACGTGTCCTCGGTCACCGTGCTGACCTTCGCCGTCATATGCCGCGAAACCGGCTCTTCGAGCACGCTCGCGCTGCCGCGTCCGATCGCGCGCACGATGTCGCGCTCCGATACGATGCCGAGAACTCCGATTGCGTCGTCCGACACGACGGCGGCGCCGACGCCCCTCGCGGCGAGCAGCGCCGCGACTTCCTTCACCGTGCGATGGGGCTGGGTCGTGAGAACGTCCCTGCCCTTTTCGCTGAGAATGCGCGCAACGTCCATCTGGACCTCCCTCATTCGACGGCCTTCTTGCGAGGCCGCTCTACATAGAAGGATGCGCCGGTCCGCGCGCGCGATCAAGCGCAATTCGCGCCGTCGCGGCGGCGCCGATGGGGCGAAAATTGGGCGAGCCGAGAACGGGCTGAACGCTTGACGTCAGCGCAGTCCCGCGTCGACGATCATGCATTGCTTGGTGATCATGCGGCTGTCGTCGGCGGCCAGAAACAGCGCCATGCGCGCGATCTCGTCGGCGAGCAAAATGCGCGGCAGGCATTGGCGCGCGACGAACTGCGCGACGTCGGCTTCGCTCATCCACAAGCGCCGTTGGCGCTCGGTGATGACCGCGCCGGGCGCGATCGCGTTGACGCGAATATTGTCGGGGCCGAACTCTCGCGCCAGGCCGTTGGTCAGCCCGACGACGCCGGCCTTGGCGGCGGAGTAGGCCGAAAGGCGCGCGGTCCCCAACATCCACGCGGTCGAAGAAAAGTTGATGATCGAGCCGCCGCCGATTTCGCGCATCGAGCGGCGCGCGATCTGGGCGGCGAAGAACTGGTGCTTGAGGTTGACGTCCAGCGCCCAATCCCAATCGGCCTCGGTCGTTTCGTCCGCGTCCTGGCGCTTGTCGTTGGCGGCGTTGTTGACGAGGACCGCGATCGGCCCGAGTCTTTGGCGGGTTTCCTCCATCGCCGCTTCGAGCGCCGCGAGGTTCATCAGGTCGCATTTGAGGAACAACGGCTCTTGCGGGCCGGCGGCCAGACGCTCGGTCATTTCCGGCGACTCGTCCCTGACGAGGTCGACGAAGGCGACGCTCGCGCCTTGGGCGACGAAGGCCTCCACCATCGCCGCGCCGATCCCCGAACCGCCGCCGGTGATGAAGACGACGCGGTCGCGCAGACTGGGATAGCGAGCGAAGGGCACGGCAGCAGCCTCCAGGAAGGAACGGGGGCGTCAGCCTAGCAGCGCCAAGCGTGGCGCGGCAAATGGAGCGCTCTCTTGTGGACGCGCTCGGCGAGCGCGTTGTTCTATCCGTGTCGCCGCCGCCGAAGGCGGGCAGATTCGAAGCTCCGAGTTCGGCCTAGCGCGCGAAACTCCGCCTGCCTCAGCGTCCCCGCCCCTTCATCAGCGCCAACAGCCCCTTGAGCAGCGCGGCCGGGCTCGGCGGGCAGCCGGGGATATGGAGGTCGACGGGCACGACTTCGCCGACGCCGCCGACGATCGCGTAGCTTCCCGCGAAGACGCCGCCGTCCTTGGCGCAGGCGCCCGAGGCGATCACCCATTTGGGCGCCGGAGTCGCGGCGTAAGTGCGCTCCAGCGCCTCGCGCATGTTGCGCGTCACCGGTCCGGTCACCAACAGCACGTCGGCGTGGCGCGGCGAAGCGACGAAGCGCAGGCCGAAGCGCTCGAGATCGTAGAAGGCGTTGCCGAGCGCGTGGATTTCGAGTTCGCAGCCGTTGCACGAGCCGGCGTCGACGTGACGGATCGACAGGCTGCGGCCGAGCGCGGCGGCCGCGGCGCTATCGACCTCCTGGGCGAGCGCGACGAGCTCGGGATCGCTCGCGTCGGGCGCTTTTTCCGTAAGCGGGCGATGAATCAGGCCTTCGAGCAACACGCGGCGCATCGTCTCCCCTCCCCTTACAGATCGTGGCCGGAATAGGAGCAGTTGAACGACTTGTTGCAGATCGGAAAATCCGCCACGATGTTGCCTTCGATCGCCGCCTCCAGCAGCGGCCACTGGAACCACGAGGGATCGCGCAGGTGGCAACGCGCGACCCGGCCGTCCGCTCCGAGACGCAGGCTGACGAAAATGTCGCCGCGGAATCCCTCGACCAGCGCATAGGCCTCGCCCGACGCGCCGCTCGGCGCGACCTCGACGCGAACCGGGCCGCTCGGCAGGCGATCGAGAATTTGGGTGATCAGCCGCAGGCTCTCCTCGACCTCGCGGATGCGCACCCAGATCCGCGCGTTGACGTCGCCTTCCTGGCGCGCCGGCACGTCGAAGCGCAGTTCGTCGTAGGGCGGGTAAGCGTGGTCGCGGCGCGCGTCGTACGCCGTGCCCGAGGCGCGGCCGATCACGCCGCCGCAGCCGAATCGCTGCGCCAGCTCGCGGTCGAGCACGCCGGTTCGCACGGTGCGGTCCTGCAGCGAAGCGGTATTGTCGTAGAGCTCGACCAGCCGCGGGAACCGGTCGCGGATCAGGGCCGTGAGATCGCGCAGCGCTTGGCGCCCGGCGGCGTTGAGGTCGACGGCGACGCCGCCCGGCGCGATCGCGTCCATCATCAGCCGATGGCCAAGCGCCCTTTTCGTCGCGCGCAGCACGCGCTCGCGGAGGATGGCGCAATGGGCGTGCATCAGCGCGAACGACGCGTCGTTGCAAATCGCGCCGATGTCGCCGAGATGATTGGCGAGCCGCTCCAACTCGGCCATCAACGCGCGAAGCCATACGGCGCGGCGAGGAACCGCGACGCCGAGCGCGCGCTCGGCGGCGCGCGCGAAGGCGATCTGGTAGGCGACGGTGCTGTCGCCGCTGACGCGGCCCGCCAACTGAGCGCCGCGCGCGAGGTCGGCGCCCGCCATCAGAGCGTCGACGCCCTTATGGACATAGCCCAGCCGTTCCTCCAGCCGCGCGATCGTCTCGCCGCTGGCGTGAAAGCGGAAATGACCGGGTTCGATGATCCCGGCGTGCACCGGTCCGACAGGAATCTGGTGCAGGCCCGCGCCTTCCGCGACGAGGAAGGGGTAAGGCGCCGCGGCCGCCGCGTTCGCCTCGCCGGCGCCGAGGGGATGGCGGATCGGCCAGCGGCCGTGATCGAGCCAAGGCCGCTTGTCCCTGGCGCCGACCGCCGTCAGTCCGCAGAGGTCGGCGAGCGCGCGTTCGAGACGGATCGCGGGGGGATGCGCCGCGCCGACCGAGGGGAACTTGCCGTCGACGCAGGCATAACCAACCAGTTCCAGATCGGCGCGGCCAACCGACGACAGCGCCATGCGCGCCTCGGCCCCGTCGCCCCACAGGCTGACGAGCTTCGCCCCGCCCGAGGCGAGCCGCTCCGTCGCGTCACCCCAAGGTTCGTCCCCGATTTCAATTGCCGTCGTCATGCCGGCTCCCCTAGCGCAACATCGCGGCGATGTGCTGGAACCACGCGACCAGCGGCGGCGGCAGATAGAGTCCGGCCATGAGAACCAAGCCGAGATGGGCCGCGATCGGCAGCGAGGACGCGCTCGAATGCTTGTCGCCCGGGCTCGGCTCGCCGAACGCCATGCCCTGCAAGCGCAGGATCAACGCGCCGAAGGCGAGGAGCAGTCCGAACACCAAGAGAAGGGCGAGCCAGGGCTCGCGCGCGAACGTCGAACTCACCACCAGGAACTCGCTGGTGAAAATGCCGAGCGGCGGCAGCCCCGCGATGGCGAAGACGCCGAGAACCAGGGCCCAGCCGAGCGCGGGATGGGAGACGGTCAGGCCGCGGATGTCGGCGATTTTCTGCGTGCCCTTGGCTTGCGCGATATGGCCGACGGTGAAGAAGATCGCCGATTTGGTCAGGCTGTGCATCGTCATGTGCAATAGGCCGGCGAAATTGGCGAGCGGTCCGCCCATGCCGAACGCGAACACGATGATCCCCATGTGTTCGATCGAGGAAAACGCGAACAGACGTTTGATGTCGCGCCGCCGATAGAGCATGAACGCGGCGAAGATCAGCGACACGATGCCCAGCGTCGCCATCAGCGGACCGGGCGCGATCGCATTGGCGTTGGCGTCGAGCAGCAGCTTGAAGCGCAGCACCGCGTAAAGCGCGACGTTGAGCAGCAACCCGGACAGAACCGCAGAGATCGGCGTCGGGCCTTCCGCGTGCGCGTCGGGCAGCCACGCGTGCAAGGGGGCTAGGCCGACCTTGGTGCCGTAGCCGAGCATCAGGAAGACGAAGGCGAGGTTGAGCAGCGCCGGCTCGAACTCGGGCACGCGCGTCATCAGCGTCGTCCACACCATGCCATCGATGCCCTCGCCGACGACCGGCCGCGCCGCCATGTAGACCAGGATCGTGCCGAACAGCGCCAGCGCGATGCCGACGCTGCCGAGGATGAAGTACTTCCACGCCGCTTCGATCGCCTCGTTGGTGCGGTAGATGCCGACCATCGCCACCGTGGTCAGCGTCGCCATCTCGATCGCCACCCACATCAATCCGATATTGTTGGCCACCAGCGCCAGATTCATCGCGAACAGCAGCGCCTGATACATCGCGTGATAGAAGCGCAGATGGGTCGGCGTCAGCCGCCCGATTTCCAGCTCGTGCGCGATATAGCTGGCGCTGAACACGCTGGTGGTGAAGGCGACGAAGGTGTTGAGCACGATGAAGACGATGTTGAGGTCGTCGACCAGGAAATAAAGCCCCTGCGTCGGCGTGGCGAAGAAGAACGAGACCGCGGCGACGAAAGTCACGAACGACGACGCCACGTTGACGATGGCGGAAATCCGGTAACCCGGCAGAAACGCCAGCACTGCCGCCGTCGCCGCCGGCAGGACGAGAATCGCCGTCACCCCGTCGAGGTGAAACGCGGTCACTGGCGATCTCCCTGGAATTGGTCGAGCGCGTGCGCGTCGACCGTATCGAACCGTTCGCTGATGCGAAACAGGAAGACGCCGATCACGGTGAAAGCGACCAGCACGGAAAACGCGACGGAGATTTCGACCACCAGCGGCATGCCCTTGGCGCCCGCCGCAGCGAGGATCAGCCCGTTTTCCAGCGACATGAAGCCGACGACCATGCTCACCGCATTGCGCCGCACCACCATCATCAACATGCCCAGCAGCACCACGGACAACGCGAAGGCGAGATCTTCGCGCGCCAGCGCGTCCGCCTCGCTCGCCACGCGCAGCATCACCACCACCGACAGCGCGACCAGCGCCAGACCGGCGAGCATGGTCGGACCGATGCCGACGACGTTCTCGACGTCGCGGTGGATGCCGAGCCTGGCGATGATGCGATGCAACGCCACGGGAATGATCATCGCCTTGGCCGCGAACGCGATCGCCGCGGTGACGTAGAGATGCGCGGCGCCCTGCACGTAGGCCTGCCAGGCGACGGAGAGCGACAGCACGACCGCTTGCAGCGCGAAGACATTGAGCAGCGCGAACAGCCGGTTTTGATAGAGCAGCAGGAAGCTGACGAGCACCAGCGCGCCGGCGAGCAGATGCGAAACGTCGAACGACAGTCCCGTCATTTCAGGCTCCGCGACACGAACAGCAACAGCGCGCCGAGAAAGCCGAGCATGAGCGCGGCGCCGAGAAAATCGGGCACGCGAAACACGCGCATCTTGGCGATGCTGATCTCGAACGTCGCGAGCATCAGGCCGGCGACCCCCAATTTGGCGACGTAGATGGCGGCCCCGAGCAGCCGATCGCCGATCCCGGCGTCGGCGATCGCCAAGCCCCAGGGGGTGAAGACGCAGACGATCAGCGAGACGTAAAGCAGCAGTTTGAGCATCGACGCGAGTTCGATCACCGCGAGGTGGCGCCCGGAATATTCGAGGATCATCGCCTCGTGGACCATGGTCAATTCGAGGTGGGTGGCGGGATTGTCGACGGGGATGCGGCCATTCTCCGCGATGGCGACGATGATCAGCGCGATCAGCGCCATGGCGAGGGTGACGCGCAGGCCGACCGCCGAAGACGCCATGAACGCCGCCACGGTGGAGAGCTGCGTCGAGCCCGCGATCAGCGCGAGGCTGAAGACGATGACGATCATCGCCGGCTCGGCGAGCGTGGCGAACATCGCTTCGCGGCTGGCGCCCAGCCCGCCGAAACTCGTGCCGACGTCGAGACCGGCGAGGCCGAGGAAAAACCGTGCCGAGCCGAGCAGAGCGATGATGGCGATGAGATCGGCCGACCAGGAGAACAACAGCCCGGTCGCGAAGGTGGGGATCAGCGCGGCCGCGACCCATGTCGAGGCGAAGACGAGATAGGGCGTGATGCGGAAGAGCCAGGACGCGCTGTCGGCGACGACCGCCTCCTTGCGCGCCAGACGGACGAGATCCAGGTAGGGCTGGATCAACGGCGGGCCCTGTCGGCGCAGCAGCCGCGCTTTCGTCGTGCGCACGAGACCGGTCAGCAAAGGCGCCAGGCCGATGACCAGCAGCATCTGCAGGAGCTGGAAGACGAGATTGACGCCGAGATCGATCATGGCCACGCCGCAAGCACGAGGAGAAGCGCGACGAGCGCGGCGAAGACGACGCTCAGATATTGCCGGATCGTGAGAAACTGCAGGCGATTGAGGCGGATCGAGAGACTGTTCACGACGGCGACGATCGGCAGATAGATCGCGTCCCAGATCGGATCGCGCAGCGCGAAATGGTAGCTCGCCGGGCGCGTTTCGCCCGGCGCCGGCATGTCCAGGCTTTCCAGCCGTCTAAAGAAGAAACCGCCGAACACCCGCCGGATCGGCTGACTGAAACTCTCGGCGGTGTATTGCGTGGCGGCGCTGGGTTCGGGAAAGCCGCAGTCCCATGCGGGCGCTCGGCGCAGCGCGGCGGACGCCAGGCGATGGATTGCCGACGCGGCGAGCATGGCGGAAGCGGCAATGAACAGGAAGACCAGCAGACCATTGTAGGAACTGCGGCTTTCCGCGATCGGCGCGATCGACAGCCATGGAATCTTCGCCTGCATCGGCATACTGGCGCCGGTCACCGCCAACGCGACGGGTTTCAGCGTATCGATCACGGCGCCGGGGAAGACCCCGGCCGCCAGGCATAGAGCGCCGAGCGCGCCCATCGCGACCAACGAATAGCGATCGACCTCGCGCGCCACTTCGGCCTCGCGGCTGCGCGGCCGGCCGAGGAAGGGGATGCCGAAAGCGCGCACGAAGCACGCCGCGGCGAGCGCCGCGACCAGCGCGATGACGGCGCCGACTGCCGGCGTCAGCAACTTCAGCGTCCATTGCGGAAATTGCGGGCTGAGCAGAATGGCTTGCAGCATCAGCCACTCGGAAACGAAGCCGTTGAGCGGCGGCAGCGCTGAAATCGCGGCGCAGCCGACGAGCATGAAGAAGCCCGTCGCCGGCATGCGGTTGAGCAGGCCGCCGAGCCGATCCATCCGCCGCTCCCCGGTCGACGACAGCACCGCGCCCGCGCCCAGAAACAGCAGGCTCTTGAACAACGCGTGATTGAGCGAATGAAAAAGCGCCGCCGTCATCGCCAGCGCCGCCGCGCCGCCCATGCCGCTCGCCTTGAAGGCGAGCGCGAGGCCCAGAGCGATGAAGACGAGGCCGATGTTCTCGATCGTCGAGAACGCGAGCACGCGCTTGAGATCGGTCTGCATCAGCGCGTTCACGACGCCGATGAGGCCGGTCGCGGCGCCGATCGCGAGCACCGGTACGCTCCAGCGCCAGTCTGCCGGACCGGCGAGATCGAACACGATGCGAATGAACGCGTAAATCGCGACCTTGGTCATGACCCCGCTCATCAGCGCCGAGACGTGACTGGGCGCGGCGGGATGGGCGAGCGGCAGCCAGACGTGCAACGGCGCGAGCCCGGCCTTCGACCCCGCGCCCGCCAACGCGAGCACCAAGGCCAAGGCGGCCACTCCCGCCGCCGGGCTCGCCTCGCGCATCGCCTGGAACGTATAGGCGCCGCTCGCTCCGGCGAGCAGACCGAACGCCAGCAGCAGCGACAGCGTGCCGAAGCTCGCCATGACGATATAGACGTAGCCCGCGCGCTGGTTGCCGGATTCGCGGTGATGCGCCATCACCAACGCCCAGGAGGCGAGCGACATGAACTCCCACGACAACAGGAAGGTGTAAGCGTCGTCCGCCAACAGCACGAGATTCATACCGGCCAGAAACGCCGGATAAAAAGGCAGCACGCGCTCGGGATCGTGTTCGTGACGCCCGTAACCGAGCCCATAGAAGCTCGCAGCGGCGGCGCCGAGATTGACCACCGTGACGAAAAACGCCGACAGCGCGTCGAGGCGAAAATTCGCGCCGATCCAAGGGAGGCCGATCGGCAGCGTGAGCCCCTCGGGCGCATGACGGCCGAGCAGATGGATGCCGCCGCCGGCCAGCAGGGCCGAACAGATCGCGAAGGCCGCGCCGTAGATGAAAACGCCGCCGTTTCGGCTCTTCGCAACCACGATCGCCACTAGGCTCAGCGCCAGCAGCGCGGCGTCGCAGCCGAGGAGCAGGACGAGCGCGCTCATCGGCGCGTGACTTTTCGTGACGAAGCCATGCGAAGTCGCCGCGCGGCGCGAGGCGGATGGGAAGAAAGAAGAGGCATCTGGGCGATCGACCGAATCCCTAGGTCCGCTCGCATGCTAGCGTGCCGGCGGGGCCCCGCGTCAAGACAAGTTTTCTCATTCGTTCGCCCCGATCGCCGGAAAGAACCCGCCGCGGCGATCATCGCGCGGTGCGCAGTACGGCGAGAATCTCGCGGTGCATCGTCTCGTTGCCGCAGCAGATTGACCCGGTTTCGAGGAAATTTTCCTCCCCGTCGGCGCCCGAAACGTAGCCGCCCGCTTCCCGTACGAGCAGCACTCCGGCCGCGATGTCCCAGGAGTGAAGGCCGCGCTCCCAGAACGCGTCGAATCGCCCCGCGGCGACATAAGCGAGGTCCAGCGACGCGCAGCCCATGCGCCGCACGTTGACAACCCGCGCCATCACCGCCGCCAGTTCCGCCTTGAAGCGCGGATGCTCGGCCGCCTTGCCCAGATGCGGGATGCCGCAGCCGATCAGCGCCTGCGACAATTCTCGCCGCGCGGCGACCCGCAGGCGGTGGGCACCGCCGAACGCGCCCTGCCCTTTCTCGCTCACGTACATCTCGTCGCTGGCCGGATTGTACACAACGCCGGCGACAATTTGGCCCTCGCGCTCCAGGGCGATGGAAATTGCGAACATCGGGATCGCGTGGAGGAAATTGGTGGTCGCGTCGAGCGGATCGATATGCCAGGTGTGGCTCTTGTCCGAGCCCTCGACCCTGCCGCTCTCCTCCATCACGAAGCCGTAGCCGGGGCGCGCCTTCGCGAGTTCCTCGAACAGGACCTTTTCCGAGCGCTTGTCGGCGAGGCTGACGAAATCGCCGGGCCCCTTCATCGACACCTGCAACTGCTCGATTTCGCCGAAGTCGCGCTTCAGGCCGCGGCCCGCCTTGATCGCGGCGTTGGTCATGACGGTCATCAGGGCGGAGCGGATCATCGGCGGGGTCCGGAGGGAGGGGGCGGCCGGAGGCTTAAGGGATGCTCGGCGGCGACGCAACCTTCGGCGGCGGCGCGAGGCGACCTTCCTTGCGCGACCAATCGATTGCGGTCATCATACCTTCGATCCGCCGATAGGCCGCGATCGACGAGCGTGAGGAGAAAGCCATGAAAATCAGTGCCCGCAACATCCTGAAGGGAACCGTGACCGACGTGAAAAAGGGCGCGACGACGGCGCACGTGAGCATCGACGTCAACGGCACGATCGTCACCGCTTCCATCACCAACGAATCCGTCGACGCCTTGAAGCTCGCCAAAGGCAAGCAGGCCTTTGCGATCATCAAGGCGTCGAACGTCATGGTCGGAGTGGAATGAGTCCATTCCGTCGCATGCTCTTGATCGTGGGGCTGTTGAGCCCCGCCTTCGCGCACGCGCAGGAACCAAACGGCTGCGACATGTTCAAATGGCCGCTCGTTCACGAGCGAGCGGCGCTCTCGGCGCCGCAGGCGACGCGCCTTCAATCCGGCGCGGTCCTTGCCTTCGACGCGGCGGCGAGCGTGCATCTCGCCCCGCTAGCGGAGGCTAAGCTGGAAATGGCGCCCGAAAGGGCGCCGAAGGCCTCGCCGAGCTTCGCCGGAGCGATCAAACTCGACGCGCCCGCCGCGGCCGGGCTCTACAAAGTCAGCCTGTCCGACCCAGGCTGGATCGACGTCATCCAGGACGGACGTTTCATCAAGCCGGTCGCTTTCACCGACGCGCGGGACTGCCCGGGCCTGCACAAGAGCGTGAAGTTCCCGCTTGAGGCCAAGCCGCTCACGATCCAGATCAGCGACGTCAAGGCCGCCGATATTTCCCTTATCGTTTCCCCGGAATAGGCAGTTCACGCCCATGCGCGCTTTCCTTCCCGTGCAGCCGGAGCCGGAATTCGCAGCCCGAACCGAAGACCGAGCTTTGGTGACAATCCAGCCCCGCTCAACCCCGGCGCAATAATATGCGATCTCTTGGAGGCGAACGGTAATATGGCTCCAGCGAACCCGACGCGCGCCACGATCGTGCATCCGACCGACTTTGCGCCGGGCGACGCCTCGGCGTTCGCTCACGCCCTGGCGATGGCGCTGGCCTCGAAATCCCAACTGTGTCTGCTTCAGGTGCGAGACCAGAGCGAAGCCTTCTTTTCACAGACGCGGGGGCTTCGCTATGTGCGCGATCTCTTGGTGCGCTGGAAGAAGCTGGCCGAAGAAACGCCTTACGATCGCTGGGAGTCGGAACTCGACGTGCAAGTGTCGAGCGTGAGCGTCGCCGCCCGCAACGCCCGCACCGGAATCTTGGAGTTTCTGGAGGATCGCCCGTCCAATCTGGTGGTGCTCGCCACCTACCAGAACAAGGCGCTGGCCCGTTGGCGCGACGTTTCCGTCCACCAAAGCGTGTTGCGCCAGATGCGCACCATGAGTCTGTTCCTGCGCGAAGGCGCGAAGGGATTTGTCGACGTCGGCACCGGCGCCCTGGCTCTCAAGAATGTTCTGATCCCCGTCGATAACGTCATAACGAGCCTTCCGGCGATACGCCGAATTGAAGCGATGCTCAAAATGGTCTCGTGCCACGCGAACATTCAGCTTCTGCATGTGGGGGAGAGCGCGCCCGAGCTGACCGACGAGCAGGGCGAGCCTCTCGCCCTGCCGATCGAAGTGCGCGAGGGTCCCGTCATCGACACGATCCTCGCGGTCGCCGACGAAATGAAGGCCGACGTCATCGCGATGCCGACGGCGGGACGACACGGGTTGTTGGAAGCGGTGCGCGGCAGCACGACCGCCCGCATTCTCGACGACGCGCGCTGGCCCTTGCTCGCCGTGCCGGTCGGCTGATCCGCCGAGGAAGTTCGGCCCGCGAACCGGGCGTCCGCCGCGGCGGCTTCACTCGATCGCGAAGAGATAGCCGCCGATCGCCAGCGCGACCACCAGGCCGATCAGCACGATGGCGCCGAATTTGTGCTGGCTGTCGTCGATCGCCTCCCAGGCGGAAAAATCGCCGGCGCGGGCCGATGCTAGGCGGCGCAGCACCAGCCAGACGCAATAGGCGTTGACGGCGACGGCGATCAGGCCGAACGCGATCTTCGTCGCCAGCAGCGGCGTCATCGCGACCGAGCCGACCATGAAGAGGCCGGTCAGCAGCGCGCCGAGGAAGGCCGGGATCTCGACATATTTGTCGGTTCGCCAATGCAACTCCGACACGAAGCGCCGCATCGGCGCGCTCTGGTCGATCGAATGCTCGTAGATCCCCTCGACCAGCACGCAGCCGGTCCAGCCCGCGACGCATAGCAGATGCACGAAAAGAGCTGCCCTCATAAGAAAATGCTCCTTGGCCGGCGTGACGGATCGGAGTCAAATGCCTAACCGAATCTGGTCGAAGGACCGCCAAAAGGGAATGAGGTCGCGCGGCGTCATTGCGCCGCAGGTGGGTGAGCGCTGCACTGGCGCGATTGGGCTAAAGCGCCAGGAGGCGACGGCAATGAAACAGGACAGCGAAATCGCGCGGGAGGCCACGCTCGCGCCGATTGCGGCGGTCGGCGCCAAGCTCGGCATCCCCGCGGAGGCCCTCCATTCTTACGGCCGCGCGATCGCCAAGATCGACGATTCGTTCCTCGCCGGGCTCGCCGGCAAGCCGGACGGCAAGCTCATCCTCGTCACCGCGATCAGCCCGACGCCGGCAGGCGAAGGCAAGACGACGACCACGATCGGTCTCGGCGACGCGCTCGCGCGCATCGGCAAGCGCGTCGCGATCTGCCTGCGCGAGCCTTCGCTCGGGCCGTGTTTCGGCGTCAAGGGCGGGGCGACGGGCGGCGGCTATTCGCAGGTCGCGCCGATGGACGAAATCAACCTCCACTTCACCGGCGACTTCCACGCCATCACCGCCGCGCACAATCTGCTCGCGGCGATGATCGACAACCATCTCTACTGGGGCAACGAACTGGAAATCGACGCGCGCCGCGTCGTCTGGCGACGCGCGCTCGACCTCAACGATCGCGCGTTGCGTGAAATCGTCGTCGGGCTCGGCGGCGCCGCCAACGGATTCCCGCGTGCGGACGGCTTCGACATCACCGTCGCCTCCGAGGTGATGGCGACGTTTTGTCTCGCCGACGATCTTGCCGATCTCGAGGCGCGGCTCGGCCGGATGGTGGTCGCTTATTCGCGCGACAAGAGGCCGGTGACGGCGAGCGATCTGAAGGCGGCGGGCGCGATGACCGCGCTGCTTCGGTTCGCTCTGCGCCCCAATCTCGTGCAGACCTTGGAGGGCAATCCGGCGCTGGTGCACGGCGGCCCGTTCGCCAATATCGCGCACGGCTGCAATTCCCTCGTTGCGACGCGCGCTGCGCTGAAGCTCGCCGATTACGTCGTCACCGAAGCCGGATTTGGCGCCGATCTCGGCGCGGAGAAGTTTTTCGACATCAAGTGCCGCAAGGCCGGGCTGAAGCCCGCCGGCGTGGTGGTCGTGGCGACGGCGCGGGCGCTCAAGATGCATGGCGGCTTGCCCAAGAGCGCGCTCGGCGGCGAGGATTTGGCCGCGCTGGAAAGAGGGCTCGCCAATCTGCAACGACATGTCGCCAACGTCAGGAAATTCGGCGTCGACGTCGTCGTCGCGGTGAACCGCTTTGACGCCGACAGCGACGCCGAGCTCGCGCTGATCCAGCGTTTCGTCGCCGAGACTTGCGACGCCCGGGCGGTGATCTGCGACCACTGGGCGCGCGGCTCGGCCGGCGCGGAAGAGCTCGGGCGCGTCGCGGCCCAGATGGCGGATTCTTCGCCGCTCGGCTTTCGCACGCTCTACCCCGACGCGACGCCGCTGTGGGAGAAGACGCGCGTCATCGCGCGCGAGATTTACGGCGCCGCCGACATCGCCGCCGACGCCCGCGTTCGCGCGCAGTTCGACGAATTGCAGGCTGCCGGCTACGGCGATCTGCCGATCTGCGTCGCCAAGACGCAATACTCGTTTTCCGCCGAGCCTACCCTCCTCGGCGCGCCGAACGGCCATACCGCGTCGATCCAAGACGTGCGCCTGCGCGCGGGCGCCGGATTTGTCGTCGTGCTGATGGGCGACATCAGAACCATGCCGGGGCTGCCGCGGAGCCCCGCGGCCGAGCGGATCCACGTGCGCGACGGACGGATCGAAGGACTGTTCTGAACGGCGCCTCGATCCGAAGGAATGACGCCATTCTCGAGAATGACGGCGCCGTGGAGGCGGCGCTCGCCCGTGGCGAGGACGGCGATTTCATCGCCGCGCCGGGCGTGGAGAAGATCCGGCCTCAACAGCGGATCGAGCGCTTTCAGCCTCGCGGCGGCTCCTCGAACGGTCTCAGCGCGGCGTCGGCGCGTCGGCGCGCATCAGGCGCTCGGCTTTGAGAGCACGCCACAGCGCCGATGGAATCCTCGCGTTCAGCATCGCGGCGTTGCGACAAACCTCGCCGGCCTTCTGCCCGCCGGGGACGACGCTGAGAATTGCGGGATGGCAGAGCGGAAAGCGCAGCGCCGCCTCCGCGAGTTTCACGCCGTGCGCCTTGCAGATCGCCTCGATCCGGCGCACCCGCTCGATCACCGCCTCGGGCGCCGGCGCATAGTTGTAGAACGCCCCGCGCTTCGGACCGGTCGCGAGAATGCCGGAATTGAACGGTCCGCCGATGACGACGCCGATGTTTTTGTCCACGCAGTGCGGCAGGAAAGTCTGCAGCGCGTCCTGCTCGAGCAGCGTGTAGCGGCCCGCCAGCATAAAGATGTCGAAGTCGCCCGAACGCGCCAGCGTCTCCGCGACTTCCCACTCGTTGATCCCGGCGCCGATCGCCTTGACCGCGCCGCCCTCGCGCAGTTTGGCGAGCGCCTTATAGCCGCCGGCCATGAACTCGCGAATGCGCGCGTCGGACGCCTCCTTGCTGCCGTGCGTGAAAGCGTCGAGGTCGTGCGCGTAGACGATGTCGATATGATCGAGGCCGAGCCGCTCCAGCGAAAACTCCAGCGAGCGCATAACGCCGTCGTAGGAATAGTCGAAGACCTCGCGCCGCGACGGCGTTTCGAAGAATGCGCCCGGACGCGAGCGCTGCTCCGGCGGGCAAAGCTGCAACAGCCGGCCGACCTTGGTCGAAAGCAAATAGCTGTCGCGCGGTTTGGCGCGCAGGAAGCCGTTGAGCCGCGTCTCGGAAAGGCCGAGGCCGTAAAGCGGCGCAGTGTCGTAATAGCGGCAGCCGGCCGTCCAGGCGGCATCGAGCGTCGCCCGCGCTTCCTTCTCCGTCAGCGGCCGATAGAGGTTGCCGAGCGGCGCTCCGCCGAAGCCCAATTCGGTGAACAGCAACACGGCGCCGGAGCGCATCGTGAATTTCCGCTTGCGACTCACCCGCGCATGCGTCGCCCCGTCCATGGTCCCTCCGCATTCCGCTGTTGTCGCCGCGACGTCCCGCGCCTTTGCGCTCAAGATATTGATTTTCGCTTGCAATGCGGCGTCAACGCAAGACAATTATCACAGCGTCGCGGCGATCGAACGACGCAAACAAGGGAGACTTCGATGATCAGCCATGCATTAGCCGTCTCTGTCGCCATGGCGACTATGGCGAGCGCCGGCGCGGCCAACGCGTTGTCGCTGACGAGCCCAGACATCAAACCGGGCGCGCGCGTCCCCGACGAGCAGGTGTTCAACAGCTTCGGCTGCACGGGCAAGAACATTTCGCCCGCCCTGAACTGGTCGGGCGCCCCGAAGGGCACGAAGAGCTTCGCGCTCACCGTCTACGATCCCGACGCGCCGACGGGGAGCGGCTTTTGGCACTGGGCGATTTTCAACATTCCCGCCGACGTCACCGGCCTGCCCAAAGGCGCGGGCGATCCCAAGAGCGACGCGGCGCCCAATGGCGCGGTGCAGGTCCGTTCCGATTACGGCATCCCCGGTTACGGCGGCCCTTGCCCGCCCAAGGGCGACAAGCCGCACCACTATCACTTCACGATCTTCGCCGTCGACGTCGACAAGCTCGACGCCGACGAGAACGCGACGCCGGCGGTCGTCGGCTTCAACTTGCACTACCATACGCTCGCCAAGGCCACCTTGACCGGCCTTTACGGACATTGACGCGGCGCGCTTCGAAAGGCGGGCGTTCGGCCGCGCAACCCTTCCCCCGTACGGGGGAAGGGGCAGGCGCCGCTGCCTCGTCTCTCCCCTACCCTCCCGCCTTCGCCAATTCCTCCACCAGCCGCGCAACCTCGCGTCGCGCCTCGAGATGCGGCATGTGGCCGACGCCGGCGAAGCGATGAACCGCGATCACGCCGCTCAAGCCCTCGGCCTGGCGCGGCGGGATGATCTGGTCCTCGGCGCCCCACACGATCTTGGTCGGCGCCGCAAGATCGACGAGCAAATGACGGACGTCGAACGCCTGGACGCCGTCCGGGAACAGCGTCTCGACGAGACGGGTCTGCGCTTCGAGGAGCGCGCGGTCTTCGCGCTGGCGCAGCGTCGTCTTGACCAGCGCGGCCCCCAGCGAAACGGGATCGGCGACCAGAAGGCGCATCCACGGCGTCAAGCTCGCCTCCGAGCGCGCGCGCAGGAATCCCGCGAGGAATTCCCAATTGACTTCCGGACCGAGGCCGGCGGGCGCGATCAGCATCAGCGAATGCGCGCGAAATCCCGGCTCGGCGGCGAGCGCAGCGGCGACCGCGCCGCCGAGCGAATGGCCGATCAGATGCGCGGCCTCGATTCCTTCCTGGCCGAGCGCCGCCCGCGCCGCGGCGACGAGGGCAGGGAACGAGAAGTCGGCCGCCGACGGCGAGCCGCCGTGGCCGGGCAGATCGAGCGCGAGCGCCGGGCGGGGAGTCGGCAAATGGCGCAACAGCGGGCGCCAGCCGTTGAGGTCGGCGCCGAAGCCGTGGAGGAACACCAGCGGCGCGCCTTCGCCCTCGTGCAGCCATTCGCGGTTGAGCCGCGCGCCTTCGGCGGCGAAGGACGACGGCTCGGCGTTCGCCGCGGGCTCGGGAAATTCGACGTCTCGCGCCTGCACGCGGCCTTTCGGGCCGGAGCCGATGAAATCTGCAATGTCGAGGCCCCTTTCGCGCGCCAGACGGCGCGCCAGCGGCGTAGCGCGGCCGCGCTCCCCAACCGGCGCCGACCGCGAGCGCGACGCTTCGGACGGCGACGCCGACGCTGCGGCCGGCCGCGCCGAAGCGGAGAGAAGCGCGCGCAACTCGCCCGCAAGCGCCTGTAGATCGGGATCGAAAGGTTCGTCCTCGCCGACGATCCAGCCGATGACGCTGCCCACCGGCAGCACTTCCCCAGCCTGCGCGCGCACGGCGCGCAGCACGCCGGAGGCCGGCGCCTCGACCTCCATCGCCGCTTTGTCGGTCTCGATCTCGAACAGCAACTGGCCTTCGCGCACGCGCTCGCCCTCGGCGACCAGCCAGCGCCCCATCTTGCCCGTCGCCATATCCATGTCGACGCGCGGCAGAATGACTTCCTTCGCCATCTAGCCGCCGCCGGGTTGTTGCGCCGCGCTCATTACAACCGCCCTTGCGCGAGGCTTCGCGCCGCCGCGACGATGTCCTCGACTTGGGGAACCGCCGCCTTCTCCAAAATGGGACTATAGGGGATCGGCGCTTCGGCGCCTCCTAGGCGCAGGATCGGCGCATCGAGATAGTCGAACGCTTCGCTTTCGGCGACGAGCGCGCTGACTTCGGCGCCCAGGCCCAGCGTCTTCACCCCTTCGTAGACCGCGAGCAGCCGCGTCGTCTTCTTGACGCTGGCGATGATCGATTCGCCGTCGAGCGGACGCAGGCAGCGCAGATCGATGACCTCCGCTTCGACGCCGTCCTCCGCGAGGATCGAGGCCGCTTCGAGCGCGCGATGGGTCATGATCCCCGTCGCGACGATGGTCAGATCGCGCCCCTCGCGCCTCAGCGCCGCCTTGTCGAGCGCGACGCGATAATCGCCCTCGGGAACCGGGCCCTTGATCTTGTAAAGCAGCTTGTGCTCGAACAGGATCACCGGATCGGGATCCGCGATGGCGGAAAGCAGCATGCCCTTGACGTCGTGCGGCGTCGAAGGCTCGACCACCTTCAGCCCCGGCACGTGCGCGAACCACGCCTCGATGCTCTGGCTGTGCTGCGCAGCGCCGCCGAGGCCCGATCCGGTCGGCATACGGAACACCACCGGCACGTTGACCGCGCCACCCAGCATGTAACGGATCTTGGCCGCCTGATTGACGATCTGTTCCATCGCCAGCATCGAGAAATCCGAGAACTGGAATTCGTAGACTGGCCGCATTCCGGTGAGGGCCGCCCCGACCGCGACGCCGGCGCCGCCGAGTTCGCTGATCGGAGTGTCGATCACGCGGCTCTCGCCGAAGCGCTCGACGAGATCGCCGGTCACCTGGAACGCGCCGCCGTAAAGGCCGATGTCCTCGCCCATCAGGACGACGCGGTCGTCGGCTTCGAGCGCGATGGCGAGCGCCTCGCGGATCGCCTCGGCGTAGCTCAGTTCGCGATTGGTTTGCGACATGCCGGCTCAATCCTCTCGAGGCGAATAGACGTCGCGCGTCACCTCGGCCGGATTCGGCGTCGGGCTTTCCATCGCGAATTCGATCGCGGCCGCCATTTCGGCGCGAACCTCCGCGTCGATCGCCGCGATTTCTTCGCGCGAGGCGAGGCCGAGCGCAACGACCTCGTTTTCGAACGCGGCGATCGGATCGCGCTGCCTCCAGCTCTCGATCTCCTCGCGGGTGCGATAGCGGTTGCGGTCGGAGCGCGAATGGCCGCGGGTGCGATAGGTCTTGGCCTCTATCAGCGTCGGCCCGTCGCCCCCGCGCGCCCGCTCCACGGCGAGAAAGGACGCCTCGGCGACGTCGGCGAAATTGTTGCCGTCGACGATGACGCCCGGCATCGCGTAGGCGCTGGCGCGATCGGCGACGTTGGGCGCCGCCGTCGAGCGCGTGATCGCGGTCGACATCGCGTACTGATTGTTCTCGCACACGAAGATCACCGGCAGCTTCCAGATCGAGGCGAGGTTGAGCGACTCGTGAAACGCGCCCTCGTTATTGGCGCCGTCGCCGAAGAACGCGACGGCGACCGCGCCGTCGCCGCGCCGCTTGGCGCTGAACGCGGCGCCGACGGCGATCGGCAGGCCGCCGCCGACGATGCCGTTGGCGCCGAGGTTGCCGCGCGCGGGATCGGCGATGTGCATCGAGCCGCCGCGCCCCTTGCAATAGCCGGTTTCCTTGCCGAGGAATTCGGCGAACATCGGCTTCAAGTCGGCGCCCTTGGCGATGCAATGGCCATGGCCGCGGTGGGTCGAGGTGATAGCGTCGGCGTCGGTCAGCGGCATGCAGATCCCGACCGCCGTCGCCTCCTGCCCGATCGAGAGATGCATGGTGCCGTAGGACAGCCCGCGCACATACGAGTCTTCGGCCGCTTCCTCGAAGCGGCGGATGCGGTGCATGCGCCTCAAGGCATCGAGCGCGTCGGACGAAGAGAGCCGGAGATAGACGGGCGGGCGATGGGCGACGTGCGCATGCGCGGCGCCGGCGCGGTCAGGCATGAAGGCGTTCTCCTCGGGGGCGAAGTTCGCAGGAGCGGCGCGAACTCTCGGCGTGACGCACTTTTGTACGCCTAGCAGATCGAATGTTGCCTCTCAACCTCGGGGCATATTCGCCCCTTCCGGAAAAATTGGCGAGCCGCGACAATTTATGCCTGGAAAAGTCGCAGATTTGCGCTTTCATCCGCCCTATTTTTGCGCATAATGCCAAAACTTTCATCATTACCGTGGTCACTTGGCCTAACAGCCTCGACGATGGCGCTGAAACGCCGGTGTCGCAAGAAAATCAAGAAAGTCTCCATGAAAATCATCACCGCGATCGTCAAACCGTTCAAGCTCGACGACATCCGCGAGGCGCTCGACCGGCTCGGCGCCCACGGCATGACCGTCACCGAGGTCAAGGGATACGGCCGGCAGAAGGGCCACACCGAGATTTACCGCGGCGCCGAATATGTCGTGAACTTCGTGCCCAAGGCGCGCCTTGAAATCGCCGTGCCCGACGCGCGCGTCGACGCCGTCGTCGAGGCGATCCGCGCCGCGGCGCAGACCGGCAAGATCGGCGACGGCAAGATCTTCGTCACTCCGCTCGAGCGCGCGGTGCGCATCCGCACCGGCGAATCCAACGACGACGCTCTTTAAATCCACCACCCATCGAGATCGCGCCTATGAACCCTTTGATTCCGCGCGCCGTCCTGCCCGCGGCCGCGCTCCTTGCCCTCTCGGCGCCCGCCTTTGCGGCGGAAAGCAAGATCGATCCGGCCGACACCGCCTTCATGATCGCCGCGACGGCGCTGGTGCTGCTGATGACGCTTCCCGGCCTGGCGCTGTTCTACGGCGGCATGGTCCGGCGCAAGAACATCCTGGCGACGATGGCCCAAAGCGTCGCTGCGACGGGCGTGGTGTCGCTCTTGTGGTTCGCGCTCGCCTACAGCCTCGCCTTTCGCGGCGACGGCGCGCTGATCGGCGGCTTCGACCGGACGTTCCTCGCCGGGATCGGCGTCGACTCGGTCAGCCCGTTCGCCAAGACGATCCCCGAGATGCTGTTCATGGCCTATCAGATGACCTTCGCGGTCATCACCTGCGCGCTGGTCGGCGGCGCCGTCGCCGACCGGATGAAGTTCTCGGCGTTTCTCGTGTTCTGCGCGCTGTGGCTGTTCATCGTTTATGTGCCGACCGCCCACTGGGTGTGGGGCGGCGGCTTCCTGGCGCGCCTCGGCCTGATCGATTTCGCCGGCGGCACGGTGGTCCACATCAACGCCGGCGTCGCCGGCCTCGTGGCGGCGCTGATGATGGGCGCGCGGCAAGGCTACGGGCGCGAGAATCTGGCGCCGTTCGATCTGTCGCTGGCCGTGATTGGCGTCGGCCTGTTGTGGGTCGGCTGGTTCGGCTTCAACGGCGGCTCGGCGCTCGGCGCGGGATCGCGCGCCGTCTTCGCAATCGTCGCCACGCATCTTTCCGCCTGCGCCGGCGCGCTGGTGTGGAGCGTGCTGGAATGGGCGGAGCGTGGCAAGCCCTCGGTGCTCGGCCTTATTTCCGGCGCGGTCGCCGGGCTCGGCACGATCACCCCCGCCTCGGGCTACGTCCTGCCCTGGCAGGGCGTCGTCATCGGCGCGCTCGCCGGCGGCGTCTGCTATTGGGCGAGCACCGCGTTGAAGCAGCGGCTCCGCTACGACGATTCGCTCGACGTGTTCGGCGTTCACGGCGTCGGCGGCATCCTCGGCACCCTGCTCGCCGGCGTGTTCGCCGCCGCTTCGGTGAGCGCGGCGGGCGGCGAGCCCGGCATATCCGGGCTGCTCGAAGGAAACCCGGCGCAGTTCGTCGCCCAGGCGATCGGCGTCGGCGTGACGATTCTTTGGTGCGCGGTCGGCACCTGGATCACGCTGAAGATCGTCGACGCCCTGGTCGGGCTGCGCGTCGTCCCCGAACAAGAACGCGAAGGCCTCGACCTCGCGCTGCACGGCGAGGCGATGGGGCTGTAGCGGCGCCCGAAGCGGAGAGGAGCGCGTCCTGAGCGGCCGCGTGCTCTCCGCCCGGCCGCGGCGGTGGCCTTTTCACCATCCAGCCACTAGATTCTTCCGGCGACGCTTTCGCAGGAGACCGAACCATGGCGGATAGCATTGCGTCTCCCGGCCGGCCCGTTGTTTGCCAAGTGTTGCGCGCGGGCGCCTCGTTCGTCGGCAAGCAGGGTTTCTCCAACGCGCCGGCGGTTTCCGCTCAGAGCGTCGGCGCCTCGGCGATCCACATGCAGCTGCTGACGATGCCGCCAGGAGCGCGCGCGAAGGCGCACAAGCACCAGACGCACGAGACGGCGATCTACGTGCTCAGCGGCGAAGCGGGGATGCACTACGGCGAGCGGCTCGAGCATCATCTCGTCGCGCGCGCCGGGGACTTCGTCTATATCCCGGCCGACACGCCGCACCTGCCCTACAACATGAGCGCAAACGATCCCTGCCTCGCCGTGGTCTCGCGCACCGATCCCAACGAGCAGGAAAGTGTCGTGCTGTTGTCGGAGCTCGACGCGATTCACCGGTAAGGCGCGAGCGCGGCGGAGCGCCGGCCATAGCGTCGCAGCCCTCGGCTCGATGTTGACCGAGGCCGACGCACGCCACACTATGGCGGGGATTTCGCGCGACGACAGCGTCTCGCGAACGAGATCGAAAGGGGGTCGGCGATGCGAACGATCATGCTGTTGGCCGTTTTGATCTCCTGCGCATGCGCGACGAGCGCCGCCGCGCAGCCGCGCTGCAAGGTCATGGACCCGACGGGAACGCCGTTGAACGTGCGCTCGACGCCCCAGGGCGACATCGTCGGCGCGCTGCCCAACGGCGTGCTGGTTTCGATCGTCGACAATGCCGTCGACGCCAACGGCAAACCCTGGGCCTACATCGCGCGCTATTCCGACGGCCAGCCGATCGGCTGGGTGTTCCGCGAATTCATCGCCTGCTACTGAGGGTTCAGCGTCCTTGCGCCGGCTGAGGTCGCCCGTTCAGCCGCGTCGGCATGGACGGAACAAGGCGGCCAAGCGCCGGACGCGCTCAGCGAGCGCGTCTGCAGAAGAACCGCCGCCCTACCCCAACACCCCCGCCGCCCGCATCCGCCCCACTTCCAGCCCGTTCCAGTTGCGCAGGGTCGGCGCGAGGAACGTCTCGAAGCGCGCGCGTTCGGCATCGCTCATCGGCAGGAACTTCGCGATCAGGGCGGCGATCATGATTTGCGCGGCGCGGGTCGCACCGTCGTCGGCCTTGACGGCGAGGCCGAGGCCGAGTTCGGGCAGAGCGGCGCAAAAGACGCCTTCCGCGCCCGTCTTGGTGAACGCGCGCGCGCCGAGCAGGGTCATGACCTCGGTGTCGAAGCGCTCCGTCCCCGCGACCATCTGAGGATGGGCGGCGACGGCGGCGCGGATGCGTCGGGCCGCCTCGCGGCGCATCGGCGGCAGCCCTTGCCCCGTCGCAAAGCGCGCGAAGCCGAGCGCCAGCGCGCGCAAGGGCACGGCGTAAGTCGGGATCGAGCAGCCGTCGGTTCCGCACACGTCTTCGCCCAGCGCGGCGCCGGTGAGGTCCTCGATCGCCGCCTTGGCCGCGCGCTGCACGGGATGGTTTTGCGCCTCGTAACCCCTGGAGTCCCAGCCGCTCGCGCAGGCGAGGCAGACGAAGCCGGCGTGCTTGCCCGAGCAATTGTTGTGCAAGGCGGAAGGAAACGCGCCCGAGCGCGCCAGCGCGCGCGCCGCTTTTTCGCCGAGCGGCCAATGGGCGCCGCAGGCGAGCGCGCTCGGCTCGGCGCCCGCCTTGGCGAGCATCGCCGCCGCGCCGGCGACGTGCGCGGCCTCGCCCGAATGCGAAGAACAGGCGAGCGCGATTTCCGCTTCGCTGAGCCCAAGTTTGTCCGCCGCGCCGCTCTCCAGCAGCGGCAACGCCTGAAACGCCTTGACCGCCGAGCGCGGAAAGACCGGGCGCTCGACGTCGCCGAACGCGAATGCCAGCGCGCCGCCCGCATCGACGACGGCGCCGGCGCCGCGATGGCGCAATTCGACGAGCGGGCCGCGCGTGACTTCGACGACGATCGGATTGGCCATCGCCCGCTTCGCTCCTTGGCGGCCGCCGTTCGCGACGCCGCGATCGACAGCCTATACAAGGCTCTGCGGCGCGACTCTAGCGCGCAGGCAACGTTGGGATTGCGCGACGTCAACCGCGCGGCCCCCCGCTTGCAGTAGACAAATCCCGGCGCGGGCGGCTCTCGAGAAGGACAATGCGATGCGCGTGCAAGATGCGATGACGCGAGGGGTGATCGGCGTAAGGGAGACAGCCAGTCTCTCCGAGGCGGTCGAGACCATGCTGCGCGCGCGGATCAGCGCGCTGTTCGTGTTCGACGAGCGCAAGGCGCTGATAGGCGTGTTGAGCGAGGGCGATCTGTTGCGGCGCGGCGAACTGGGCACCGAAACGCGCCGACCGCGCTGGCTCGAAGCGCTGATGAGCGGCGGCCGACTCGCCCACGCTTACGCCCACGCCCACGGCCGCAAAGTCTCGGAAGTCATGACCAAGAGCGTCGTCTCGATCGCCGAGGACGCCAATCTCGCCGAAGCCGTCGAGCTGATGATCCGGCGCAGGGTCAAGCGCCTGCCGGTGGTGCGCGGCGGCGCCGTCGTCGGCGTGCTCTCCCGTTCGGACCTGTTGAGGAGGCTCTATCTGGCGCTGCCGCGCGAGGCCGCGCCGAAATCGGACGCGGAAATCCGCGCTGCGATCGAGGCCGAGATCAATTCCCAGGGGTGGGCGCCGCGCGCTTCGATCCGCGTTTCGGCCAAGGACGGCGAGGTGACGTTCGACGGCGCCATCACCGACGAGCGGCTGCGCGACGGCTTGCGGGTGATCGCCGAGAATACGCCGGGCGTGAAGGCGATCCACGACCGTCTTGCCTGGATCGAACCCAATTCCGGCATTCTCATTCCCGCCCACGACGACACCAAGGCGTGAGCGCGCCGACGAATCGCACGATTCTTGCGCCTTACTCCCCCCAGGTGAGAAACAGGCCAACGTCGCCCAGAATGCCGTCCACATAGCTGACAATCCGCGCCGTGAGCCCAAAACCCTTCGGCTTGAGTTCGGCTCGCCACCTGTCGAGCAGTTCCGCAGGCTTTCCCCGCAACGTCGTCTCCCAACCCGGCTCGGCGACGTCGATCATGCGTCCGCCGTCGGTGCACAGGTCGCAGGGGAAACGGTGCAGGAGGAATTCCTTCTCGCCGTGCTTGGCGGCCACTTCCGCGTGGTCGAGGAGCTTGCGCCACGATTCGTCGCTCACATGCTGCCGCAATATGAGCTTGGCCTCGCGCTGGCGCTCCATCCGCGCCGCCTGTTTCTCCGCCGCCGCTCTGTCGATCGCCTCCTGTTCGTAGGCTCTCACCTGATCGCGAAACGCCTCGGCGGAAAGTGTCGGCGGCGCCTCCGGCGCGGCGACCGGCGCCGGACCGGCGGCGGACGCGAGGCCTCCATCCAAGAGGTGCGCGCCTCCAGCGAGCGACTCCAAGAACCTCACAAGTCCGGCGCCGGCCTCGCCCTTCGCCTGCGGGATCTTGTGAAACTGCTCGATGACGCCGAGCAGGTCGGTGCGACTGACGATCCCGACCAATTTGCCGTCGCGGATCACGGGAAGTCGCTTGATCCGATGCGATTGCAGCAGGCGGGCGATCTCCGGCGCCGGCGTTTCGGGGTCGATTGCGATGAGCGGCGCGCTCATGACGTCCCGGATGGGCCGACGATGGCCGTCGTTGGCGATGTCGCGCGACGACGCGGCGTCCGCGAGCAATTCGAGCCACCATTCCCGCCGGTAGTCTTCCGGCCGCCGTCCGAGCAAATCGCCGTCGCTGACCATTCCGATCGGAGCGCCGGCGGCATCGAGCACGGGCGCCGCGCCGATCCCGTTCTCGAGCATCAGCCGGGCAACCGCCTGGACGCTCGCGTCCGCAGGGGTCGTGATAACGCGCCCGGTCATCAAGTCGCTGGCGATCAAGCGGGTTCGCTCTTCGAACTTAGCAGCGAAGGTCATATTGGCGCTCGTGTTTCCTCGGGATTTGCGACGTTTCGATGGCGACCGCGATTTACGCTGCGTGAGATGAAAATCCGCTGAACGGCCGCCTCACTCTGCGCCGAAGTCGAGCGACGCCCTTTCTCCGCGCGGACGCCTCGCCCAACTCGCAACGCCGCAAATGCGTCGACGGAGTCGGCGTCCCTCAAACCAGCTTGGGACCAGCCTGACCGCGGAAGATCGCTCGAAGAGTCCGCATGTCGACGAACAAAGACGACCCTCGGCTCCTCGACGATCTTAAATATTGGCCTCACACGGAGGCGGCGATGAAATTATTGATACGCGCGGTTCCCGGCTTTTGCGCCGCGCTCGTTGTGGCGACGCCGGCTCTTGCGCAATGCAGTTTGACCAAGGTCGCGCAAATGCCTTTGGTGGAATTGGGTGCCCATTACGCCGTGACGGCCAAGATCGACGGTCAAGTCCGTCCCCTGATCGTGGACACCGGTTCGGAGGTCTCGCTGATAAAATCGAGCGTCGCCAAGGAACTCGATTTGAAACCCGATCATTCGATTTCGGACTCGCGGCCCGTGGTCGGCGTGGGCCAGACGCAAGCGGATTTGTACGTGAACGTCGTCCTCCCGGTTCTGGCGTTCGGCGACCTCGTCTACCGCGATCGCAGCACAGTCGTCGCTGCGATGGACGATGGCAAGACGCCGGAAGCCGACTTTGCGGGTCTGTTGGGCGACGACATTTTATCGCAATTCGAAGTCGAATTTGACTTTCCCTCGGGAAAGCTGACCTTCTACCGTTCGTCCGGTTGTTATAAGACGTTTCTTCCGTGGACCGGCGCTTATTCGGCGATCCCATTCGACCATCGTAACGCGAAGATCGCGATCGACATCTTCTTGAACGGCGAGCGAACGCGCGCGATCGTCGACACGGGAAACAATTTCTCGTTCGTCTCCAAGCACTCGAATGCGCTGTGGGGCGTCCCGTATTCCGCGTTCGTCAATACTCCGGCGCAGTCGAGAAGCCCGTTGAACGACGGAAAGCCGATGCCCGTGCAGGCGTATATGTTCGACACGGTGAAGATCGGCGACGAATTGTCCTACCAGCGAAAAATGGGCGTCGTCGACGTCGATTTCCCGCTCGCGTCGGCCAATCTCGGCTTGGACTATTGGAAGGACCGCAAGGTGTGGATTTCCTACGCCAACGGCTGGATGTTCGTTTCCGACAAGCCGCAGGCGGCGGCGCTCGCCTATCCGGTGATCGAGGCGCCCCCGGCCGCCGCCGGGGACAAGGCCAAGAGCGCCCTCAGCGAGAACTGATTAAGCGCCCCTTTGGCGTTTCTCGAGCTCGGCGCGGCCGAAATATCGGGCGCTCAAGGCGCCCGCTCGCGCCCCTCTCCCGCCGCCGCGAGCGCGCCGAGGCCCTCGCGATAGGTCGGATAGAGCCAGCGGTAACCGAGTTCTCGCCCGAGCTTGTCGACCGAGACGCGCCGATTGTCGTCATAGAAGCTGCGCGCCATCGGCGACAACGACGCGGTCGAGAAATCTTCCTCGGGCGGCGGCGCGACGCCTAGCAACTTCGCGGCGAAGACGACAACGTCTTGTGGCGGGGCGGGCTCTTCGTCGGCGACGTTCCAGATTTCGCCCGCGTTGTGCGCTTCGATGAGGCGCCGGGCGACTTCGGCGACGTCGTCGACATGGATGCGGTTGAAGATCTGGCCCGGCTTGACGATGCGCCGCGCCTCGCCGGCGCGCAACTTGACGAGCGCGTTGCGGCCGGGCCCATAAATGCCGGCGAGACGCAGGATATCGACCGGGACGCCCCTCGCCCGCCCGAGCGAGCGCCATTGGTCCTCGGCGGCGAGCCGGCGGCGCGCGCGTGACGAACTGGGCGAAGGCATCGTCGTCTCTTGGACCCAGGCGCCGCCGCAATCGCCGTAAACGCCGACGCTGGAGAGATAAAGGATGCGCTCGAGGTCCGGCGCGGCGGCGATTTCGCCCGCGAAATGTGCGAGCGCGGGATCGCCGGTCTCGCCGGGCGGCGTCGAGACGAGCACGACTTGCGCGCGCGCCAGGGCGGGAAGAAGCGCTTCGTCGCCGTGCGCGCCGTCGAACGCGAACGCCGCGACGCCCTCGCGCCGTAGCGCGCGGGCGGCTTCGGGCTCGCGCGTCGTGCCGCTCGCCTCGACGCTTTCGGCGCGGGCGATGATCCGGCGCGCGCTGTAGCCTAGACCGAAGCAGAAAAGTCTCATTGCGCCGCCTCCGCGTTCCGCCTCATTGCCCCCGGGCGCGAATCCGGCAGGACGCCCGGCCCGGACCCGCAGGGGCTAGAAGTCAGCAGCGTGACAAGATTTCAAGTGCGATCGTGGCCGCCCATCGCCCGCCGCCGACGCGTTTAACCCGGTGGAAAGGTTCTATACTCATAATTTATCAGACATTTCGACGTGCGGTCTCTGGGAAAGAGCGGATAACCGTGACCATTTCATCGTTCGACTTTTCCTCCGGTTCGCCGGTCGAGGCGACGACCCTCGGCGCCGTGCTGAGCGTGCGCGGTTCGGAAGCGTGCGTCGGCTTGCCGGCGCCTGCGATCAGCGAGCAATTGCGCGCCACCGTCGGCGCGTTCCTCGCGATCGCGGCCGGGCGCCGCCGCCTGATCGGCGTCATCACCGAAGTCGCAAGCAACGAAGGAGCCGGCGGCGAGCCGCGAAACGGCGCCGTGGCGCGCGTCGACCTGATGGGCGAAATCAAGATCGGCGCCGCCGGCGTCGAGCGCTTTTCGCGCGGCGTCTCGACCTACCCCGCGATCGGCGACGCCGCGCGGATCATCGGGCGCGACGAATTGCGGCTGGTCTATGCCGCCTCGAGCGCGAATGCGATCAATATCGGCGTCCTCCACAACGATGATTCGATCGTCGCCCACGTCGACGTCGACAACCTGCTGAGCAAGCATTTCGCCATTCTCGGCTCGACCGGCGTCGGAAAATCGAGCGGCGTGGCGGCGATCCTCGGCGAAATTCTCGACGTCCGGCCGAACCTGCGCATCTTCCTGCTCGACGGCCACAACGAATACGGACGCTGCTTCGGCTCGCGCGCCAATATCGTCAACGCGGCGAACCTGAAACTGCCGTTCTGGCTGTTCAATTTCGAGGAATTCGTCGACGCGCTCTATTACGGACGGCCCGGCGTCGAGGAGGAAGTCGACATTCTCGCCGAGCAGATCCCGATCGCCAAGAGTCTCTACCAAGCCCATCGGACCTCGATCGACCGCGTGACCTTGCGCAAGGTCGACCCCAAGAGCGCCGGCTACACCGTCGACACGCCGGTTCCCTACACCATGCAAGACCTCGTCGCGCTGATCGACGACCGCATGGGCAAGCTGGAAAACCGCGCCTCGCGCATGCACCATCATCGTTTGCTGTCGCGCATCGAGAGCTTGCGCGACGACGCGCGCTACGGCTTCATGTTCGAGAACGCCAATGTCGGCGGCGACACGATGAGCGAAATCCTCACCTATCTCTTTCGCCTCGAACCGAACGGCCGGCCGATGACCGTCCTGCAGGTCGCCGGATTGCCCGTCGAGGTCGTCGACGCCGTGGTCAGCGTTCTCTGCCGGCTCGCCTTCGATTTCGGCCTGTGGAGCGACGGGGCGATGCCGATGCTGTTCGTCTGCGAAGAGGCGCATCGCTACGCCCCGGCCGATCGTTCGGTCGGATTCGCCCCGACCCGCCGCGCCCTGCTGCGCATCGCCAAGGAAGGGCGCAAATACGGCGTCTGCCTCGGCCTCGTCACCCAGCGCCCGGCCGAACTCGACCCCACGATCATCTCCCAATGCAGCACGCTGTTTGCAATGCGCATGGCGAACGACCGGGATCAGGCGCTGCTCCGCTCCGCCGTGACCGACGCGGCGGCCAATCTCATCGCCTTCGTTCCTTCGCTGGGAACGCAGGAACTCGTCGGCTTCGGCGAAGGCTTTCCCCTGCCGACGCGAATGAAGTTCAAGTCGCTGCCCGCCGACCGCGTTCCCCGCAGCGAAACCTTCCAGCATTCTGACGCGCGCGGCAGGCCGGACGAAGAGCGCGCGTTCGTCAAAGCGGTGGTCGAGCGCTGGCGCGGCGCGGTCGGCGCCAAGAATTCGGCCAACGAAGACGCGAGCGCCGACGGCGACGGCGCGCCCAAACCGACCGGCGCGCCGCCCCTCGCCAGCCGCGTCGAACAGATACGCGCGCAAATCCTCAAGCGTTGAACGACGTCTCTGGCGTCAGGCCGGCGATCGCGGGAGCAGGCGATGGCGAATGCGAACCAAGACGACGCCCGCCGGCCCGAACTCGACTCTTCGGTGTTGCGCGCCGCCCTGGCGGTCTTGCCGACCGCAATCGAAGTGTTCGCGTGCGACGGCGAGCGCGTTTTCGCCAATCCGGCGGCGCCCGAGCGCGCGCGGGAGGCGGAGCGCGACGGCGCCAAGCGCGAGGAGGCGGTCCGCGACGGCCGCCCCATGCTGATCGAGCGCCGCGAGTTCAGCGTCGACGGGCATCCCTACCGCGTCAGCGCCGCCACCGACATCGCCGATCAGCGCCGCTTGCAGGACGAATTGTTCCAGCGCGCCTATTTCGACGACCTCACCAAGTTGCCCAATCGCGGGTTCTTCGAACAGGCGGTCGGACAATTGATTCAATCGGATGAGGGAACCCCGGACTTCGCGGTGGCCGTCGTCGGCTTCGATCAGTTCGACGCCGTCAACGAGTTCTACGGCCGCGCCGTCGGCGACGCGCTGCTGGTCGAGGCCGCCCAGCGGATCGCCGGCCCCCTCGACGACGGCGACATCGCGGCCCGAACCGGCGGCGACGAGTTTTCTCTGCTTGTCGCAAGAGCGCGAAACGCCGACGAGGTCAGGGCGAAGATCGATCGCGTGCTGTCGCGATTCAAAGATCCCTTTTATGTCGACGGTCTGGAGATCCTGATCTCCGCCTCAGCCGGATTCAGCTTGTTTCCGCTCCACGACGCCGCGGCGGAGGGCCTGATTTCCAAGGCGGACGCGGCGCTGACACAGGCCAAGAGGCGCTGCAAAGGAGAAACGCAAATCTATGAACCGGCGCTCGCCGTCCGCGCGCAGGAACGCGCGCGGCTCGAGCAGAATCTTCGCGTGGCCGTGCGCGATCGGCGCTTTCTGTGCGCATTGCAGCCGAAGGTCGATTTCCGCTCGGGCGAGATCGACGGCCTCGAAGTCCTCATGCGCTGGCGCGACGAGAACGGGGAGGCGCGCGCTCCGGGCAACTCGATCGCCTTCGCGCTGAACGCCGGGCTGATGAACGAAATGACGCATCTCCTCGTCGAGGAGACGCTGGCCTCGCTCGACGCCATCGACGCAGCGTTCGGCCCCGATCTGCGGCTCGGCTTCAACATCGCCGCCCAGCAGGCCGGCGACGCGCGCTTCATGCGCGCTTTCGCCGACCGCCTCGCGGCCAGCGGCCACGCCGAGCGCTTCATGATCGAGCTGACCGAAGAAGCCTTCCTGCTCGCCGGTCAATTCCAATTGCAGGTCGCGCCGATGTTGCGCGAGGTGGGGGCGAAAATTTCGATCGACGATTTCGGCGTCGGTTATTCCTCGCTGTCCACCCTCGCCGAAATCACCGCCGACGAGATCAAGGTCGACCGCTCGTTCATCACGGCGATCCACGAGCGGCCGAGGAACCAGGGCCTGCTCCGGGCGATCGAGTCGATCGGCGAAGCGTTGAGCACCAAGGTCATCGTCGAAGGCGTCGAAACCGCCGAAGAGCTGGCGTATCTGCGCGACCACACCGGCATCCGCGTCGCCCAAGGCTATTACTTCTCTCCGCCGATCCTGCTCGGCCAGGCCGGGAGCCGCCCGCGGCTTGCCGAGGATTGGCGCGAGAGGGCGCGGCCCGCGGCCCCCTCGCGCCTGAGCGAGCGCCGTTCGCCTTGAGGGGCGCCGCCTCCCATCGGCCGATTTGCGCGACGCTCTTCGCGCCAACTTCGCCGTTCGTTGTCGCGCGATGGCTGGACTCCGTTGAAAATAGACTCTTTCTTAGCTGTTCCCCACGCAACATGACGCCCGACAGCTTGGCGTCGAATGCGGTCGACGTCGAGGGGCATGAAGCCTTCTGTCGAGCCGGCGCGAAATCCGGCATGTTCTCCCGACAACCTGCCATTCGCCGGGCGCGCTTTGTCTCGTGGGGACTCGTCAGACGGCGCGCCGCCGTCTCGACGCGCCCGCGATCCACTCGCATCGCGTTTCCCGAGCGAGGGCGCGAAGGCCCTTGAACATGATGATTGCGCGAAAGATTTCGAGCGTTGTTCCAGGTTCCGGCCGACAATCCGGAACTGGTGCAGTCGCAGCTGCGCGTGTTCGCGAGCCAAGTGCCTTTGCTCTACTATATGCTCTTGGTCAACGTCGCGATCCTGTCCTTCACTCATCGCGAAACGGCGCCGGCGTTTTTGACCACGTTTATGTCCGCGGCGCTCGCCCTTCTCTGCGTCGTCCGTATCGGCATGTGGAAGTGGGGGGCAAAACGGACGTACAGCACCGCCGAGGCGGTGCGACGCCTCAAGGGCGCCGTGGCGATGTCCGGGCTCGTGGCCGTACTGTTCTTTCTCTGGGGGGCCGCGCTCTATCCCTATGGAGACCCTTACGCCAGGAGTCAGGTCGCGTTTTTCATGGCGATCACCATCATCGGCTGCATCTTCTGCTTGATGCATTTCCGTCCGGCCGCCCTGGCGCTCACCATCGTCGGCGTTGTGCCGACCGTGGCGTTTCTCGCTTCGACCGGCCAACCGATCATCGCCGCGATGGGTCTCAATCTGGCGCTGGTTTCAGTCGCGATCGTCCACATCCTGCTGACCCATTCGCGCGACTTCGCCAATATGATCAACTTTCAGAAGGAACTCGGCAAAAAGCACTTGGAGACCCTTCGCCTCGCCGACGAAAACTCGCGCCTGGCCAATCTCGACGCCCTCACCGACCTGCCGAACCGGCGCCGGTTTTTCGCCAACCTCCATGAAATGCTGAGCCGAGCCGAGCAGCAAGAAAAGCGCTTCGCCGTCGGCGTCATCGATCTCGACGGCTTC
Source organism: uncultured Alphaproteobacteria bacterium (assembly GCA_963759955.1). Lineage (GTDB taxonomy): Bacteria > Pseudomonadota > Alphaproteobacteria > Rhizobiales > Beijerinckiaceae > Roseiarcus. Next base: position 138,316 of record CAVXCA010000065.1, read on the forward strand.
AAGCCGGTGAACGACGTCTATGGCCACGTCACGGGCGATCAAGTCCTCGTCGAGACCGGGCGCAGGTTGCGGGAGATCTCCGACGAAACCATGCTGCTCGCGCGTCTGGGCGGCGACGAATTCGGCGTTCTCATCGACGCCGATCTCACCGAAGCGCAAATCAGCGCCTATGGCGAGCGCATTTGCGCGGCCCTCCAGGCGCCTTTCCTGCTCTCGGACGTCGCCGCGCAGATCTCCGGCTCGATTGGTTTCGCCACTTTCCCCGAGGCCGGAACGACGGCGGAATCGCTGTTCGAGCGGGCCGACTACGCGCTCTATCACGCAAAGCAAAATGCTCGCGGGCGACCTGTGATCTTCTCTCGCGAACACGAAATCCAGATCCGGCAATTCGCGTCAGTCGAGAAATGCCTGCGCAATGCCGATCTGGAAAAGGAGCTCTCCCTCAACTTCCAGCCGATTTTCGACGTCGCGCGCGGCGAGGTCGTCGCCTTCGAAGCGCTCGCGCGCTGGGACAGTCCGGAACTCGGCCGCGTTCCTCCCAACATTTTCGTGCGCGTCGCGGAGCGTTCCGACTTCATCACCCATCTCACGCAAGTCCTGCTGCGCAAGGCGCTCGCCTCTGCGCGGACCTGGCCCAGCGACGTCCGGATTTCGTTCAATCTGTCGGTGCGCGACATCGGCTCCTCCGAAGCGATCATGAAGATCATCGCGATCATCAAGAACAGCGGCGTGCCCCCCGCGCGCATCATCCTCGAAGTCACCGAGACCGCCCTGATGCGCGATTTCGACAAGGGCTGCGAATATTTGAAGGCGCTCAAAGCGCTCGGCGTGCACATCGCGCTCGACGACTTCGGCACCGGCTATTCGAGCCTGAGCTACGTCCATCGCCTGCCCCTGGACAAGATCAAGATCGATCGCAGCTTCATCAAGGATATCGACACGCAGGCGACCTGCCGCGACATCGTCAAGACCGTCATCGACCTGTGCCGAAATCTGAAGCTGGCGTGCGTCGTCGAGGGCATGGAAACCAAGGAGCAGGCGCAAATCCTGTGCGCGCTCGGCGGCACGTTGATGCAAGGCTATTACTTCTCCAGGGACATGCCCGCCGACGCCGTCTTGGGCTATCTCGCCCACGTCGCGAAGGCGCGGCCGATTTGCGCGACGGCCGCGGCGTGAGCGCAAACGGCTGCGGCTATTTCTTCTTCGGCAGGTAAAGGTCGGTCAGCGTCCCCGCGAAAGCCTCGGCGGACATCGCGAAAGTCTCCGAAAGCGTCGGATGGGGATGAATGGTCAGGCCGATGTCTTCCGCCGCGCAACCCATTTCAATCGCCAGCGCCGCTTCAGCGATGAGGTCGCCGGCGTTGGGGCCGACGATCCCGCAGCCGATCAACCGTCCGCTTTCCACGTCCCATAGCGTCTTGGTGAGGCCCTCGTCGCGCCCGAGCGAAAGCGAGCGCCCGCTCGCCGCCCAGGGGAAGACCGCCTTGCCGAACTTGAGCCCCTTCGCCTTGGCCTCGCTTTCGGTGACGCCGGCCCATGCGACTTCCGGATCGGTGTAGGCGACCGCGGGAATGGTCTTGGCGTCGAATGCGGACCGGTGGCCGCTCGCCGCCTCGGCGGCGACTTTGCCTTCGTGCGAAGCCTTGTGCGCGAGCATCGGCTGCCCCACAACGTCGCCGATGGCGAAAATATGGGGAACGTTGGTGCGCATTTGCTTGTCGACGGCGATGAAGCCGCGCGCGTCGACCTCGATCCCCGCCGCCGCAGCGCCGATCGCGCCGCCGTTGGGGCGGCGACCTACCGAGACCAGCATCGCGTCGAACACATCCGTCGTCGCACCGGTCCTGCCTTCGAGGGCGACGCGCAAGCCCTCTGGCCCCGCCTCGACGCTGGTCGCCTTGGTCTCGAGCAGGATCGCCTCGTAGCGTTTCTCCAATCGCTTGGCGAGCGGCGCGACGATGTCGCGGTCTGCGCCGGGAATGAGCTGGTCCATCATTTCGACGACGGTGATCTTCGACCCGAGCGCGTGATAGACCGTCGCCATTTCCAGCCCGATGACGCCGCCACCGAGGATCAGCAGGCGCTCCGGCGCCGATTTCAGTTCGAGCGCTTCGGTCGAGTCCCAGACGCGCGGATCGCGCGGGATGAAGCCCGGCGCCGCCGGCTCCGAACCGGCGGCGACGATCGCGGCGTTGAACCGGATCAGGCGCTGGCCCTCGGCGGTGGCGACGGCGAGCGTATGGGGCGAGGTGAACGCGCCCTCGCCGGTAACGACGCTAACCTTGCGCTGACGCGCCAAGCCCGTCAGCCCCAGGGTCAGGCGCTTGACGACGCCCTCCTTCCAGCCGCGCAAAGCGTCGAGATCGATGCGCGGCGGCGCGAACGCGACGCCGTGCTCGGCCATTTCGGAGGCCTCATCGATCACTTTCGCTGCATGCAACAGCGCCTTCGACGGTATGCAGCCGACGTTGAGGCAAACGCCCCCGAGAGTCGCCCGTCGCTCGACCAGGATGACGGCCTTGCCGAGGTCGGCGGCGCGAAAGGCCGCGGTGTAGCCGCCCGGCCCAGCGCCGAGAACGAGGACGTCGCATTCGAAGTCGACCTTCGGCGCCGCGGCGGGCGCCGCCGCCTTCTCGACCGCAGGAGCGGCAGCGGCCGCCGCGCCGCCCTCGGCGTATATCGCGAGCAGCGCGCCCTTGCTCACCTTGTCGCCGACCTTGACCTTCACCTCGCCGATGACCCCGGCTTCCGGCGCTGGCACTTCGAGCGTCGCCTTGTCGCTTTCGAGCGTCAGCATGACCTCTTCCTTGGCGACGGTCTGCCCGGGCTTGATGTGCACTTCGATGATCGGCACGTCCTTGAAGTCGCCGATATCGGGAAGCCTGATTTCACCCGCCATGGACTTGCGCTCCGCGTCGATCGAAAGTTTCGTTGAATCCGCCGGTCGTCCGTTTGGCCTTGCGGCGCTTTGCGAGAAGTCGGCTCTTTAGAGCAGCACGCGCCGCATGTCCTCGATCGCGCCGCCGAGATGGCGCATGAAGCGCGCGGCGGCGGCGCCGTCGATCACTCGATGATCGTAGGACAGGCACAGCGGCAGCATCAGACGCGGTTGGAACGCCTTGCCGTCCCAGACCGGCGCCATTTTCGAGCGCACGACGCCGAGGATCGCCACTTCCGGCGCGTTGATGATCGGCGTGAACGCCGTGCCGCCGATGCCCCCGAGGGAAGAGACGGTGAAGGTCGCGCCCTGCATGTCGGCGGCCGCGAGCTTGCCCTCCCGCGCCTTGGCCGACAGCGTCCCCAATTCGCGCGCGAGGTCGACGACGCCTTTCTTGTCGACGTCCTTGACCACCGCGACGACCAGTCCCTCGGTGGTGTCGACCGCGACGCCGATGTGCCAATAGTTTCTATAAATCAACGCATCTTTCGCCGGCGCTAAGGCCGAATTGAAAGTCGGAAAGGCCTTCAGCGAGGCGACCGCTGCCTTCATCAGCAGCGGCAACAGCGAGACGCGATAGGGCGCGCTCTTATCCGCCTTGGCCTCGTTGTCGAGCGTCTTGCGGAACGCGTCGAGATCGGTGATGTCGGCCTCGTCGCAATGGGTGACATGGGGAACATTGACCCACGAGGCGTGCAGACGCGGGCCGGAAATGCGCTTGATGCGCGAAAGCGGCACGACCTCCACCGGACCGAACTTGGCGAAGTCGACCGCGGGAACCTCCGGCAGCGCCGCGCCGCCGACCCATCCGCCGCCGCGAAAGGCCATCTTCACGTCGTCGCTGGTGATGCGGCCCTTTTCGCCGGAGCCGCGCAGCGTCGTCAGATCGACGCCGAGTTCGCGCGCGAGCCGGCGCGCCGCCGGCCCGGCGTTGACGCCGGAGAAATCCGCCAAGGCGGGACTGGGCTTGGCGGGCGCAGGCGCAGGCGCCGACTCGGCGGGCGCGGGCGCGACAGGCGCCGACTCGGCGGGCGCGACGCTTGCGACCGCCGGCGCGGCGCCGCCCGCTTCGTCCAGCGTCAACAGCGCCGAACCCATCGAGACCTTGTCGCCGACCCTGGCGATGATTTCGCCGACGACGCCGGCGGCGGGCGACGGGACGTCCATCGTCGCCTTGTCGGATTCGAGCGTCAGCAGCGGCTGCTCGGCCGTCACCGTTTCCCCGGGCTTGACCAGGATTTCGATGATCGGCACGTTCTTGAAGTCGCCGATGTCGGGTACCTTGACTTCGATTTTCGCCACGGGCGCATCTCCTTCGCGCGTGCCAGGTCCATTCCAGGGGAAACGCGGAGCGTCTCAGCTCCGCGCGGGGCTCGCTCGTTCCGGATCGATCTTATAGAGCGCGATCGCCTCGGAAACGCGCCGGGCCGGCAGCAATTGATCGTCGGCGAGCGCCTTCAGGCCCGCCAGCGCGACATGATAGCGATCGACTTCGAAGAACGAGCGCAGCCGGCGCCGGTAATCCGAGCGGCCGAATCCGTCCGTGCCGAGCACTTTGTAGCGCGCGGGAACGTATGGCCGAATGCCGTCGGGAAGCGACTTGACGTAATCGGTGGCGGCAATGACCGGCCCGACGCCGTTGCGCATGACCTGCTCGACATAGGAAAGGCGCGGCGCCTCCTCGGGATGCAGCATCGACCAGCGCTCCGCCTCCAGCCCGTCGCGGCGCAGCTCGCTGAAGCTCGTCACGCTCCAGATTTCGCTGGAGACGCCGAAGTCCTTGGCCAGCAGCTCCGCCCCCGCCTCGACCTCGCGTAGGATTGCGCCCGAGCCGAGCAGGCGCACGCGCGGGCCGGACTTCTCCGCCTCGACGACGCGCAGCTTGTACATGCCTTTGAGAATGCCCTCCTCGGCGCCTTCGGGCATGCCGGGATGGGGGTAATTCTCGTTGAGCGTGGTGATGTAGTAGTAGACGTCCTCGTTGTCCGCATACATCCGCTTCAGGCCGGCCTGAATGATGACTGCGAGCTCATAGGCGTAAGTCGGATCGTAGCCGACGCAATTGGGGATGGTCGAAGCGAGAACATGGCTGTGGCCGTCCTCGTGCTGCAGACCTTCGCCGTTGAGGGTGGTGCGCCCGGAGGTGCCGCCGATCAGGAAGCCGCGCGCGCGCATGTCCCCCGCCGCCCAGGCGAGGTCGCCGACGCGCTGAAATCCGAACATCGAATAGTAGATGTAGAAGGGGATCATCGGCGCGTTCGACGTCGAGTAGGACGTCCCGGCGGCGATGAACGAGGCCATGGCCCCGGGCTCGTTGATGCCTTCCTGCAGGATCTGACCCTTGGGGTCTTCCCGGTAGTACATCAGCTGATCGGCGTCCTGCGGGCGGTAGAGCTGGCCGACCTGGCTGAAGATGCCGATCTGGCGAAACAGGCCCTCCATGCCGAAGGTGCGGCTTTCGTCTGGCACGATCGGCACGATGCGCGAGCCGATCGCCTTGTCGCGCAGCAGCGTCGTCAAGATGCGCACGAAGGCCATGGTGGTGGAGATTTCGCGGCCCTCGGCGGTCGGCTTCAACACCGCATCGAACGCGGCGAGCGGCGGGATTTCCAGCGGCGCGCTGGCGCGGCGGCGCGCGGGCAGCGAGCCGCCCAGCGCGGCGCGGCGCTCGCGCAGGTATTTCATCTCCGCGCTGTCCTCGGCGAGCCGCAGGAACGGCACCTTGGCGACATCCTCGTCGGAAATCGGAATATGGAAGCGGTCGCGGAAGGTTTTCAGCGCCGGCTCGCCGATCTTCTTGGCCTGATGGGCGATCATCTGGCCCTCGCCCGCCTCGCCCATGCCGTAGCCTTTGACGGTCTTGGCGAGAATGACGGTCGGTTGGCCTTTGTGCTCCGCCGCGGCTTTATAAGCGGCGTAGACCTTGATCGGATCGTGGCCGCCGCGCGTCAGCGACCAGATCTTGTCGTCGCTCCAGTCGGCGACCATCGCCGCGGTCTCGGGATAGCGGCCGAAGAAATTCTTGCGGATATAGGCGCCGTCCTTCGACTTGAAGTCCTGGTATTCGCCGTCGACGCATTCCTCCATCAGCTGGCGCAGCTTGCCGGCGCTATCCATGGCGAGCAGCGGGTCCCAGTTGGAGCCCCAAAGACACTTGATGACGTTCCAGCCGGCGCCGCGGAAATCGGCCTCGAGCTCCTGCACGATCTTGCCGTTGCCGCGCACAGGCCCGTCAAGGCGTTGCAGGTTGCAGTTGATGACGAAGATGAGGTTGTCGAGCTTTTCGCGGCCCGCCAGGGAAATCGCGCCGAGCGATTCGGGCTCGTCCATTTCGCCGTCGCCGCAGAACGCCCAGACCTTGCGCCCGGTGGTGTCGGCGATTCCACGGCCGTGGAGATAGCGCAGAAAGCGCGCCTGGTAGATCGCCATCAGCGGCCCGAGCCCCATCGAAACCGTGGGAAATTGCCAGAAGTCCGGCATCAGCCAGGGATGCGGATAGGAGGAAAGCCCCTTGCCGCCGACTTCCTGGCGGAAGTGGACAAGCTGATCTTCGCTCAAGCGTCCTTCGAGGAAGGCGCGCGCATAGATTCCGGGCGACGAGTGTCCCTGGAAATAGACGAGATCGCCGCCATGCGTTTCATCCGGAGCGCGCCAGAAGTGCATGAAGCCGGTGTCATAGAGCGTCGCCGCCGACTGGAAGCTGGCGATGTGACCGCCCAGCTCCGAGGATTCCTTGTTGGCGCGCAGCACGATCGCCGCCGCGTTCCAGCGGACGTAGCGACGGATCGTCCGTTCGAGTTCGCGCACGCCCGGATGCTTGGGCTGAGCGTCGGCGCGGATGGTGTTGACATACGCCGTGTTGGCCGCGAACGGCAGCTTGGCGCCCTTGCGGCGGGCGGAGACCACGACGGCGTCGAGAAGGTCGTCGACGCGCTCCAGACCTTCGTAAGCCTCGACCGAGTCGAGGGCGTCGAGCCACTCGTGCAACTCAGCGGCGTCGCCCTTGTGGTCGTCGCTCATGGGGCCTCCCTATGCCTTCCGTTCGCCGTGTTCGCCGGCTTTCGCCTAATACTTATGTCTCATGGGCCCTGTCCATTGGCAATGCTGACGCAGGCGGCTCACTTATGCAAAATGCGCATGACCAACCCGGCGGCTTCGCGCCTTGGGCTACCGAACGAAAGCATTATCCGCTAAATGCGGCGGCGATGAATGAGGAAATCGCATGGCGGGCCTGACCACTCATGTTCTCGACACGACGCGGGGGCGCCCGGCGAGCGGCGTGACGATCGAGCTGCACGCGCTTGCGGCGGACGGAGCGCGGACGCTGATCGCGAGCGTGAAAACCAACGCCGACGGGCGCACCGACGCCCCTCTCATCAGCGCGGCGCAAGCGCGTGTTGGCGCCTTCGAACTGACGTTCCATGTCGGCGCGTATTTTCGCGAGCAAGGCGCGACGACGGCCGAGCCGCCGTTCCTCGACGTCGTGCCGGTCCGCTTCGCCATCGCCGACGCCAAAGCGCAATATCACGTGCCGCTGGTGGTGACGCCCTGGAGCTATTCGACCTATCGCGGCAGCTGAGGACCGTCTGCGCTCGCCAACGCGGCGCGCGCGGTCGCCGAACAAGGCCGCGTTAACAATTTTTCCCTAGATTGGTCCGCGTTCACCTTGCGGTATCGATCTGCGCTTATTATAAGCTGACATATAATAAGCGAGAACGAATTTGACGCCCTTCACCACCGCCCGCGAACTCGGATTTGCGCTTCACGACGTCGCGCGCATGCTGCGCACCTATGCCGATCAACGCGCGCGCGAAGTGCATACGACGCGCGCGCAGTGGGCCGTGCTGGCGCGATTGCAGCGATGCCAGGGCGTCAAGCAATGCGAACTGGCCGATTCGCTCGAAATCGCGCCGATCACCCTCGCGCGCCTCATCGACAAGCTGACCGCTTCCGGTCTCGTCGAGCGGCGCGACGACGCGGCCGATCGGCGCGCCAACCGGCTTTTCCTCACCGAGGACGCCGCTCCGACCTTGCAAAAACTCGCGGACCTCAGCGAAGCCGTGATGTCGCGCGCGCTGGACGGACTCGACGAAGCGACAATCGCCGGGCTCACGGCCGGCCTGCAACGCATCAAGACCAATCTCAAGCACGAACTGACCGGCGGAGTTTAGCAACGTGTCGCAAGTTTCCTCTAGCCCGCGCGACCGTTCGGTCGAGCAGACGCCGCTGGGCCGCTCCCCAGCGCCCGCCGCCCCGCCGCCCTCGACGGAGCCGAGCGCTCCGGTCGCTGCGACGGCGCCGGCCGCAACCGCGCCGGAGCCGGCGCCGACCCTGCGGCGGCGCGGCGGCGCCCGCTCTTTCCTGCTGTTCGTCGTGCCGCTCGCGGCGCTCGCCCTCGGCCTATTGTGGTGGCTGTCGGGCGGTCGCTACGTTTCGACCGACAACGCCTATGTCGGCGCCGACAAGGTGCTCATCACCCCGCAAGTCACCGGCCCGATCGTCGCCGTGCATGTCGTCGAAGGGCAGCATGTCGCCGTCGGCGATCCGCTGTTCGACATCGACCCGACTCCCTACCGCACCGCGCTCGCGCTCGCGCAGGGGCATCTGGCGGCGGCGAAGGTGGAGTTCGCCAATCTGCGCGCTTCCTATGTGAGCAACGAAGATCAGATCAAAATGGGCCAGGAGGCGGTCGATCTTCGCCAGACCGACTACGACCGCAAGCTGGCGCTGCTGAAGACGCGCGCCGGCACGCAAGCTGACGTCGACACTTCGAACGCGGCTCTGGTGCAGGCCAAGCAGATCCTCGAGTTCGTGCGCTCGCAGCAGGACACGACCAAGGTCAAGCTCGGCGGCGGGCTCGAGGCTTCGATCGAGACGCTTCCCGACTACATCCAGGCCAAGGCCCAGGTGGAGGACGCTGAGCGCAACTTGAACAACACCAAGGTGACGGCACCGATCGCCGGCGAGGCGACGCAGGTCGACCAAATCGAACTCGGCCGCGTCGCGCCCGCGGGGCAGCCCGTCTTCGCCATCGTCGCGACGACCGGGCTGTGGGTCGACGGCAACCCGAAGGAATCGGATCTCACCTATGTGCGCACCGGCCAACCCGCCACGGTGACGATCGACGCCTTTCCGGGGCGTGAATGGCGCGGCAGGATTTCCTCGATCGCGCCGGGAACGGGAGCGCAATTCGCGATTCTGCCGCCGCAGAACTCCAGCGGCAACTGGGTCAAGGTGGTGCAGCGCGTGCCGCTGCGCTTTGCCTTCGACGCCGATCAGGACGTCGCCAACCTTCGCGCCGGCATGAGCGCGATTCTCTCCATCGACACCGGGCGCAAGCGCTCGCTCGGCGAACTGTGGGGATATCTGTTCTCCTGGTTCGACCCGCCGCCGCCGGCCAAGCTCGCTCCGACGCAATGAACGAAACGGCCACCGAAGTCATGGCGCCCTTCGTGCGCGCCATGCTGACGATCTGCGTGATGATGGCGACCATCATGCAGGCGCTCGACATGACCATCGCCAACGTCGCCCTGCCCTACATGCAGGGTTCGTTGTCGACGACGCAGGATCAGGTCAACTGGGTGCTGACCTCCTATATCGTCGCCGCCGCGATCATGACCTCGCCGCTCGGTTGGATGGCGACGCGCTTCGGCCGCAAGAAGCTGTTCATCGTCTGCGCCGCTGGCTTCACCGCCGCCTCGATGCTCTGCGGCGTCGCGCAAAGCATCGAGCAGATGGTCGCCTTTCGCCTGCTGCAGGGCATGTTCGGCGCCGCGCTGGTGCCAATCAGTCAGGCGGTGATGCTCGACGCCTACCCACCCGCCAAGCGCGGACAGGCGATGGCGATCTGGGGCATGGGCGTCATGCTCGGGCCGATCATGGGCCCGACGCTCGGCGGCTGGCTCACCGAGTATTATTCCTGGCGCTGGGTGTTCTTCGTCAATCTGCCGTTCGGCATTTTGACCGTGCTCGGGCTATCCGCTTTCATGCGCGAAAGCCCGACGCACCGGGAGACGCCGTTTTCCTGGTTCGGATTCCTGTCGCTGTCGCTCGGCATCGGCGCCTTGCAAATGATGCTCGACCGCGGACAGGAGCAGGGTTGGTTCGGATCGAGCGAGATCATCGCCGAAGCGATCCTGTCCGTCATCGGTTTCTATTTCTTCTTCGTCGATTCGACGACCTCGAAGCGCCCGTTCATCGAGCTGCGCATCTTCCGCGACTGGAATTTCTCGATCGCGCTGATCTTCATGTTCCTGATCGGCATCATCCTGCTGACGACGATGGCGCTGGTGACGCCGTTCATCCAGAACCTGCTCGGCTATCCCGTCCTCGCCAGCGGCTATCTCCTGGGCATGCGCGGCATCGGCACCTTTTTCGCAATGATGATCGTCGGCCGCCTGCTCGGCAAATACGACGCCCGGATCATGATCTTCTTCGGGCTCACGCTCGCCACGGGCGCGCTCTGGGTCATGGTCGGGTGGGACACCGACGTCTCCGCGCGCGCCATCGCGATCGACGGGGTTGCGCAGGGCGTCGGCCTCGGGTTCGTCTTCGTGCCCCTCAACACCATCGCTTTCGCGACGCTGCCCACCGCGTTGCGCACCGAAGGGGCGGCGCTGTGGACGCTGATCCGCAATATCGGCTCATCGGTCGGCATTTCGATCTTCATCGCGCAATTGACCAACATGATCACGACGTTCCACGCCCAGCTGGTCGAGCATGTCACGCCGTTCAACGACGCGATGCGCCTGCCCGACGCGGTGGCGCTCGCCGGCCACTCCTTACGCAATCTCGAGGCGCTCGACGGCCTCGTCACGCAACAGGCCGCGATCATGGCCTACTCGAACGACTTTCTGTTGATGACGCTGGTCTCGCTCAGCGCGTTTCCGCTGCTGGCGCTGATCCGCTCGACCAAGGTCGCGCCGGCCGCGGCCAAGCCCGACGACCACGCGGCGGTGCTGGACTGAGCGTCGCGGCGTCGGCGTTCTGTCGCGTCTGCGACATCGCGTCGGCGTTTTGCGGCGCCCGGGACCGCCAAATCCTGGTCTCGTTCTTGCTCTCTCGACGATCGGACCGCGGCCGTCGGCGCCAAGCGCACGCAGCCGCCAAAAGCGAGAGGCTCCCTTGATCGTCGACCCATCCTCCTCCCGTTCCGTCCCGCGGCCGCTCAAGGCGGCGAGCGCGCCGATCTTGCCGCGATCGAGCGACCCGGCCCCTGCGTTCGGCGGCTTCGTCTTTTGCGCCGAGGGCTCGCCGCCCGCGGCGCCGGGAGTCTTTGCGCTGACGCTCGCCATCGAAGGAACGGCCTATCCGATCCTGATCGGCGCGGCCGACGATCTCGCGCTCGCGATCGAAACGGCGGCGGCGGCTCTTCCCACCCTGCCGGGCGAACTCGGCCGCTGCTGGATGGAGCGCGCGACGGCGCGTCAGCGCGCCCACATCGCGCGCGATCTTGTCGGCAAGTACAATCCGCCGCTCAATGTCGACAACCGCACCGCGCGCGCCGCGAGCGAAATCGCCGCGCTGACGCCCGACCTCGCCGCGAGCCCGTTCACCGCGCCGCCCGCCGAAGGCGCGACGGCCGAAGTCAGCGAGGACGCGCTGGGCGAACTCGTGCGCGCGTTCTACGCCAAGGCGCGCCAAGACCCACTCATTGGGCCCGTCTTCGAAGGCGCGGTCGGCGATTGGCAGCTCCATCACAAAATCGTCCAGGATTTCTGGTCGCGCGCGCTGCTCGACACGGCGCGCTACAGCGGCTTTCCCTATGCGGCCCACATCTCGCTCGGGCTGAAGCCCAAATCCTTCGAGCGCTGGCTGGCGATCTTTGCCGAAACGGCGGGGCGGACGCTGCCGCCCGAAGCGGCGCGCCGCGCGATCCTCAAGGTCGAGATGATGAGCAAGTGCTTCCAGGCGGGGCTCTTTCCTCCCCCCGGCGCGCCGCAATAAGGCCGCGCCGCAGCGGCCTACTGGCGCGCCTCGCGCGCGTTCAGGAACGCGCGCATGTGGAAACGCGCTTGCGCCGATTCGTGGGCGTGGCGCGCGCCGACCGGACAGGCGCGGCGGGCGAGGCACCCGCCGTCCATGCAGACGCGGCCCGCCTCCTGGCGCAAGTGTCCCGCGCAAGCGTCGACGTCGTAGCTCTGCACGGCGAACGCGCCGGCCGGACAGGCGCCGAGGCACGCGCGCGCCGAGCACGTTTCGCACGGGTTCGCTCGCGCGGCGCGTTCGGGAACGGCGATCGCTTCGGCGAACGCGAGCGCGCCGCGATAGCTGTGCCAGAGGCCGTGGTCGGGATGGATCAGCAGCCCGAGCGGCGAGACCCGCACGGCCTCGGCGCGCATCGCCCAACGCTGGAACGGCCAGTGGGGCGGGCCGTCGAAAGGGAAAAGCGCCTTCGCTCCGAGAGCGTGGGCGAGCGCGCCGATCACCCGCCGGCTCCAGCGATCGAGCGGATGGGCGAGGCCGTCGCGCGCCTCGGGCGAGTCGGCGAAGGCGCGCCAGCCCCTCGCTCCCACGGCGCCGACGAGCACAATCGCCTCGACGCCGTCCACACCTGCCTGCGGCTCGACTTCGTCGAGCGCGAAAGCGCCGCGCGCGGCGAGGCCGCGCTGTTCGATCGCGCTGATGATCGGCGCCAAGGCGAGCATACCGTCTCCCTGTTTGCTGCAGAATCAATTCGAAAACGAGCGGCGAAGCTTATTTCGACAGCGTGACGATTCGCTCGAACATGGCGACGAACACACGCCACGAGCGCTCGGCGATCGTCAGCGCGGCGTCGGCATGGCCGGCGACATAGCCGGCGATCAGATCCGCGCCCATTTCTGCGTGAGCGGCGTCGCGCTCGTCATGCAGCTCGACGAACGCCTTCATGCCCGGCGCGACGCCGCGAACCTCGCGGGCGAAGATCTCGCCCGCCGACTCGATCACGCCGTTGACGATGATCAGCTTTTCCAGCGGCGGACGCCTGGCGATCTCGCCTTCGAACCAATGTTGATAGGCATCGAGCTCCCCGTCCCAGGGCGGTGGCGGCGCGGCGACCATCGCGTCGTGATCGAACTCCTCGCGCAGGTGGCGACGAAACAATTCGTATGTCGGATCGTCGAAATCGACCGAGGTCTGGCGCGCGAACAGCAAGTGCTGGAAGCGCCGCGACCAGCCCTTGACGTAGGACCAGAAGCGTTCGGCGGCCGGCGGGTCGGCGAGCAGCGGATTGATCGCCTCGACCACCAGCGCCCGCCAGCGGCCGCGCCATTCGTCCTGCAGCCGCGCGTAGCGCGCGTTGGCGTCGTCGACGTAGCGCAGGCGCGGCGCGCGCGCGTCCTCGAACAACCCCGCCCCTTCGAACTGCAGCGACAAGCAGTTCATCTCCTCGTCGCCGGCGACGAAGCCGTGGCTGGCGCCGGCGGGAACGCACACCGCGTCGCCCGCGCTCACCGGCCCCGCGACGTCGCCGATCACCCGGCCCGAGCCGGAACAGATCAGGATCATGCTGGCGACGGGGTGCACATGCGCATGATGCGTCTGGCGCGGCGCGAGCCGCGTCCAGGCGATCGACGGCCGCGCGGCGTCCGGCAGAAACGCGGCGAGCGCGGGGTGACGGCGAAAGTCGCGCACTTCGCCGACCTCCATGGTCTTTCCCTCGACGACGACGCTACGCAAACATTCGATTGCTTCGCGCGGCACGACGAACGGCTTCGTCGCCGGGTTTGTCGCTTCCCTCGCCTGGGAGTCCGTCGAAGCGCTCATCCTTGGCTCCCCTTTGCGGCGCTGCGGCCGAGGCGCGCCTGACGTCTTCACTTAGGATGCGTGACCGAGGTCCGAAAGGACCGGCGCGCGCTTGCGAATGCGGCGTTTCGCCGCCGGTCAGCGCAGCACGCGCTGCAACAGGATCGCGTCGCTGCGCCGATAGCCGAGCAACTCATAAAAGCCGAGAACGGCGTCGTTCTCGGCGCGCACCAGCAAGTTGAGCTTCGGCGCGTCCCGCGCGACGAGCCAATCCTCCGCGGCCCTCACCATCCGGCCGCCGATGCCGCGGCGTCGAAAGTCGCGCGCGACGGCGAGGTAATAAATCCATCCGCGATGCCCGTCCCAACCGACCATCACGGTCGCGGCGAGACGCGCACCGGCGCGCGCGGCGATCACCGTCGAGCTCGGCCCCGCCAGAGCGAGCCGAATGTCGGCGCGCGGATCGTTCCAGGGGCGGATCAGCCCGCCCTCCTCCCACAACGCGACGGCGGCGTCGCTCTCCGCCTCGCTCAATTCGCCGATCTCGATCGTCGCGGCGCGCGATGCGCTGGATCCCGACAAACCGCGCCCCCTACCAGCGGATCAGCGCGGCGCCCCAGGTGAAGCCGCCGCCCATCGCCTCGATCATCACCAGGTCGCCCTTCTTGATGCGGCCGTCCTTGACCGCAACGTCGAGCGCCAGCGGGATCGAGGCGGCCGAGGTGTTGCCGTGGCGGTCGACGGTCACCACCACCTTTTCGCGGGCGAGGCCGAGCTTGTCGGCCGAAGCGTCGATGATGCGCCGGTTGGCCTGATGCGGCACGAACCAATCGATGTCCGCGGCGGTGACGCCCGCGTCGTCGAAACAAGCCTTGATGACGTCGGTGACCATGCCGACGGCGTGCTTGAAGACTTCCTTGCCCTCCATGCGCAGATGCCCGACCGTCTGGGTGGTCGACGGGCCGCCGTCGACATAGAGCTTGGCGCGATGGCGCCCGTCGGAGCGCAATTGGGTGGAGATGACGCCGGGCGAGGTGAGCGCCCCGTCGCTCGCGACGGCCTCCAGCACGATCGCGCCTGCGCCGTCGCCGAACAGCACGCAGGTGGTGCGGTCCGTCCAATCGAGCAGGCGCGAAAACGTCTCGGCGCCGATCACCAGCGCACGCTTGTGCGACCCCGAGATGAGAAACTTGTCGGCCGTCGCCATCGCGAAGACGAACCCGGAACACACCGCCTGCAAATCGAAGGCGACGCCGTGCGTCATGCCGAGATCGGCCTGCACCTGGGTCGCGACCGCCGGAAAGGTGTAGTCCGGCGTCGAAGTCGCGACGATGACGAGATCGATGTCGCCGGCGGTGAGCCCCGCATCGGCCAGCGCCGCTTCGGCGGCCCTGGCGGCGAGCATCGAAGTGGTCTCGCCCTCGGCGGCGATATGACGCTGGAGAATGCCGGTGCGCTGGGTGATCCACTCGTCGGTGGTGTCAACCATCGTCGCCATCTCGGCGTTCTTGATCACGCGCCGCGGCAGGTAGGCGCCGACGCCGCGCACGGTTGAGCGAATTTTTGTAGCGTTCATGAAAGGACGGATTCCCAATGGCGCGTGAGAGTTCAGGGGGCAGCCGGCGTCGCGGCCGGGGCGCGCGCTTCATTGGCTTGGGCGATCATGTCACGAATTTTGCCGAGCAATTCCTGACGAACCATGTCGTAGCCGACCTCGATCGCGCCGGCGTAGCTCTCGGCGTCCGCCCCGCCATGACTCTTGATTACGACGCCGTCAAGGCCGAGAAACACGCCGCCATTGACGCGCCCGGGGTCCATCTTGTCGCGCAATGCGCGAAAGGCGTCGCGCGCGAGGAAATAACCGAGGCGCGACATCCAGCTATGGCTCATGGCGTCGCGAATATATCGGCCGATCTGTTTGGCGGTCCCCTCGGCGGTCTTGAGCGCGATATTGCCGGTGAAACCTTCGGTGACGATGACGTCCACCGTGCCCTTGCCGAGGTCGTCGCCCTCGACGAAACCGTGGTAGCGCAAATTCGGCAGCGGCGTCTCGCGCAAGACGCGGCCGGCGGCCTTGACCTCCTCGATGCCCTTGATTTCCTCGACCCCGACATTGAGCAGACCGACCGTGGGCGTCTCGATGTCGAACACGATGCGCGCCATCGCCGCGCCCATGATCGCGAGGTCGATGAGGTGCTCGGCGTCGGCGCCGATCGTCGCGCCGACGTCGAGCACGATCGATTCGCCGCGCAGCGTCGGCCACATCGCCGCGATCGCCGGGCGTTCGATCAGCGGCATCGTGCGCAGGCAGACTTTGGCCATCGCCATCAGCGCGCCGGTGTTGCCGGCCGAAACCGCGCAATCGGCCTCGCCTTTCTTGACCGCGTCGATCGCCTGCCACATCGAGGAGGCGCGCCGCCCCGAACGCAGCGCCTGGCTCGGCTTGTCCGTCATCTTGACCGCGACTTCGCAGTGGACGACGCGCGACTTGCGCTGGAGCGCAGGATACGCGGCCAGCAGCGGCGCGACCGCCTTCTGGTCGCCGAACAGAATGAAATCGATGTCGGGCCGGCGCTCGAGCGCGATCGCCGCCGCGTTCAGCACGACCGAGGGCCCGTGGTCGCCGCCCATCGCGTCGAGCGCTATGCGAACGTCCTTTTTCATCCAAATTTCTACCCTGAGGGCGCTCCATGACCCGCTGGCGGGCGGGACAATAGCGGCTTCGCCGCGCAAGGCAACTTCCAGACGCAAACGGGGCCCGTTTAAGCGAATTTGCGGCTCCGGCCAGGGCGCAGGGCCCTACCGGCTTGCCCGAGAGGGCAAATCATCTGAGAATTGCCGTTCGCGGCCGCGTTGCGCCGTTCGATCCGAGATATCGTGGCGCCGGCGCCGGGAGAAGCTGATGAGCGGATTTGCCGAGTTCGCAGACTACGACGGCCTGGGGCTGGCCGAACTCGTGCGCAAGGGCGAGGTCAAGCCCGCCGAACTCGTCGAGGAGGCGATCGCGCGCGTCGAGACGAGAAATCCTCAAATCAACGCGGTGGTCTGCAAGCTCTACGACAGCGCCCGCCAGACTGCGGCGGGAGATCTTTCCGGCCCCTTCGCGGGCGTGCCGTTCTTCCTCAAGGACTTGATGGCGTCGGTCGCGGGCGCGCCGATGAGCGAGGGCAATCGGCGCCTTGCGCATGTCGCGCGCGACTACGACGGCGAAATGGTCAAACGCTATCGCAAGGCGGGCCTGATCTTCGTCGGCAAGACAAACGTTCCCGAGTTCGGCCTCGCGCCGATCACCGAATCGGAAGCCCTCGGGCCGTGTCGCAATCCGTGGGACCTGACGCACACGCCGGGCGGCTCCAGCGGCGGGTCGGCGGCGGCGGTGGCGGCGCGCCTCGCGCCGATGGCGCACGGCACCGACGGCGGCGGCTCGATCCGCATTCCCGCCTCGTGCTGCGGCCTGGTCGGCCTCAAGCCGACGCGCGGGCGCACCCCGCTCGGCCCCATCGAGGGCGAGGCCTGGCGCGGCTTCTCCATCGGCCACGCGCTCACCCGTTCGGTGCGCGACAGCGCCGCCCTGCTCGACGCCACGCAGGGCGCCGACGTCGGCGCGCCGTACGAGATCAAGCCGCCGGCGCGCCCCTATCTCGACGAGGTCGGCGCCGCGCCGGGACGATTGCGCATCGCCTACACCACCACGCCGTTGCTCGCCGCCTCGATTCATCCCGATTGCGTCAAGGGGGTCGAGGCGACCGCGGCGCTGCTCGAGACGCTCGGTCACGAAGTCGTCGAAGCGGCGCCGCCGTTCGAGCGCGAGCCCTGGCTTGTCGCGTTTATGAAGATCATCTGCGGCGAGGCGGGCGCCGACCTGGAGGTGACCGGCGACATCGTCGGTCGGCGTCTCGGCTTGGCCGATTTCGAGACCTTGACCTATGTCATCGGCCTGCTCGGCAAATCGTGGAGCGCAGGCGATTACGCCGGCGCGGCGCGATACCTGCAGACCTGGGCGCGCCGGGTCGGGGCGTTCTTCGCCGACTTCGACGTGCTGCTGACGCCGACCTTGGGCGCGCCGCCGGCGTTGGTCGGCGCCTTGAAGCCGACCGCGGCCGAGGCGGCGATCCTCAACGTCGTCGGCCGGCTCGACGCCGGTTGGTTCATGAGGCTGACGGGCCTTGCCAAGCTCTTGGCCGAAAAGTCGCTCGCTTTCACCCCCTATACGCCGCTGTTCAACGTCACCGGCCAGCCCGCAATGTCCTTGCCGCTGCACTGGAGCGAGGCGGGGCTGCCGATCGGCATGCAGTTCGTCTCGCGCTGGGGCGACGAAGCGACCCTCTTCCGTCTGGCGGCGCAGTTGGAAACGGCCAAGCCGTGGTTCGCGCGGACGCCGAAGGGGTTTTGAGCGGCCTCAGCGTTTCTTGCCTGCCTCGGCGAGCGCCCCGAAGGGCGAATCGGCGGACGCGTCCTCGGCCGGCGGCGCGAAGGCGACGCCCGGCTTGCGGGGATAGGGATCGAGCCCCAGCGCCATGAATTCGGCCGCCAACGCGCCAAGATCGACCCGGCCGTCGACGATCGGATCGGGCGCGTCCTCGGCGTCGAGGAGGATCGTCTCGGCTGCGGCGCCCGAAGCGCCGCGGCGCGCCGCGGCCTCTTCGGCGGAGGGCGCGAAGCGCACGTCGACCGGTTCGTCGAGCGTCGCCGCGAACGGCTCGAGCGAGACGACGCAGGTTTGCGTCAATTCCGCATGGACCACGCCGGAGACGCGCACGCCGCCGCGGCCGGCGCGCTTCAGCACGAACGTCGCCGTCAGCTTGGCGATTCCCGGCAAGCCGTTGAGCTCGGCGAGAGCCGCGCGCTCGGCCGGATTGGCCTCGATCGTCTGGGTGAGCCCCTCTTTGGGCAAGGCTTCGACCCGCACCGGGCGGCTGAACAAGACTTCGGTGGTCATCGCGCGTCTCCCAACGCTCCGGGAAAGAAAAACCGGCCGCCGCTGAAAAAGTCGATCTCCTCGCGCTCCAGCGCGAGCGCGGCGGCGAAGACGTAAGCGGCGAGGTCGCGCGAGCGCGGCGCCGCAGAAACCTCGCTCGCGCCGTAAACGTTGCGCGCGAGCGCCGCCGCGAGCGCCTCCGCGTCGCGCGCGGCGAGCGCCTCGCCGTAGGCGCGGTTGCGGCCATGAAACGCCGCGGCCATGGTCTTCACGCGCCGGACGACGCCGGCGTCGCCGATCGCCATTTCGCGCAGCGCGTCCTCGAAATGGCCGAAAACGCAATCGACCAGGTCCTGCGCGATCTGCGCGCCGAGATCGCCGAGGTCGTCGAGGCGGCGCGTCACCAGTCCGGCGTGCAACGCCATCATTTCGAAGCGCCCGTCGAGGCTGTCGGCGACCGCCCAATGCGCGTAGAGGGCGGGCGCGCGCGCGGCCGCCACGATCTCGCCGTGAATCTGTTCGATCAGGATGCGGTTGGCGCGCCGGGCGCGCCAGCGGGCGAGGATCATTCGACGCCTTGCTTTTCGACTGCGCCTTGGGTTAGGCATCGCCCTACGATCTGGCAAGTGAAAAAGCTTCTCATCGAAGCGGAGAGCTCCCATGCGGCCGAGACATAATTTGCGTGCGCGCCATCGCCTCGCGGCTTTCGCAGGCGTCCTCGTTCTCGGCGCGACGCTGAGCGGATGCATCGGCTACGACGGCGACTTCGACCGCGGCTATCAGGTCGATCAGGAATCCCTGGATCAGATCAAGGTCGGCGCGACGACCAAGCCGCAAGCGCTGGCGCTGATGGGAACGCCTTCGACGACTTCGACCGTGGGCGGCGACGCCTGGTACTACATTGGCCAGAAGATGGCCCGGCCGCTCGCCTTCATGCCCGCCAAGATGACCGATCAGCACGTGCTGGCGATCTATTTCGACAAGGGCGGCAAGGTCACGCGCATCGCCAACTACGGCATGCAGGACGGCAAAGTGTTCGATTTCGTTTCGCGCACCACGCCGACCGGCGGACAGGAGCCGGACTTCCTGCGCAACATCATGACCGGACTGTTCCGCTTCACCTGACGGGCGGGCGATTTTGTACGCGCGGCCGCTGGCCGCGCGCGTTCGCCCTTGTCGACCTTGGCGAAACGAGGCGCCCGCCGCCGGACGCGACCAGCGGTCGCGTCCACAGGGCGGCTCAATCGACGAGTTCGGGAACCGCCGCCGCTTCTAGCGCCACCGCCGCCGACTGCACGATCGCCGCGTAACGCAGCGCGGCGTGGACCGTCTCGGCGCTGACCCCCGATTCGCGCAACACTTTCTCGTGCGAATCGACGCAGGCGCCGCAGCCGTTGATGGCGGAAACCGCCAGGCACCACAATTCGAAGTC
Organism: uncultured Alphaproteobacteria bacterium; assembly: GCA_963759955.1. Lineage (GTDB taxonomy): Bacteria > Pseudomonadota > Alphaproteobacteria > Rhizobiales > Beijerinckiaceae > Roseiarcus. The sequence continues at coordinate 158,329 of CAVXCA010000065.1, forward strand.
GCTGCGCGGCACGCCGGGCGAGCCGATGACGTTCATGCGCAGCCGCGCCGGCATCTTGGCGTATTCCTTGTTGGAAGCCAGGTGCACGGCGCGATAGTAGACGTTGTTCATCGCCATGACCGCCGCCGCGGCGCGCGCCGCGTCCATCGCCTCGGGCGTCAGACGTTCGGCCGCCTCGGCGCCGAACGCATCGCGCACCTCGGCGTTGCGCGAAGCGATCGCGCAGGCGAGCAGCAGGCCCCACTTGGTCGGGCCCGGCAGCGTATCCTCGTTCGTGAGAACGGAAAGATTGAGCCGGACGTCCTTGCAGAAGTCCGGCAGGCGCGCGCGCAAGCGTTCGATCGACACCGCTCAGGCGACCTTGAGGACGGCGCCGCCGACTTCGCGGTTGCACGCGCACAATTCGTCGGTCTGCAACGCGTCGAGCACGCGCAGGGTGTCCCTGGGCGCGCGGCCGACGTTGAGGTTGGTGGCGTAGACGTGCTGGATCACGTTGTCGGGATCGACGATGAAGGTGACGCGATAGGCGACGCCGTCGGGCGAGCGCACGCCCAGGCCGTCGGTCAACGAGCCGTTGGAATCGGCGAACTGCCAGATCGCCAGCTTATGCAGATCCTTATGGTCGCGCCGCCAGGCGAGCTTGACGTGCTCGTTGTCGGTCGAACCGCCGATCACCACCGCGTCGCGGTCGGCGAATTCGGAGTTCAGGCGCGCGAATTCGGCGATTTCGGTCGGGCAGACGAACGTGAAATCCTTGGGATAGAAGAAGATCACCTTCCACTTGCCGGGAAAGCTGGCTTCGGTCAGCGTCTCGAACGCGCTCTGGCCGTTCTCCTCGTGGAGGTGAAACTTCGGCTTGACGCCGACGACCGAGAAGTTGGGCAGCTTTTCGCCAATTCCGAGCATGATGGTCTCCTTGATCGCGATCGGGTCTGGATTGCCCGATCCGCTTTAGAATGGTTCTAAGAGAAAGCGCGCCGACCCGCCAGGCGACCATTTGACGCATTGACAATGACAAACCGTTAGCGGGTGCACAATGCAGTTCGCAGTCGCAAAAAAGGGCGGGGACCAGCCCCGCCCTTGATGTTACCCCTCAGGGCGGGGTCAGTGCGCGAGGATCGCCAGCAGCAGCAGCGCGACGATGTTAATGATCTTGATCAGCGGGTTGACCGCCGGGCCGGCGGTGTCCTTGTAGGGGTCGCCGACGGTGTCGCCGGTCACGGACGCCTTGTGGGCGTCCGAACCCTTCATGTGCTTCACCCCGTCCTTGTCGACGAAGCCGTCCTCGAAGCTCTTCTTGGCGTTGTCCCAGGCGCCGCCGCCCGAGGTCATCGAGATGGCGACGAACAGGCCGTTGACGATGACGCCGAGCAGCGAGGCGCCCAGCGCGGCGAAGGCCGAAGCCTTGGAGCCGGAGATCAGCAGCACGCCAAAGAAGACGACGAACGGCGCCAGCACCGGCAGCAGCGAGGGAATGATCATTTCCCGGATCGCCGCCTTGGTCAGCATGTCGACGGCGCGGCCGTAATCGGGACGCTGCGTGCCCTGCATGATCCCCGGCATTTCCTTGAACTGCCGGCGAACCTCGACCACCACCGATCCCGCCGCGCGGCCGACCGCGGTCATCGCGATGCCGCCGAAGAGATAGGGGATGAGGCCGCCGAAGATCAGGCCGGCGACGACGTAGGGGTTGGAGAGGGCGAAATCGACCACGCCGACGTCTTTGAAGTAAGGCACCCCGGTGTCGACGAAATGCTTGATGTCGTTGGTGTAGGCGGCGAACAGCACCAGCGCGCCGAGACCCGCCGAGCCGATCGCGTAGCCCTTGGTGACCGCCTTGGTGGTGTTGCCGACCGCGTCGAGCGCGTCGGTCGACTGGCGCACTTCCTTGGGCAGGCCGGCCATCTCGGCGATGCCGCCGGCGTTGTCGGTGACCGGACCGAACGCGTCGAGCGCGACGATCATGCCGGCGAGGCCGAGCATCGTCGTCACCGCGATCGCGGTGCCGAACAGGCCGGCGAGCTGGTAGGTCGCGATGATGCCGGCGACGATGACGATCGCCGGCAGCGCCGTCGATTCGAGCGACACCGCGAGGCCCTGAATGACGTTGGTGCCGTGGCCGGTGACGGAGGCCTGCGCGATCGACACCACCGGGCGCTTGCCGGTTCCGGTGTAATACTCGGTGATGACGACGATCAAGCCGGTGATGATCAAGCCGACGACGCCGCAGACGAACAAGTTGGCGCCGGTCACCGCCTTGCCGGCGACCATTCCGATATCGCCCCAGCCGACGACGAATTGCGTCGCTACGGCGAGGCCGACGATCGAGAGCACGCCGGTGGCGATCAGGCCCTTGTAGAGCGCGCCCATGATCGAATTGTTGGCGCCGAGCTTGACGAAGAACGTGCCGGCGATCGAGGTGACGATGCAGGCGCCGCAGATCGCCAACGGATACAGCATCGTCTTGTCGAGGTTCGGCGCCCCTACGAAGAAGATCGAGGCGAGCACCATCGTCGCCACCACCGTCACCACATAGGTCTCGAACAGGTCCGCCGCCATGCCGGCGCAGTCGCCGACGTTGTCGCCGACGTTGTCGGCGATCGTCGCCGGGTTGCGCGGATCGTCCTCGGGAATGCCGGCTTCGACCTTGCCCACGAGGTCGGCGCCGACGTCGGCGCCCTTGGTGAAGATGCCGCCGCCGAGACGGGCGAAGATCGAAATCAGCGAGGCTCCGAAGCCGAGCGCGACCAGCGCGTCGACGACGACGCGATCCGAGATCGCGTGGCCGAGCGGCCCGGTGAGAACCCAGAAATAGCCGGTGACGCCGATCAGCGCCAAGCCGGCCACCAACATGCCCGTCACCGCGCCCGACTCGAACGCGATTTCGAGCCCGGCGCCGAGCGACTTCGTCGCCGCCTGGGCAGTGCGCACGTTGGCGCGCACCGAGACGTTCATGCCGATGAAGCCGGCCGAGCCGGAAAGAATCGAGCCGATCAGGAAGCCGATCGCCACCTGCCAGGAGAGCAGCAACCCGAGCGCGATGAAGACGACGATTCCGACGCCGGCGATGGTGGTGTATTGGCGCTTGAGATAGGCCTGCGCGCCCTCGCGGACCGCCGCGGAAATTTCCTGCATGCGCTGCGAGCCGGCGTCGGCGGCCATCACCCGGCTGACGGTGTAACCGCCGTACACCAGGGAAAGCAGACCACATAAAAGTATCAGGCCCAAAATCATGGCGTTCAGCCCCCAAAACCCCAGTTTCGCGCGGCGCCTCGCGCGCCGCCCGCTTCGGGCGCCCTCATGCCAGAAACCGCGCCCCGCCGCAACGCGCCAGCGCGGATTTGTCGCGGGATTGCGACCAAAGTCGCTGAAAAGATGAGCCCGAACTTCGCCGAGAAATTGTTACATCGGCTTGACGAATTTCGCCGCCGCTGGCGTCGCGCGCTGGCGCGGCGGAAAATCGCGCCGCAAGCGATTGAAATCGCACACAAGCGCCGAAAAAGTTGGGCCTAGAACTTCGGCGCTTCGAGCCCGGCGGCGCGGCAGGCGGCGGTCAGCGTGTTGGCCATCAGCATCGCGATCGTCATCGGGCCGACGCCGCCGGGGACCGGGGTGATCGCGCCGGCGCGCGCGGCGGCTTCCGCATAGGCGACGTCGCCGACGAGGCGCGTCTTGCCCTCGCCCTTCTCGGGCGCAGCCACGCGGTTGATGCCGACGTCGATGACGATCGCGCCCGGCTTGACCCAGTCGCCGCGGATCATCTCCGCCTTGCCGACGGCGGCGACCAGCACGTCGGCGCGCCGCGCAACCTCAGGCAGGTCGCGGGTGCGCGAATGGGCGATGGTCACCGTGCAATGGCGCGCGAGCAGCAGTTGCGCCATCGGCTTGCCCACGATGTTGGAGCGCCCGACGATCACCGCCTCCTTGCCTTCGAGCCTCTCGCCGAGCGCGGCGCAGGCCCGGTCGATCAGGATCATCGCGCCCGCCGGCGTGCAGGGGATCAGCGCGCGGCGGAATTCGCCGATCGCGGCGAGGCCGACGTTGATCGGGTGGAAGCCGTCGACGTCCTTATGCGGCGCGACCGCTTCGAGCACCGCGGCCGAGTTGATCGTCTTGGGCAACGGCAGCTGCACCAGAATGCCGTGCACCGCCGGATCGGCGTTGAGCCGCCCGATCAGAGCGAGCAGTTCGGCCTCGCCGACGTCCTTCGGCAAGTCGTATTGCAGCGAGTGAAAGCCGCACGCTTTGGCCGCCTTGCCCTTGGCGCCGACATAGACCCGGCTCGCGGGATCCTCGCCGACGAGGATCACCGCAAGGCCCGGCGTGACGCCGCGCGCGGCGAGCGCCTGCGCCTCGGCGGCGACACGGGCGACGACGTCCTGCGAAACGGCCTTGCCGTCGATGACGAAGGCGGCGGGCGTCGCGGAATGCGTTTGGGCGGTCATGGGTCGGTCCAGAGCGTTGCGCGGCCGACATCGCTTCGTTTGCGCGATGTCGACCGCGGCTGTTTAGCGACAGGCTTCGTCCGAGTCACGCCGCAAACCACCACAGCGTCACGGCCTCGCTCGGCGCCGGTCGTTTTCGCGTCCCGACTTTAGTCGGCCATCGCCTTTTCCATCGCCTCGGAAGCCTTGGCGGTGGGGTTCTTGGCGCAATAGTCGCTGATCTTCTTGTCCATCGCCGCGGCCGCCGGGTCCTTGGCCACTTCGGCCTTCGTCGCGTCGTCGATCTGCGCGTTGGTCTTCAAGAGGTCGGCGCAAGACATGTCGGATTGCGCCTCGGCCACGCTCAGCCCCCCGAGCAAAATGGCGATCGCCGCTATGGTCGTTTTCATTTTGTAGGTTCCCCTCTCGCACGGCGAAAGTCGCCGCACGCTGTCCGCCGAAACACTTCGGCCTGGCTCCCTACAGGGAATGGCCCGTCTTTAGAAGCTGCGCCGATGAATTCTTTTGAAACGGCGACGGCCATGGCGCCATAGTCTTGGCGGCGAAACGCACGCCGCGCAAAGTCTGGACTTACGCGCCGACGATCGCATGGCGTTCGGCTAACTTTTGTACTTTATCGCGGAGGCGGCCCGCCCAGGCGTCGCAGCCGCCGCCAAGCGCCACGGCGCGCACGAGGTCGCCCTCGCGATTTGGCCCGGAGCGGACTATCGCCGGCGTCGCGAACATCCAAACTGCCGTGGCCGCAAGCCGGGCGACACGGAGGCGCGAAACGCGGACTCTTCCGGAGCGGCGATTACCGCTGCAGGCGCCTGCAATCGCGGACCCTATACCGAGTTCTACGGATATGTGTTGATTGCGCGAAGTCAGAAAGCCGCTGCGCCATGAGCGTTATGATGTATCATAAATCGGCTAAGCTGTCTCAACTATCACTTGCCAGTTTACTGCTGCTGTTGGGGCTACAAGTCATAGCCAGCGCAACTGACCAAAGCTCCGCCAGATTCTCGAGCGCCTCTGTCACTCTCGACGTATTCAGCGGTCGCCCCAGTCCGACTTGGTCCCTGACGGAATCCTTGGTTGCGGAACTTTTCCATCGACTTGACGCCCTGGGCGCATCCGACGGCGAGGAGCGCGAATTCGACGGTCTCGGCTACCGAAGCGTAAGCGCAGATTTTCAGGAACAGGGCAAGCCTGTGCGCGTATCCGCTTCGGGCGGTGTCGACACCCTGGATCGGAGCGGCCAGAAACGCCGGTATCGAGACGCCGGCGGCCAATTCGAGGCGTGGCTCGTCAGCACCGGGGCCAATCGATTGCCGCCAGATATTTACAAGTACGTAGAAGGCGAGATCGCGGCGAGGTCGAAGTGATTTTCGCGTAGACATTATCGTCGAACTCTGGGGGCCGCGCTGGACGCGCGAAGCGGCGCGGCGACGAGAGCGCCGGCCTCGACACGCGAATCCACAGATCGCGAGGCGAAGCGCCGGCGCCTCAGGGCGCGGAGAAAAATCGGTAGCTTGCGCCATGCCGGGCGCGCTCGCTGCCTTTGAGCGTACGCATCGACGGCTTCTCCCAGAGATCGCCGGCAAAACCCTCGGGGTCGCTGTAGCCGGTCCAGGCTTCCAGGCAGAGGAACGGCGCGCCGGGGCGGGTCCATAGCGCGGCGTGGTCGAAGCCGCGAAAGTCCATCTCGATCGCGGCGCCGTTGGTCTGCTCGAAACGCAGCGAGCGGCTCGCCGGGTCGAGGAAGCACAGCGCGTCGTGGGCAAAGAGTTCGTCGCTCAGCGCAAGATCGCGGCCGCGCAGCGGAATCGGCCGTTTTCCCGCTGCGATCAGGCCGCCCAGCGCGATCACCGGAACTTCGGCGGGCTCTTCCCTTTCGAAGCGCACGCGGGCGCCTTCGCGTTTCCCGCCGGCGAAGGGCCAGCGGAAGCCGGGATGCAGCCCGCAAGCGTACGGCGCCGGCTCGGCGCCGGGGTTTTCGACCTCGATGGCGATGTCCAGCGCGTCGGCGGTGAGGCGATATTCGACCGCCAGGCGAAACGCGAAGGGATAGACCGCGCGGGTCTGATCATTGTCGCCCAGCACAAGGCGCACGAAATCGCCGCGCGCCGCCTCGACCTCGAAATCCTGCCCGAATGCAAATCCATGCAGGCCCAGAGCGTATTGGCGTCCCGCCACGCGCGCGCCGTCGCGCGTCCAGCCGACCACGGGATAGAGGATCGGGCTGATCCCATCCCAGATCGCCGGATCGCCCGGCCACAAGAGGTCGCGCCCGTCGACGCTCCAGAAACGCGCCTCCGCGCCGTGGCGTGCAATGATGGCGCGCGCGCCGGCGCGCGCCAGCGCGATCTTGCCTGTCGTCAAGGAACGAGCCCCTTGATCGCCGCGGTCTTGATCAACGCGTCCCTCACGCCGGGCGCGCAGGCGACAAGCGGATTGCCCTCGCGCAGGCCCTCGCCGGCGAGGAAGTCGCTGACGTAGCCGCCCGCCTCGCGCACCAGCGCGATTCCCGCCAGGCAGTCCCACGCGTGGATATGGTTCTCCACATAGCCGTCGCGCCGTCCGGCGGCGACATAGGCGAGGCCGAGCGCTCCCGAGCCCGAGCGCAACACCGCCGACCCCGCTCTGACGACGCGGCCGAACAGGCCGAGAAACGCGTCGGCGCTGGTGCGCATGTTCCAGCCGATCTCGACCGATGCGGCTTTGAGATCGTCCGTCGCGGAGACGCGCATGGCGGCGCCGTTCAGCGTCGCGCCCGCACCGCGCCGCGCGGCGAACAATTCGTCGACCATCGGATCGTAAATCACGCCGATCTCGACCTCGCCCTCGAGCACGGCCGCGATCGAGACGCAGAAATGCGGCGCGCCGCGAGCGAAATTCGAGGTGCCGTCGATCGGATCGACCACCCAGATCGGCGCTCCGGGCTGGCCGACGCGGCCCTCCGCCTCCTCGCCGATGAAGCCGTCGCCGGGAAACGTCTCGTGCAGCTTGGTCGCGATCAGACGCTCGACCTCGCCGTCGACCTCGGTGATGTAGTCCTGCGGGCCCTTGAAGCCGACCGTGAAGGATTCGCGATGGGTGAAGCGCAGCTTGGCGATTTCGCCCGCCGTGCGCGCCAGCGCGCAAGCGACGAGGAAGCGGGTCGTCAGGGAGCGCTCATCGACGATCATCTCTAATATCCTCGTTTAGGCCCCGGGTCAGAAATGACTGAAGGCGCCGCGCCGGAACGTCGCCTCGCGCCCGTCGGGGCCGATGAAACGCGGCGGCCCGTCGCCGGCGGAGGCCTCGCCGACGGGAGTCACGGCGACGCCGGCCGCGGCCGCCGCCGCTTCGAACGCGGCGCTTTTCTCCGGCGCCACCGCGGCGATCAGTTCATAATCGTCGCCGCCCGTCGCGGCAATCTCGAACAGCGCGGGATCGGCCGCGATCGCCGCGCGGGCGGCGGGCGAAAGCGGCAGCCGCGCGAGTTCGACGCGCGCCGTGACGCCGCTGACGCGCAACATTTTCTTGAGATCGCCGACGAAGCCGTCGGAGACGTCCATGCCGGCGTCGGCGTGAGCCGCCATAGCCGGCGCCAACGCCAGGCGCGGTTGTGGCAGGAGATATCGCTCCAACAGATAGCGCCGATGGGCTTCGGCGAGTTCTGGCCCCTGCCCCAGCCGCAGCCGCAGACCAAGCGCGGCGTCGCCGATCGCGCCCGAGACATAGAGCCGGTCGCTTGGCCTGACGCCGCCGCGCGCGGCCATGCGGCCGGTGTCGACCGCACCGAGCGCGGTGATCGCCAGCGTCAGCGGCCCCGGCGTCTTCACGGTGTCGCCGCCGAGCAGCGGGCAATGGTAATGCGCCGCGTCCTCGCCGAGCGCGGCGGCGAAGGCTTCGAGCCAGGGCGCGGTCCAGCCGGCGGGCAGCGCGAGATCGAGCAAGAAGCCGATGGGCTCGGCGCCTTTGGCGGCGAGATCGGAGAGATTGACGCGCAGCGCCTTGCGCGCGATGGCGCCTGCCGGATCGTCGGCGAAGAAATGCACGCCCGCGACCAGCGCGTCGGTGGTGAGCACGAGCTCCCGGCCCGGCGGCGGCGTCAGCAGCGCGACGTCGTCGTTGAGGCCGAGCCCGCCTGGGCCGGCGAGTGGCGCGAAATAGCGCGCGATGAGTTCGTCTTCGCTGGGGCGGGCGGGCATGGGCGGCGGCGCTCGGGGTCACGGCGCCGGTCGGAAGCGCCGCCGCCCGTGATGCCCCATCCCGAGGTAGAGTCAAGGACGGGCGTCTCCGTCGCGGTCAGCATCAATCGTAATGGCAGACGCGCCGGCCGAGCGCTTCGCTGTAATGGCAATGCGCCGCGGCGTGGTGCGGCCGGGTCTGATCGGCCACCAGCGCGCCGGCGCCGGCGCCGACGACCAAGCCGACCGGGCCGCCTACGACGGCGCCCCCGACTCCGCCGATCGCAGCGCCGCCCGCCATGCGGGTGTCGCGGGGACTCGCGCACGCGCAAAGCGAGAGCGCGACAAAGCTCAGTATGGCGACGGTCTTCATTTCATGGTCTCCGAATCAGCGCGTATCCTGATCAAACTATGCGGCTTCAGCCAGGCGGTCATCGCGACCTTTCGCCATTCCGCGCGCGTGTGCGACAAAATGATCGCGTCGAGATCGTTCATTTCGTGCGCCCCTTCTCTCGCGTCGGCTCGCTTCGCGCTTCCCTTCGAGCGCAAACTGCTTCGCCTCCGATCTCGAGGCAAGAGTGAGCGCGCGCGAGCGCCGGTTGCATATCCGCCGCCGCGATCCTAAACGTCTGCCCCAAGTTCCGGCCGAGGAGCCTTACGGTGAGCGACGCGTTTCAGCCCCGATCCGATTTCCTGCGCATCCTCGTCGAGCGCGGGTTCGTCCATCAATGCTCGGACCTCGCCGGCCTCGACGACAAGGCTGCGAGCGGCGAGCTCGTCGCCTATATCGGCTTCGACTGCACCGCGCCCTCGCTCCACGTCGGCTCGCTGTTGCAGATCATGATGCTGCACTGGCTGCAGGAGACCGACGGCAAGCCGCTCGCGCTGATGGGCGGCGGCACGACGATGGTCGGCGACCCCTCCGGCAAGGACGAGACCCGCAAGCTCCTCACGGTCGAGCAGATCGAGGCCAACAAGGCCGGCATTCGCAAGGTGTTCTCGCGCTTCATGCGCTTCGGCGATGGCGCGCGCGACGCGGCGATGCCCGACAACGCCGAATGGCTCGCCAAGCTCCACTACATCGAATTCCTGCGCGACGTCGGCCGGCATTTTTCGGTCAATCGCATGCTGGCGATGGACTCGGTCAAGCTGCGCCTGGCGCGCGAGCACGAACTTTCTTTCTTAGAATTCAACTATATGTGCCTGCAAGCTTATGATTTTGTAGAACTTCATCGGCGCTACGGCTGCACCTTGCAAATGGGCGGCTCCGACCAATGGGGCAACATCGTCACCGGCCTCGATCTCGGCCGGCGGCTGGGAACCGAGCAGCTCTACGCGCTGACCTCGCCGCTCATCGCCACCGCTTCGGGCGCCAAGATGGGCAAGACCGCGGCGGGCGCGGTCTGGCTCGACGCGGCGCTGCTTTCGCCCTACGATTACTGGCAGTTCTGGCGCAACAGCGAGGACGCCGACGTCGGCCGCTTCCTCAAGCTGTTCACGCTGCTGCCGCTCGAGGAGATCGCCGCCCTGGAGGCGCTCGGCGGCGCCGAGATCAACGAAGCCAAGAAGGTCCTCGCCAACGAGGCGACTGCGCTGTTGCATGGGCGCGAGGCCGCCGAAGAAGCCGCCACCACCGCGCGCAAGACTTTCGAAGAAGGCGCGCTCGCCGAGTCGCTGCCGACGATCGACGTGCCGGCGGCGGAGTTCGACGCCGGCCTCGGCGCCCTCTCGGCATTCGTGCGCGCCGGGCTGGTCGCCTCGACGGGAGAAGCGCGCCGTCAGATTCGCGGCGGCGGCCTGCGCGTCAACGACGTCGCGCTCGGCGACGAAAAGGCGACGATCGGCCGCGACGCGCTGCACGGCTCGGGAATCGTCAAGCTGTCGCTCGGCCGCAAGAAGCACGTGCTGCTGCGCGCGGTGTAAGCGCTCAGCGCACCGCCGGCGGCGACTCGCCGATCTGCAGCGGCGCATCGGTCTGCGAGGGCGCGCCGAGCGCCGGAGTCGTGCCGTCGATGGCGCCGAAAACCTTGCGCAGAAAGCCGGGGGTCATCGCGGAAAGCGGATTGACGTTCAGCGTCGGGCCGCTCGCCGGTCCGACGATGCGATAATTGACTCCGAAAATGCCCTCGTGAGTGCCGCCGCCGAGCAGCGTGCCGACCACGGGAATATGGGTGACCAGGCTGTTGACCTGATAGGCGGGCACGAAGGTCCCGTTGAGATCGACGCGATCGCGCCCATAATCGATGAAGCCCTGGGTGGTGAGCCCCATCTGGCTGTTGAAGATGACGGCTTCGCGCAAGTCGAGACGGCCGGTCGCGCGGGTGAAACTGGCGGACATTTTCTCGAAACGCGCGGTGTCCGGATTGACGATCGGAGCCTGCTCCATCCGAATCCGACCGCCGACCGGCGCCTGTCCCGCCGCCACGAGTTGCCGCAGCGCAGGCTCGTTGCGCAACACGAAATTGGTGACGTTGGCGCTGCCGCGGCTGCCGTCCTCGGCGTCCTGCATCGCAAGGTCGAGCGTCCCGCCTTCCATGCGACCGTAAAAGTCGAAGAACTTGATCAGGGCGCCCGCATCGGTGGCGTGGGCGTGCAAGCGTCCGGACTCGTCTTGCTGCGCCGTCAGCGCGCCTTCGCCGATGCGCGCCTTGGCCTGCATCGTCCTCATCGCACCGCCGCGCCAGGCGCCGATCAGCTCGAATTGGCCCAACGATTGAGAATTGGCGCCGATCACGTTGGCGATCTTGACGTCAAGGTCGATATCCTTGCCGCCGCCGCTCGACGGCCCGCCGGCGCCAAGGAAGCCTTTGACGAGGCCTCGGGCGTCGAGCGCCGCGCCGCGCACCGTCGCCTTGACGGCCGTCTCTCCGTTTTGGATATCGGCCTTCAACTCGTCGGCCGGGGACAACCGCAATTGCGTCAGCTTGGCGCTCTTGAAGGCGCCGTCCGCAGCCAGTTCCGCCGTCCCCCTAATGGCGACCGAGCCCGCATCGACCGCGATCGCATTGACCGCGACGTCCTGGCCGTCGGCGTCCGGCTTGAGGCTGAACGTCGCCTTGCCGGGTTTGCCCGCCGCCTTCAGCGTCCCCGTCTGCGGACTCTCGATCGCGACATGAGTGAGATCGACCTCGATTTCGGCGCTCGATTTGGACAGCGGGGCCTTGATGCGCACGCCCATCGCGCCGTTCAGCATTGCGGCGGCGGGGAAACCGAGCTTGGCGCGCGCGGCGTTGTCCAACGAAAGCGACAACGCGACCGAACCTTCGTCGGCGGCGCCTTTGGTCAGATCGACAGCGACCGGCACTCCGTACATCTGGCCTTGGCCGGCGATTTTCAGATTGCCGTGTTCGGCCAGAACGGACAGAGACGCTTGCTCGAGTCGTTCGCTGGCAAGAAACTTGTCGACGCGAAAATTCGTCAAAGTCCCATCGGCGCGAAACTGATTGTCTTCGGGCCGAACCGTTTTTCCCAATTTCAGATCGAGCGCGAGATTGCCCTCGAATTGGCCCTTGACGGTGGCGGGATCGACGCTCAAGCCCGCGTAGCGCTTCAGCGCGTCGCGGTTCAAGAGATCGGCGAGCGCGTCGGCGCCGCCCTGCAGACGCGCGCCGGCGCGAGCGGGCACGATCGGCGCGGGTGTGGTGTCGGGAACGAAATAGGAAATGTCCGCGACCTGGATGCGCCGGCTCGGCGAAAGTTCGATGACGCCGCTTTTCGCGCCGGCGGTGAAGTCGCGGCCGGTTATGACGCCGCTGGCGTCGAGACCTGTCAACGCGGGAATGCCCGGCAGCAAGTCGACGACCGTTCCGCGCGTCGAAAACTCGCCGTGCACGCTGTCGCGCGGAACGGCGCGCTTATGGGCCGCCGCGTCGAATGCGGCGGCGTCCCAGTCCACGTTCATCGAGCCGGCGACCACTTGTCCGCCGCGAATGTGCTCCAGGCACCAGGCGCGTGCGTCGGCGTTGATGAAGCTCGGCCATAGCCGAAGAATGTCGACCACGGCGCTCGGGCCGACCTGAAAATTGAGCTTGAGCGTCGTCCCCCCGTCGACCGCGACGGTTTCGCCGCTCGCAGCGCCGTTCACATTCGGTCCGTGGATCGCCAGCCGATCGAGAACGAATCGCGATTCCTGCGGCACAAAGCGCGCATCGAACACGGCCTGATCGAAGACGATCGGCTTCTCGCCGGGCCGCTCCGGCGCAAACACCGTGTCGTCGGATTCGAAATGACTGAGCCACGCAGCCTGCGCCTGCGTCGGCGGCGCGAGCCAGCCCGCGGCGAAGATGTGGGTCGCGCCGGACAACAATTGCAGATTGCTGAAGCGATAGCGCCGCGCCGCCGCGTCCCAGGCGATGTCCCCGGTCGCCTCGTCGACGAGGAACGGTTCGTGATCGGGGTCGTCGAGCTTGAAATAGCCTGCGCCGAGGGCGAACCGTCCTTGCAGGGCTTGAATCGCCGAATTGGCCGCAAGGCGCGCGTCGATCTTGAACGAAATCGGCATATCGGCGTCGAACGGCAGGTGGCTCGCGTGCATGAGCAGCACGTCGTCGAGACTGAGATCGCGCGCGGCCAGGGACACCTCGCGGGCGTCGCCGCCAACCGCCGTCGCGTCGACCGACCAGCGTCCCGCCGGACCGCGCGCCGAGACGCGGATCGTCGCCGCATCCTGCTTCTTGTCGAAAGAGAGCAGCAGATCGTCGTAGACGGTTTTCTTGCCCAGCGCCTCGTTCTCGAGCTCAAGATGGCCACGGGTCAGTTCGACGCGGTCGAGCGCTTGGCTCGCTCCCGTCATCGCGTCGATGATCCGGAACGCGACCAAGCCGAAGTCGGGCGCCGCGGAGGTCGGCTCCGATTGAGACGGAGCAGGCGCGGGAAGCTCGATGGTCGCCGCGGTCGGGTCCGCCGCGGCCGCGATCGAAAGAGCGCCGTCGGGTCGCAAGCGCAAGCGCAGATCGAGACCGTCGAGTTCCAGCCGTCGCACTTTGACCTGGAGACCGAGCAGCGAAAGCGCATCGAGGCCGACCCGGCCGCTAGGCGCGGAAAGGACGACGCGGCCGGCGCGGTCGCGAATGACGATGCCGCCGAAGCCGAGCCCGACGCCGCCTTTCATGCTCATGAGGTAAGTGGGGCCGATCGCGACGGCGTAGCGCGCTCCCAGACGTTCTTCCAGACTTTGGGCGATGCGCGGGTTCAGGCTCTCGACGTTGATCGGGCCCAAGGCGAGCAGGAGGAGAAAGCCGCCGATCGCCACCGACGTCACGACGACGGCGAGCGCACAAAGCCCCAACAAGACGCCGCCGCAGCGGCGCGCCGCAACCGCCCGCCAGGAGCAAGGCAGTGTCCGCCCCTGCCCGCTGAGCAGCAGGCGCTGCATCGCCGCTCGGGCCTTGGACCGTGTCGCTGCGTCGATTCGGTCGACCAACCCTGTGACGTCTCCGTTTGTTTGACCGATCAGATCAATGAACTCGGTAATTTGGCCCAGGCGGGCCAAAGTCGCGCGATGCGCTCCGGTCTCCCCTCGCCACGCGCCGAGAATCGACGCCGGGCCCGCCTAAGCTCTTGAACCGGCGGCGACCGCGGGTCAATCTGACGCTTGGTCGCCCCCGAGATCGGCCCGACGGCACATGGCCGATGAAAGTGGCTCAAACGAGGACGAAATGGTCAAAAATTTGGACATCGGCGACGTGGCTCCGCAATTCGAACTATCCGCCGACGACGGCGGAAGCGTCTCCATGAGCCGTTTCAGGGGCAAGACGGTCGTCCTCTATTTCTATCCCAAGGACGATACCTCGGGGTGCACCGCCGAGGCCATCGCTTTCGACGCCCTGCGCGCCAAGTTCGACGCGGCCGGCGCCGTCGTCGTCGGCGTTTCCCCGGACAGCGCCGCCAGCCACGGCAAGTTCAAGCGTAAGCACGCTCTATCGCTGACCCTGGCCGCCGACGAATCCAAGGCGACGCTCGAAGCCTATGGCGTCTGGCGCGAAAAGAGCATGTACGGCCGCAAATACATGGGGGTCGAGCGCACGACTTTCCTCATCGACGCCAAAGGTCGCGTCGCGCGCGTTTGGCGCAAGGTGAAGGTGCCCGGCCACGCCGAGGAGGTTCTGGCGGCCGCCGAGGCGATGTGAGCGCCGTTTGCCAACGGTTAACCCTAATGAGGTGTAATCGCGCCTTGGGTCGCCCCGCGTGTTCGGGGTCGGAGCGTGTGGGCGCATGTCTTTGCGAAGTTCCCGCCCGCGGCCGAAAGCGCCGCGGTCGCAGTATTTTTTCTCTCGCGCGAGCGGCGAAAATATCCGCACGGTCGCGGTGCGTCCGTTCGCGCTATGGTCGCTGATTGCGGTGTTCGCGATCTCCTTGCTGTGGGGCGGCGCGGCAATGCTTTATGTCGCGTTTCGCGACGACATGCTCGGCGCCTTGGCCGCCCGTCAGGCCGAAATGCAATACGCCTACGAGGATCGCCTCGCCGCGGCGCGCGCCGAACTCGACCGCGTGGCCAGCCGGCAGTTGCTCGATCAAAACTCCTTCGAGGGCAAGGTTCACGAACTGCTGTCCCGCCAGGCGCAGCTCGAGCAACGCGGTTCGATCGTCTCCGCCTTGGTCGACCAAGCCTCGCGCGACGTCCTCGCCGCCGCGCAGACGCGCCCGCGCGTCGCGAGCGTCGCCAAAGCGCCCGCCGCCGCGCTTTCGGCGATCGGCGTGGCGAGCCCGCTCGGCGTCTCGGACAGCGTCATCGATCCGTCGACGCAGGCGTTTGCGCCGCAGCCGCCGACATTGGCCCCGCCGAGCGCGCCCAAGCCGCGCCCGGTCGAGCAACCGGGCGAGCACGTCAGCATGATCCCGCAGACGGCCGCCGAGGGCAATGCGCTCGCCGACCTCGCGGCGGCCGCCGACAATCCCGCCCTGGGCGCATCCGCGCGCCTCAGTCTGATCGCCTATTCGTTGGACCGGATGGAGCGAAAGCAGACCGCCGCGCTCGACAAGATCGATACGACCGCGCGCCGTAGCGCAGATCGTCTGGAGGCGGTGGTCGCGCAAACCGGACTCTCGGCCGACTCGCTGGTCGCTCCGCCGACCAAGGGCGGCGTCGGCGGGCCGTTCATACCCGTTTCGGTCGACGCCAACGCCCCCGCGTTCGACAAAGAACTCGCGCATACCGAGCGCGACGTCGCCTCCGCCGATCGCCTGAGCCGGCTGATGCCGATCCTGCCGGTGCGGGCGCCGCTGATCGGCGACGCCACGGTCTCCTCGCCGTTCGGCTATCGGCGCGATCCGTTCCTCGGCCTCGCCGCCCTGCACCCCGGCGTCGATCTGGTGCAAGAGTACGGGTCGGAAATCCACGCCACCGCGGCCGGCCGCGTCGTCCATGCCGGGCCGATGGGCGGCTACGGCAATATGGTGGAAATCGACCACGGCAACGGCCTCGCCACCCGCTACGGCCATATGTCGGAAATTCTGGTCGAGGAAGGCCAGGAGGTGAAGGCCGGCGCGGTTCTCGGCCGCCTCGGCTCGACCGGCCGCTCGACCGGCCCGCATCTGCACTACGAAGTGCGCGTCGACGGCGAGCCGGTGGACCCCGAACGATTCTTGCAAGCGGGCGCGCCGTTGTTCGCGGCCAAATAGGCTGAGGCACGACGCGCGCCGGCAGTCAGGTTCGCTCGACCATGGCGATGGCGAATCCGTCCCAACCCTTGACGCCGACGGTCTGAATCGCGGTCGCGCTCAGACGCGGCTCCTTCGCCATCGCGTCGAACATACGCCGGATCCCCTGAACGCTCGCATCCGTGGCCGCGCCGTCGACGACGGCGCCCTCGCGCACGACGTTGTCGCAGACGATCGCCGCGCCCGGCCGCGCCAGCCGCAGCGCCCAGGCGAGATATTCCGGATTGTTCGGCTTGTCGGCGTCGATGAAGATGAAATCGAACGGGCCGCGCCCTTCCTGCGCGATGCGCGGCAGCGAAGTGAGCGCCGCGCCGACGCGGATGTCCACCCGATCGGCGAGGCCGGCGCGCGCAATGTTGGCGCGCGCGACCTCGGCGTGAGCGGGAACCGCCTCGAGCGTCACGACCACGCCGTCGGCCGGCACGGCGCGCGCGAGCCAGATCGTCGAATAGCCGCCCAGAGTCCCGATTTCCAACACCTTGCGCGCGCCGGACAAGCGGGCGAGCAGATGCAGCAGTTTGCCCTGCGGCGCGGAAACGTCGATCGCCGGCAGGCCCGCCGCCGCGTTGGCCGCCAGCGCCGCCTCCAGCGCCGCGTCCGACGCGCCGATCTTTTCGACGAAATAGGCGTCGACCGCGCTCCACTGTGTTTGATCCATCGCTCGCCATCCTTTCAGGACCGAGCATTGCAAGACATTGCGAAATTCCTGCGACGGCGTGAAGCGCCGATTCCGCGTTGCGCGCCGTTCCGCTTTCGCCGGCGTCCGGCTAGATTGGCGCATGGACCTCGTGCTCGGACCCACCATCGAACTGCTCGGCGTCGCCATGGTGGTGGCGATCCTCGCGCGCCGGCTGCGCCTGCCTTATACCGTAGGGCTGGTCCTGACCGGGCTCGGCTTGGCGCTGGCGCGCGTCGACGTCGGCGTGACGCTGACGCACGACGTCATCTTCGACGTGATCCTGCCGCCGCTGCTGTTCGAAGCCGCGATCAGCATTCCCTGGAACGAACTCCGGCGCGATCTCGCCCCAGTCCTCGCGCTCGCCACGCTCGGCGTCGCGCTTTGCGCCGCCGTCGTCGCGGCGGGATTGATGGCGCTGCTCGGCTGGCCCGCCGGGCCGTCGTTCGCCTTCGGCGCCCTCATCGCGGCCACCGACCCGATCGCCGTCATCGCGCTGTTGCGCGAGACCGGCGTCAAAGGCCGCCTGCGGCTCGTCATCGAGAGCGAGAGCCTGATCAACGACGGCGTCGCGGCGCTGCTGTTCACGCTGGTCGTCGCCTCGCTCGGCGCGGCGGCGAGCGCGCCGACGCCGCTCGGCATTCTCGGCCAGACGCTGCTGATCGGCGGCGGCGGGGTCGTCGTCGGCCTCGTCGTCGCCGGAATCGCGATCCTGCTCGCCGGGCGCACCAGCGACCATCTCGTCGAGACCGCGCTGACCGCGGTCGCCGCCTATGGCTCGTTCCTGATCGCCGAGCGAATCGGCGCCTCGGGGGTGCTCGCGACCGTCTCGGCCGGACTGCTCATGGGCAATCTCGGCGTGCTCGCGGGCGAGGCGGATCGCTTCGCGCTCACCTCCCAGGGACGCGCCTTCGTCGTCGAATTCTGGGAATTCGCCGCCTTCGTCGCCAATTCGCTGGTGTTCCTGCTGATCGGGCTCGCGCTGGCGGCGACGCCGACGCAGACCTTCGGCGCGCTCGCCGTCATTGTCGCGCTCGCGCTGGCAGGCCGGGCGGCGGCCGTTTACCCGATCTCGTTCGCCTTCGCGCGTTCGCGCTGGGCGCTCTCGTGGCCCCAGCAACACTTCCTGTGGTGGGGCGGGCTGCGCGGCGCCCTCGCGCTCGCGCTCGCCCTCGCCCTGCCGCCGGCCACGCCCCACCGCGACGACATCCTGGTCGGCGCGTTCGGCGTCGTCGCGTTCTCGGTGCTGGTTCAGGGCCTCACCGCGAAGCTCGCGCTGCGCGCCCTGCGGCTCGACCAGGCCGGCGGGTGAAGCGCGTCACAACCCCGCTCCCCCGGCGAATGCACAGAATTCGCCCAGAGCGAGCGAGGGAGATCTTGCGGCCCGTCTACTTCAACACCTTGGCGACCTTGCCCGCGCGCAGCCGCGAGACGTCGGGCAGATCCGAGCCGACGAGCGGGCGCAAATAGTCGAAGAACTTGGCCGTCACGTCGTTACCCGCCGGCGCGATCAATTCGTCCTCCATCACCCGGGTCTTGCCGGCCACGGATTCGAGCGCGATGAGCGGGTAGTCGACGGCGTAATTGGCGACCCGGCGGATCGCCACCGAGCCGTTGCCTTGGCCCCACACCGCGTATTGCACCGCCTTCTCGCCGACTTCGCGCGCTTCGCGCTGATCGACGTCGGAGACGCAGCCTACGAACGAGCGCTGGAGATAGCCGAAGGTGTCGCCGCGCACCCGCTTGATGCCGAGCTTGGTCTTGATCTCCTCGCACAGGAGGTCGGCGAGCGCGCCGGTGCCCGAGAGCTGCACGTTGCCGTGCGCGTCCTTCTCCACCGTGCTGGAGAGCTTGGTGATGATGGGAGCGCCGTTTTCGTCGTGAATGCCTTCGGAGACGGCGATGACGCAGCGGCCATACTTCTCGTAGACCGCCTTCACGTCGGCGAGGAACTTGTCGACGACGAAGGTGCGCTCGGGCAGGTAGATCAGGTGCGGGCCGTCGTCCGGGTATTTGCGCGCGAGCGCCGCGGCCGCGGTGAGGAAGCCGGCGTGGCGGCCCATGACGACGGCGCAATAGACGCCCTTCAGCGCGGCGTTATCGAGATTGGCGCCCATGAAGGCCTGCGCGACGAACCGCGCCGCCGAGGGAAAGCCCGGCGTGTGGTCGAAGCCGACGAGATCGTTGTCGATCGTCTTGGGGATGTGGATCGCGCGCAGCGCGTGGCCGCCCTTTTGCGCCTCCTCGGCGACGATGCGAACGGTGTCCGAGGAATCGTTGCCGCCGATGTAGCAGAACGTGTCGATTTCGTGCGCCTTGAGAACCTTGAAGATCTCCTGGCAATACTTGAGGTCGGGCTTGTCGCGCGTCGAGCCGAGCGCCGCGGCGGGCGTCGCGGCAACCGCCTCGAGATTGGCGGTGGTTTCCTGGCTGAGGTCGAACAGATCTTCCTCGATGACGCCGCGCACGCCGCGCGCCGCGCCGTAGACGCGCGAGATCGAGGAAAAGCGCCGCGCCTCGAGAGCGACGCCGGCCAGCGATTGATTGATGACGGCGGTCGGCCCGCCTCCCTGCGCGACGAGAATCTTGTGCGACATGATGCGTCTTTCTCCCTTTGAACCTCTCATGCGCGGCGCGCCGCGATGGACTTGCGCAGACGCTTTAGACGCCCGAGGCGCTACGACGCAAGTCGAAGAGGTAATTTGTCGCGGGGCGCCGCGACGCGACGAGGCCGATCCGTCGGAAGGCGAGCGAGTTGCCGGGCGTGATCGCGAAGCGACGGCTCGACGCGCGAAATGTGTTGCCAACGCGCATCGCCGAGGTCAATTTCAACGGCGTAAGCACGGCGACCGTTCGCGCAACGAAAGTCGCCGCTCGAGTGAACCGCCCGTCGGCCAGTTCCGGCCGCCGCTGAAGGGATTTTGGCGGCGGCGTTGTTGGCCGGCGTCGTTCGAACGCCATCGTTCGCCAACGGGAAAGGAAACGGCACACCATGAGAGCTCTGTCCAAACGATTGGCAATACTCGCGTTAACGGTGACCGCCGGAGCCTGCGTGAGTTCCTGTAACGCCAACAACGGCTACGCCGTCCGCGGCAGTTATCCGATCGTAAACGTCGCAGGAACGACTTGGGCTGGAACGGACTCTCGTGGCGATTACTACGAGTACACTTTCCAGTCCAATGGAGAAATGGATTACAAGTCTCCGGACGGCTACTTTACCAACGGCAGTTGGAGACAGCATGGCGCCGCGATTTCCATGGAAACAAACCGCGGATTCAGCGTGCGAGAAGGTCGAATCTACGGCTCGCATATGGAAGGCCGAGCTTGGAACGTCAAACGCCAAAGGTGGGATTGGGAGGCGGACAGGAGGTAGTTCGCCGCTCTCGGGCCGAGCGTCACGCGTCAGAACTTCACCCCGAGAAGCGCGCCGAGAAGCGCGCCGCCCTGGCCGGCCGCCTCGCCGCTCGCGGCGATGACCAGCCAGAAGGCGAAAAGCGCGCCGGCGATCGGGGCGACGAGACTTGTCCCGCCCGCCCGCGCGATGCGGACGTCGATTTCGTCGGCTGCGCCGCATTCGCCGCGGACCTTGGCAATCACGGCGAGGCTGGCGCGCACCACCATCGCCTTGCCGTAGCGCCCGAAAATGAACTCGAGTGCAAGATCGATCAGCGCGCCGAACTCCGGAGCGGCGAACGTGACGCCGAATTGCAGCGCCATCACTGTGAATGCGAGCCCATAGCGCCGGCGATAGAGCAGCCAAAGGCCGGTGAACGCGGCCGCCGGGTAGCAGCGGCTCGGCGCGAGGGCTGGCGCGTCCTTCATCGTGAGCCAGAGATCGCGGTAGCGAGGCCAGTTCGCGCCGATGAAGCGCCGTATGTCGGCTTCCTCGTCGCGCGCCGCGGAAGAACGCGGCGGCGCAGGCTCGGCGGCCGTTTCCCGATCGGAGTCGCTATGGAGGAAGGCGGCCCGCGCGGCCTCGCTCGCGGCGAGGAAAGCCGGCGAGGGCGCTTCGCGCCGCGCCGGCGCTCGCTTGGCCGGCGCGCCGCGCTTGCCGAATACAACCTCCTGCCCCGACATGGCGTCGCCCCGTTCGCGCCTTTCTTTCCCGCGCCGATTGTGCGGCAGCGCCGTTAAACTTCCCCTTGCGAGCAGCGTTAATAATTTCGCGATCGAGGCGAGGCGCTTCGTTTTCCCCGTAAAGCCGTCGCCTCGCCCTCGACCGCGCGGCGCCGAGCGGGCACAATGGCGACGGAGCCACCATGGATTCGTCGATTCTCAAAGCCGTCGGTTTCGTGCATCTGCACGTGCACAGCGCCTTTTCGCTGCGCGAGGGCGCGCTCGGCATCGAGGCGTTGGCCAAGCTCGCCAAGGCCGACGCGATGCCGGCGCTCGCGATCACCGATTCCAACAACCTGTTCGGCGCGCTGGAGTTCTCGGAAAAGCTCGCCAAGTCGGGGGTGCAGCCGATCATCGGCGCGCAGCTCACGGTCGATTTCGCCGACGCGCCGGCGCCCGCCTCGCGCCTTGCGGACACGCGGGCCGCGCGCGCGCCGCTGGTCCTCATCGCGCAGAACGAAGCCGGCTATCGCGCGCTGATGCGGCTCGCCTCGCGCGTTTGGCTCGATCCCAAGGACGGCGACGAGCCGCATATCGGCTTTGACGCTCTCGGAGAGGGTGACGGCCTCATCGCGCTCACTGGCGGGCCGGCGGGGCCGATCGACCGCGCGCTCGCGCTCGGCCTCGCCGACGTCGCCGCGGCGCGCCTCAAGCGCCTCGCCGCGCGGTTCGACTCCCGCCTCTATGTCGAAATCCAGCGCCACGGGCTGGAGAGCGAGCGCGCAGTCGAGCCGGCCCTCATCGATCTCGCCTACGCCCAAGGGCTGCCGCTGGTCGCCGCCAACGAGCCCTACTTCGCTCATCCCGACGATTACGAAGCGCAGGACGCGCTGCTCTGCGTCGCCGAAGGCGCGCTCGTCGCCGCCCCCGAGCGGCGCCGCCTTTCGCCGGAGCATCGCTTCAAGAGCCGCGCGGAAATGCTCGCGCTGTTCGCCGACTTGAAGGAGGCGACCGACAACAGCGTCGAGATCGCGATGCGCTGCGCCTATCGTCCATTGACGCGCAAGCCCATCTTGCCGCACTTTTCCGCTTCCGACGGCGCCGCGGTCGACGAGGAGCAGGAGCTGCGCCGCCAAGCCGCCGAAGGCCTCGAACGGCTGCTTGGCCTCTACGGCTGCGCGCCGGGCCACACCATCGAGGACTACCGCCAGCGGCTCGAATTCGAGCTCGGCGTCATCGTGCGGATGAAGTTCCCCGGCTACTTCCTCATCGTCTCCGACTTCATCAAATGGGCCAAGGCGCAAGGCATTCCCGTCGGGCCGGGCCGCGGCTCGGGCGCGGGTTCGCTGGTCGCCTACGCGCTGACCATCACCGATCTCGATCCGATCCGCTTCGGCCTGTTGTTCGAGCGCTTTCTCAACCCCGAGCGCATCTCGATGCCGGACTTCGACATCGACTTCTGCCAGGACCGGCGCGACGAAGTGATCGCCTACGTGCGCCGCCGCTACGGCGAGGATCGCGTCGCGCAGATCATCACCTTCGGCTCGTTCCTCGCGCGCGGCGTGATGCGCAACGTCGGCCGGGTGCTGGAGATGCCGCTCGGCCAAGTCGACAAGCTCGCCAAGCTTGTGCCGCAGAACCCGGCCAAGCCCGTGACGCTCAAACAGGCGGTCGCCGACGAGCCGCGCCTGCAGGAGGCGGCGAGCGCCGACCCCAAGGTCGCCAAGATGCTGGCGATCGCCGAGCGGCTGGAGGGGCTCTATTCCAACGCCTCGACGCACGCCGCGGGCGTCGTCATCGGCGACCGGCCGCTGGTCGAGCTGGTGCCGCTCTATCGCGACCCCAAGTCGGAGATGCCGGCGACGCAGTTCAACATGAAATGGGTCGAGCCGGCGGGCCTGGTCAAGTTCGACTTCCTCGGCCTCAAGACGCTGACGACGCTACGCAAGGCGCAAAACCTGCTCGCGCGGCGCGGGATCGCCGCCGAGCTCGGCAAGATCCCGCTCGACGATCGGAAGACCTACGAGATGCTCGGGCGCGGCGAGACCGTCGGGGTGTTCCAACTGGAAAGCGCGGGGATGCGCAAGGCGCTGGTGGAAATGCGCGCCGACCGCTTCGAGGACATCATCGCGCTGGTGGCGCTCTACCGCCCCGGCCCGATGGCCAACATCCCCACCTATTGCGCGCGCAAGCTCGGCCACGAGGCGCCCGACTACATCCATCCCAAAATGGAGCCGACGCTGCGCGAGACCTTCGGCGTCATCATCTATCAGGAACAGGTGATGCAGATCGCGCGCGATCTCTCCGGTTATTCGCTGGGCGAAGCGGACATGCTGCGCCGCGCGATGGGCAAGAAGATCAAGTCGGAGATGGACGCGCAGCGCGCGCGCTTCGTCAAGGGCGCGCTGGAGCGCGGGCTGACCAAGGCCAAGGCCGACGAGATCTTCGACCTGCTCGCCAAGTTCGCCGACTACGGCTTCAACAAGAGCCACGCCGCGGCCTATGCGCTGATCGCTTATTGGACGGCGTGGTTCAAGGCCAACTGCGCCGCCGAATTCATCGCCGCGTCGATGACGCTGGACAAATCCAACACCGACAAGCTCGCGGAGTTTCGCGCCGAGGCGCTGCGACTGGGCATCAAGGTGGCGCCGCCGGCGATCAACGGCTCCGACGTCGATTTCGACGTGCGGCTCGACGCGGCGGGCGCGCCCTCGATCGCCTACGCCTTGAGCGCCATCAAGGGCGTCGGCGAAGCCCAAGCGGCGTCGATCGTCGAGACGCGCGGGAAGCGGCCGTTCGCGTCCTTGAGCGACTTCGCGCGCCGCGTCGATCCACGCGGCGCGAACAAGAAGGCGCTGGAGAGTCTCGCCGCCGCCGGCGCCTTCGACGAACTGGAGGCCGACCGCGCGATCGCATCGGCCGCGATCGAACCGATGCTCGCGCTCGCCCATCGCCACGCCGTGGAGCGGGCGGCGGGCCAGAACGCGCTGTTCGGCGAAGTCGACAGCCCGCCGCTCAAGGTTCGCGCCAACTCGTGGCCGGCGGCCGATCGGCTGCGGCGCGAATTCGAGGCCGTCGGCTTCTTCCTCTCCGGCCACCCGTTGGAAGCTTACGAGCCGGCGCTGAAGCGGCTGCGCGCGACGCGCTGGGCGGATTTCGCGCGCGCCGTTCGCGGCGGCGCCTCCACCGCGCGGTTGGGGGCGAGCGTCATCGACCGCTACGAACGGCGCACCAAGAGCGGCTCGAAGCTCGGCGTCGTCCAGCTCTCCGACCCCTCGGGCCAATACGAGGCGATCCTCTTCCAGGAGGGCCTCGCGCAATACCGCGATCTCCTCGAAAAAGGCGCCGACGTGCTGGTGACCTTGCAGGCGAGCGCCGAAGGCGAGGAGGTGCGCGCGCGCATCGTCCAGGTCGAGTCGCTCGAACGAAGCCGCCGCCAAGGTGCAGAAGGGCCTGCGCGTGTTCGTGCGCGACGAAGCCCCCCTCGCCTCGATCGCGACGCGCCTGAGCGCGCACGGCGAGGGCGAAGTCTGGCTGGTGGTGATGCTCGGGCCCCGCGAGGGCGAAGTCGAAGTGAAACTGCCCGGCCGCTACGCGGTGACCGGCGCGCTCGCCGGCGCGCTGAAGGCGGTGAGCGGCGTGGTCGCGGTGGAGCACGTTTAACAAGGCTCGGCGCCAAGACTTCCTTTACCATAACCGCCGAATTCGCGACCCGCGACAATATGGCAAACACGCGTTAACTTCGAGAAATTACGGTTCGTCGACTTACGTTTGGGCAAGCAAAAGCTCGCGCCAGCGGTCGCCGCCGAGTTAATCGCCACAACTTCGCCAACGTGGATTTGTCATGAGCAGTCCGACGTCGAGCAAGCCTGCGGTCTTTGTCCCCGCCCCGGAGCCGTGCGAACGAAGCCTCGATCGTGCGCCCTTCGGCGCGGGCGCCGCGACCGCCGAAGCGGCTGCGGCGGCCGACACCGAATTCGACGTTCGCCGGATGCAGGCCGCGCTTCATCACGCTTTCGAGGACGCCCGGGCCCGCCCCGGCGAAGCTGCGCCGGCGCCGCTCGAATCCAAGCGGGCGCTAGAGGCGCTCGAGGCGGCGCCTCGCAGCCTCTTGTCGCGCGTTTCCGGCCACCGCCTCGTCAAGATCGGCCTCGGGCTCGCCCTCCTGGTGGTCTTCGGCTGGATGCCGTTGCAGACGTTGCTCGTCGCCGCCAGCGTCGAGGCGGTGGTCAATTCGCGCATCGTCACGGTGCGTTCGCCGATCGACGGCGTCGTCTCGGCCGCGCCGCACGAATTCAAGGCGTGGTCGGCCGACAAGGGCGCGCCGGCGCTGCGCATCCGCGACGACAAGGCCGACCGCAGCCGGCTCGACGACCTTTCCCGCCGGCTCGGCGAAATGGAGGACGAGCGGCCCGCGCTCGCGCAGCGGCTCGCGTTGGCGCAGGCGACCCTCGCCGACCTCGAACGGCAGACGCAGCAATTCGCGCAGGGGCGCATTCTCCAGATCGGCGCGCGAGTCGCCGCGCTCGGCCATGACGTCGCCGCGGCCGCGGCCAAAGCCGAAGAGGCCGACGCCGCTTTCATTCGCGTCGCCGCGCTCGCCAACTCCGGCGTGGCGACGACGGCGGAGCTCGACCGCCTGCGGCGCGACAAGATCGTCGCCGCCGAGGGCGAGGCGAGCGCGCGCGAAAACCTCGAAGAGGCGTCGGTCGAGCTCAACGCCGCCAAGCAGGGCGTGTTCGTCGGCGACAGCTACAACGATCGGCCGAGCTCGGCCCAGCAGGCGGACGAATTGCGCTTGCGCGTCGGCGATCTTCAGGCCGAGCTGCAAGAGCGCGACGCCGCGATCGAACGCATGCGCGCTGCGGTCGTCGACGAGCAGGCGCGCTACAAGCTGCGCTCCGACGTCGAAGTCGCGCTTCCCGTCAGCGGCCGGGTGTGGGAAGTGCTGACCGCGCCCGGCGAGCGCGTCAGCCGCGGCCAGGATCTCATCCGCCTGCTCGACTGCTCGAGCGCCGTCGTCACCGCCGACGTCAGCGAATCCGTTTACAACCGGCTGCAAGTCGGCAGCCCCGCGACGTTCCATCCCTCGGCCGGCGGCAAGTCCTACCCCGGCTCGGTCGTCAACCTGACCGGAAACGCCGGCGCGCCGGCCAATTTCGCCATCCTGCCGAACAGCCTGATCAAGGAGCCCTATCACGTGACCGTCGCGGTCCCTGCGATCGCCGACAGCGGCGAATGCGTCGTCGGGCGCACCGGGAGCGTCACCTTCGAGGACGGCGCCGCGGCGGCCGACGCAACAGCCGACGACGCGCGCGCGCTGGGCCTGCGGCCGTGATCAGGATCGGCCCGGCCGAGCTTTTCGCCGCGCTTTGGCCGACGCTCGCGCTGCTCGGCGCCAGCCTCGCGTTCACCGCAGCCGTGCGGCGCGACTCGGCGCCGGTGCGGTTCGCCGTGATGGCGCTGAGCTTGGCGCTGCTCGTGCGCTACTTCTTCTGGCGCGCGAGCGCGACGCTGCCGCCGCCGGGCTTCACGCTCGATTTCGCCTTCGGCCTGACCTTCCTGCTGGTCGAGGCGGGCGGGCTCGTCGCGACGGCGTTGTCGCTGGTCTTCCTGTCGCGCACGCGCAACCGGTCGCCGGAAGCCGACCGCAACGCGCCATGGCTTTGCGCGCTGCCGCAAAAGCCGCTGATCGATCTCTTCATTTGTTCGTACAACGAGGAAGAAAGCATCCTCGAGCGCACCATCATCGGCGCCACCGGCATGGATTACCCCAATTACCGCGTCTGGATGCTCGACGACGGCGGCCGGCCGTGGCTCAGGGCTTTGTGCGAGCGGCTGCGTTGCGGCTATATCGCGCGCCCCGACAACGCCCACGCCAAGGCGGGCAACATCAACTACGCCTTGGGCAAAGTGGCCGAGCTCGCCAATCCGCCGCAATTCATATCGATCCTCGACGCCGACTTCGTGCCGACGCCGAATTTCCTTTCGCGCGCGATGACGCTGATGCGCGACGATCGCGTCGGCGTCGTGCAGACGCCCCAGCATTTCATCAATCCCGACCCGATCCAGGCCAATCTGCTCGCCAAGAGCGTCTGGCCCGACGATCAGCGGTTCTTCTTCGACATCGTCATGCCCGCCAAGGACGCGTGGGGGGCGGCGTTCTGTTGCGGCACTTCGTCGATCATCCGCTTCGAGCCGTTGCGCGCGATCGGCGGCTTCCCGACCGACTCGGTGACCGAGGACTATCTGCTCACGCTGCGAATGAAGGAGGCAGGCTTCACGACGGTCTATCTCAACGAGCCGCTGTCGCTCGGCTTGGCGCCGGAGGGCCTCAAGGAATACATCACCCAGCGCAGCCGCTGGTGCCTCGGCTTCATGCAGATCGTGCGCGGCCGCAGCGGGCCGTTTTCCCGCCAGAGCGCGCTGCCCCTCGTCGACCGGCTCTCGCTGATCGAAAGCTTCCTCAACTGGGCGGCGATCTTTCCCGCGCGGCTGATGGGCCTGATCGTGCCGATCCTCTATTTCCTGCTCGACATCAAATCGGTGCGCGCGAACCTGGGCGACGTCGCCAGCTACTTTCTGCCCTTCTTCATCTGGCACACCGCGGCGATGCACTGGATGACGCGCGGGCGGATGATCCCGATCATGTCCGACGTCTGCCAGCTCATCGCCGCGCCGGCGATCGTCAAGGCGGTCGCGGTCGGCCTTTTGCGGCCGCAGGGACAGAAGTTCAAAGTGACCGCCAAAGGCGGCGATCGCGGCCGCCGCTTCGTCGAGTGGCCGCTGCTGCGCTTCTTCGGCGCGCTGTTGATCCTGACGATCGCCTCGATCGGCTACGCGTTCCACATCGACGTTCGCGGCGACAGCGTGCAGTTCGGCGTGCTCGCGCTATTCTGGAGCTGGTACAATTTCGCCATCCTGCTGCTGATCTGCTTCGTCACCGTCGAGCAACCGAGACGACGCAAGGCGGAACGCTTCGAAACCAACGAACTCGTCAGGCTGACGATCGGCGGCGTCGACCATCTACGCCAGTTGATCGACATCTCGATCTCCGGCGCCCAAATCGTCGGCCTCGCGCCGGGTCCGAAAGACAGCGCGCTCGCGTTGCGCATCGGCGACTGCGCCATCGAGGCGCGCATCGTGCGCGTCGGCCCGCGCTCCTTCGCCGTCTGCTTCGACGGCTCGCTCGCCGTCCGCACCGCGATGATCCGCTATTTCTACTCGGGCCAATATGTGAAAGCGATCGACGACGTGAACGTGGCGAGCGTGACCAAGGCGGTGGCGCAGCGGCTGTTTCAGTAGGCGGGGGCGGCGAACCTCTGCCTGATCCGCGCTCGGCCTCAAGGCCAAGCCCGCTTCGCGAGCCTTGACCCCTGCGCGCGGCTCAGGCTCTTGGTTTCCATGATCTTTGCTGAGCGGACCGGCCTTGCGGCCGGCTTCGCTCAGCAAAGACCATGGAGGCAAAAACGCCGTATCGGACCGGCGACGTCACCTCAAGGCGAACGCGAAGCGTTCGTCCGGGCGAAGGGGCGAAGCGCAGCGTAGCAGCCGCGTGAGCGGCTTGACGGCGACGGGGCGATGCGGCCCCACCGGACGCGCGAACGTCCTCGGCGAAACAGCCGAGACAGCCAGCCGCCTCATCGCCGCGCGGCTTCGAGCGCGGCGAGGTTCTCGCGCACCGTCGCCGTCGACGGATGATCGGGCCCGTAGCTCGCCTCGTCGATCGCCAGCGCGCGCCGATAAAGCGGCTCTGCCTTCTCCCGCCGTCCGTGACGCCGCCGTGACAAATCCGCCGCGTGTGGCGTGATATTTACAGACGCCCGTCGTTTGAACTCGTTGACGCCGACGTGGCGCGAGGCCAGTGTCCGACAATTTCCATTTCAGACGCGCAAAACGCGCCTTCGAGCGAAGGAGCCGCATCATGCGAAGCCTAGCCGTGCTGACGACGGCGCTGCTGCTGTCCCTGGGCGGCTCGTCTCAAGCCACCTGCCGCTTCGAGTTCGCCACGCTTCATTTCGGCTTCGAAAATCCTGTGAAGGGCGATGCGGACAGCGGCAAGGCGTGCGGATTTAGCGTGAGCGCCGCCGGGCAAACCGGCGTCGGCTCGTTCCGGATCGCGCGGCCGCCGCAGCATGGCGTCGCCGGACTCGCCGAGGACTCGGGGATGCCGGTCGTCGGCTATCGTTCCGCGGCCGGCTATCGAGGCCCCGACGAATTCGTCGTGACTTTCGTTGGCGGCAATGCGCGTGTGCAGGCTATGGCGACCAGCGTTCACGTCTATCTCGACGTGCGATGACCGGCGCTTCGCCGCCGCCCCTCGGGAATCGATATCCCGAAACCTCCTCGCGCCCCGCCGCCGCGGGCGCGACAATTCCTTGACGCCGGGCCGATCGTCGCCGACAATGGATCGGGCTTCCAGCGCTGGATATAAATTGTCGTCATTTCAATGGCTTATCAAGCTTTGGTGAAGCCGCCTCACGCGGCGCCGCCAACGATCCGCCGCGCCGCCCCGTCGAAGAACCGGACAGCTTTCGGCGCCTAAAGCCTTGAAACGACGCGACGGCGTCCCGAACTCGCGGAGTCGCTTTCCTCCCTTGCCTTTCCCCCCGCCCTCCTCTATACGCGCGCTCATTCCACAGGCGGATTTTCGCGCGCCCTGCTTCAAGGGTTCGCTCCGGTGGCGAGGATGTCCTCGCCTCATCGATCCGCCGAGGCACAACCGGAAAGGACAACGCAGTGGCTCTGCCTGATTTCACTATGCGCCAACTCCTCGAGTCGGGCGCGCATTTCGGCCACCAGTCGCATCGCTGGAACCCCAAGATGGCGCCCTATATCTACGGGGCCCGCAATTCCATCCACATCATCGATCTCGCGCAGACCGTGCCGCTGCTGCACCAGGCGCTGAAGACCGTCTCCGACACGGTCGCCAAGGGCGGGCGCGTGCTGTTCGTCGGCACCAAGCGTCAGGCGGCGAGCGAGATCGCCGAGGCGGCCAAGCGCTCGGCGCAGTACTTCGTCAATTCCCGTTGGCTCGGCGGCATGCTCACCAACTGGAAGACCATTTCGGCCTCGATCTCGCGGCTGCGCAAGCTCGACGAGATGCTCGGCGAAGGCGCCAAGGGCCTGACCAAGAAAGAGCGTCTGATGCTTTCGCGCGAGCGCGAAAAGCTGGAGAAGGCGCTCGGCGGCATCAAGGACATGGGCGGCACGCCCGACCTCGTGTTCGTCATCGACACCAACAAGGAGGCGCTGGCGATCAAGGAGGCCAACCGGCTCAAGATCCCGGTCATCGCCATCCTCGACACCAATTGCGATCCCGACGGCATCACGCTGCCCATTCCCGGCAACGACGACGCCAGCCGCGCGATCCAGCTCTATTGCGACCTCGTCGCCCGCGCCGCGATCGACGGCATTTCGCGCAGCCAGGGCTCGGCCGGCGTCGACCTCGGCGAAGCCGAGGCGCCGATCGCCGAGCCGCTGCCCGAGAGCGTCGCCCCCGAGGCGGAAGCGACTCCGGCCGAACAATTCGAGCTGCTGACAGCCCCGCGCGGCGCCCCCGACGATCTGGCCAAGCTCACCGGCGTCGGCCCGCAGATCGTCAAGAAGCTCAACGAGCACGGCGTGTTCCACTATTGGCAGATCGCCGCGATGACCCCGGAGGAGGCGACCAAGCTCGACGCCGACCTCAAGTTCAACGGCCGCATCGCCCGCGATCATTGGGTCGATCAGGCGCGCACGCTCATCGCCGCGGCCTGACCGGCCGCAGCGGACCAATTGAGACCGAGGCCCGGCCGGCTTGGCCGGGTCTTTAGTGTGGTTGACGCTAACCCAGCGGCCCCGCCGCGTTTCGGCGCGCCGCCAATGCATTGAGGACGAAAATGGCCACGATTACCGCCGCGCTGGTGAAGGACCTGCGCGAGAAGACCGGCGCGGGCATGATGGACTGCAAGAACGCGCTCAGCGAAACCGCCGGCGACATCGAGGCGGCGATCGACTGGCTGCGCAAGAAGGGCCTCGCCAAGGCGGCCAAGAAGAGCGGCCGCGTCGCCGCCGACGGCCTGGTCGGCGTCGCCGTCGAGGCCAATTTCGGCGTCGTCGTCGAAGTGAATTCGGAAACCGACTTCGTCGCCCGCAACGACGACTTCCAGGCGCTGGTGCGCGGCGTTCTCGCCGTGGCGCTCGACAAGGGCGCCGGCGTCGACGTCGAGGCGGTCAAGGCCGCCCATTATCCCGGCGGCGGCACGGTCGACGAGGCGATCGCCAACGCCATCGCCACCATCGGCGAGAACATGACGCTGCGCCGCGCGCAGGGGCTGCATGTCGCGCAGGGCGCCATCGGCCACTACGTCCACGGCCAGATCGCCGACGGCCTCGGGCGCATCGGCGTCATCGTCGCGCTCGAAATCGACCGGCGACCGCGGCGCCCTCGTTTCGCTCGGCCGTCAGGTGGCGATGCACGTCGCCGCCGCCAGCCCGATCGCGCTCAACGCGGAAGGCATCGATCCGGCGACGATCGCGCGCGAAAAGTCGGTGCTCGCCGAGAAGAACGCCGGCAAGCCGCCGCACGTGCTGGAAAAGATCGTCGAATCAGGCCTCAAGACCTATTACAAGGAAGTCTGCCTCCTCGATCAGCCCTTCGTCCACGACCCCGCCAAGTCCGTCGCCCAGGCGGTCAAGGAAGCGGAGAAGACGGTCGGCGCGCCGATCGCGGTTCGAGGCTTCGTTCGCTACGCGCTCGGCGAAGGCGTCGAAAAACAGGCCGAAGAAGCGTAAAGTTCCGAATCATCCGGGCGGCCCACGGGCCGCCCTTTTCGTATCGGCCCGCTTTTTCGACCGGAGAATAGCCTTGAGCGACAGCGCGCCCTTGAAACCGATGTTCGCCCGCGTCGTCGTCAAGCTGTCGGGCGAAGCGTTGATGGGGCCGGACGCTTTCGGCCTCAACGCGCCGACCGTCCAGCGCATCGCCGCAGACCTCAAGGCGGCGGCGGATCTCGGCGTGCAGGTCGCGGTGGTGGTCGGGGGCGGCAATTTCTTTCGCGGCCTGCTCGGCGCCGACAAGGGCATCGAGCGAGCGCGCGCCGACTCGATCGGCATGCTCGCCACCGTGATGAACGCGCTGGCGATGGAAGGCGCGCTGGAGCAGATCGGCCAGCCCGCGCGCGTCCTTTCCGCGGTGGCGATGCCGTCGCAGTGCCAGCCCTATTCGCGCCAGGCGGCGCTCGCCCATCTCGTCAAGCACCGCGTCATCATGCTCGCCGGCGGCACCGGCAATCCGTTCTTCACCACCGACACCGGCGCGGCGCTGCGCGCGGCCGAACTTTCCTGCGACGCGGTGATGAAGGCGACGCAGGTCGATGGCGTCTACTCCGCCGATCCCAAGAGAGACCCGAACGCGACGCGCTTCGAGCGGCTCACCCACGACGAAGCGATCGCCCGCAATCTTCAGATCATGGACACCGCCGCCTTCGCCTTGGCGCGCGACAACCGCATTCCGATCGTGGTGTTCTCGATCAACGAGCCCGGCGCGATCCGCGCCGCCCTGCTCGGCCAGGGCCGCGCGACCTACGTCATGCCGTGATCGCGAGAACGCGAGCGCCGACTTTTCGAGCCCTTCGCCTCGAAACACCGCTTGGATTGCGCCGGAAATGTCGTAGGCTGCACGAGGAGCAGCGGCGGGACGGCGGCGAAGGCGTTGGGGGGATGGTCAGGTGAACGCAACAGTGGCGCGACACGGGAAATTCAGGACCGTCGTTCAGGTGACGAGCGGCAATTTCCTGGAGATGTTCGATTTCTTCCTGTTCGGCATCTACGCGAGCTATATCGCCAAGGCTTTCTTCCCCAATGAAAGCCAGTTCGTCTCCCTCATGTCGACCTTCTTGAGTTTCGCCGCGGGTTTTGCCATGCGCCCGATCGGCGCGTTGGTCCTGGGCCCCTACATCGACCGGATCGGCCGCCGCAAGGGCCTGATCGTCACGCTCGGGATCATGGCGTGGGGCACCATCCTCATCGCCTTCACGCCGAGCTACGCCACGATCGGCTTGGCGGCGCCGATCCTGGTGGTGATCGGGCGACTGCTGCAGGGCTTTTCGGCCGGCGTCGAACTCGGCGGCGTCTCGGTCTATCTCTCGGAAATGGCGACACCGGGCCACAAGGGATTTTACGTCGCCTGGCAATCGGCGAGCCAGCAGGTCGCGATCATCGTCGCCGCGCTGATCGGCTTCGCCATCAACAAGCTGATGGCGCCGGCGGACCTCGCCGGTTGGGGATGGCGCATTCCGTTCGTCATCGGCTGCCTGATCGTGCCGCTGTTGTTCGTGCTGCGCCGCAACCTGCAAGAGACGGAAGAATTTCTCGCCCGCGTTCACCATCCCAGCTTCAGCGAGATGGCCCGCACGCTAGCCGCCAATTGGACGCTGGTCGTCGGCGGGGTCGGCCTGGTCGTGATGACGACGGTGTCGTTCTATCTCATCACAGTTTACACGCCCTCCTTCGGCAAGAACGTCTTGAAGCTCGCCGAAGCCGACAGCCTTCTGGTGACGATCGCCGTCGGCGTTTCGAACTTCATCTGGCTGCCGATTTCCGGCGCCCTTTCCGACCGCATCGGCCGCCGGCCCATCCTCGTCGCGACGACGCTTGCGGCGCTCCTCACCGTCTATCCCGCGCTCTCCTGGCTGGTGAACGAACCGACTTTCGGCAAGATGATGCTGGTCGAGCTTTGGCTGTCGCTGCTCTACGCTTGCTACAATGGCGCGATGGTCGTCGCGCTGACCGAGATCACCCCCGTGAGCGTGCGCACCTCGGGCTTCTCGCTGGCTTACAGCCTCGCCACCACTCTGGGCGGCTCGTCGCTGGCGATCTCGACCTGGCTGATCCGAGAAACCGGCGACAAGGCGTCGCCGGGATTCTGGATGAGTTTCGCCGCACTGTGCGGGCTCGTCGCGACGCTTTACGTTTACGCCGGCAAGCCACGTGAAGCCGCGGCGCCGAGCCCGGCCTGAAGGCACGGCGCGTGGCCAGCCGACGAGCCGATTGCCTCGGGCGCAAAACCGCGCTCGAGTGAATGCAAGCGCTTGCGAGGGGCCAAGCGCATAGGGGGGACAAGCATGGCGGCGACCGATATCGAACAACGCACGACGACTATGGTCGCCTGGCGGTTCATTCCCTTTCTCATCGTCTGTTACTTCGTCGCGTATCTCGACCGCGTCAACGTCGGCTTCGCCAAGCTGACGATGGACGCCGACATCGGCTTGACCGAAACGATGTTCGGCTTCGGCGCCGGCGTGTTCTTCCTCGCCTATTTTCTCTTCGAAGTCCCTTCGAACCTGCTGCTCGATCGCTTCGGCGCGCGGCGCTGGATCGCGCGCATCATGTTCTCCTGGGGCCTCGTTTCCGGCGCGATGGCGTTCATCCCGGATATCGCCAAAGCGACCGGAATCAGCGGCGAATACACGTTCTACGGCTTAAGAATCCTGCTCGGCTTCGCCGAGGCCGGATTCTTCCCCGGCATCATCTTCTTCCTCACGCTGTGGTTCCCCTCGAGCTATCGCGCGCGCATCGTCGGCTATTTCATGGCGGCGGTTCCGTTGTCCTCGGCGCTGGGCTCGCCGGTGTCCGCTTCACTGCTCGGCCTCAACGGCGCCGCCGGATTCGCCGGCTGGCAATGGCTGTTCATCGCCGAAGCGGCGCCCTCGCTCATCCTCGCAGTCATCGCCTTTTTCTACCTGACCGACCGGCCGGCCGACGCCGCCTGGCTCGACGACGAGCAGCGCGCGTGGCTCACCCAGCGGCTCGCTTCGGAGGACAAGGTCCGCGAGACCGTCTCGCCCGCCAGCGTCCTCAAGAGCCTCTATGACGGCCGCGTGCTCGCGATGTCGCTGATCTATTTCGGCGTCGTCGCCTGCCTTTACGGCGTCGGCTTCTGGCTGCCGACCATCGTCAAGGGCTTCGGCGTGTCGATCGCGATGACCGGCTGGATCAGCGCGATCCCCTACGTCGTCGGCTTTTTCGGCATGATCTGGTGGGGCATGCGCTCCGACGCGCGCATGGAGCGCACGCGCCATCTCGCCATCGCGCTGGGGCTCGCGGCGATCGGCGTCGGCGCTTCCGCGTTCATCGGCGATCCCTTGCTCAAGATGATCGCGCTGACCATCGGCGCCTTCGGCGTCTTCGCTTCGCTGCCGATCTTCTGGACCTTGCCGACAGCGATCCTTTCCGGCGCCTCGGCGGCGGCGGGAATCGCGGCGATCAATTCGATCGGCAATCTCTCCGGTTATTTCGGCCCCTTCGCCATCGGCTGGATCAAGGACGCGACCGGCGGCTTCGCCTGGGGCCTGGCGGCGGTTGCGGCCTGCGCCGCGATCGCGCTCGTCATCGCCGTGGCGCTGGGCCACGACACGGCGCTGGAGCGGGTCCCCGACGAAGCGCGCGCGCCATGACGGGCGCACGAGCCGGGAATCGAGGCGCGCGACTTCGGCGCGACGCCGCGGAGCGTTGACGGCGAGCGAACCGTCGCTCTAAGCCTTCGTTCCCAACCGGAGGCCCCGATGTCGTTTCCCCTCGTCCATGCCGGCAACGCGGATCAGATCGCCTATTGGAACGGCCCGGGCGGGCGCCGCTGGACCGACCGCCCGGAGACGCAGGACGCGGTGTTCGCGCCGATCGCGGATATGCTTCACGCGAAGGCGCGCGTCGCGCCCGGCGAGCGGGTCATCGACGTCGGATGCGGCTGCGGCGCCACGACGCTCGAGATCGCCCGCCGCGTGGGCTCTGCGGGGCGTGCGATCGGCCTCGACATTTCCGTCCCGATGATCGCGCGGGCGCGCGAGCGGACGCCGAGCGGCGCCCCCGTCGAATTCCTCCTCGCCGACGCCACGTTGCATGAATTCCAGCCGCAATGGGCGAACCTGTTGTTCTCGCGTTTCGGCGTGATGTTCTTCGCCGATCCGGTCCTCAGCTTCGCCAACCTGCGCAGGGGCATGGCGCGCGGCGCACGCATGGTGTTCGCGTGCTGGCGCGCCCCCAAGCTCAACGCGTGGCAGATGATCCCCCTGAAGGCGGCGTGCAAGCACGCGCCGCGCCTGCCGGAGGTCGGTCCCGAGGACCCCGGCCCGTTCTCCTTCGCCGACGAAGCGCGCGTGCGGCGCATTCTCGGCGAGGCCGGGTTCGAGCAAATTGCGCTGAGCCCGGTCGACCTCGAACTCGACATCGCCGCGGGAGGCGGCCTCGAGGCGGCGCTCGACTCCTCGCTGCACATCGGCGCCGCCAGCCGTGCGCTCGAAGGCCAACCGGATGCGATACGCGTCGCCGCCGCCGCCGAGATCCGCGCCGCGCTGGCGCCGCGCCAGCGCGGCATGAGCGTGCCGCTCGGCGCCGCGATCTGGATCGTCGAAGCGACTAATCCGTGAGGTTCAGCCCTCCGGTCGCGCGATCCCCATGACCAGCTCCGCCAACCGCTCCGCCGCGTCGGCGACGCCGGCGGCTTTGGCGGCTTTGGCGGCCGCTTGCAGCGCGGCGGGATCGGCGAGCGCGCCGCGCAGCAGCGCGGCGAGGCGCTCGGGGGTGAATTCGTTCTGCGGCACGACCGTCGCCGCGCCGCTCGCGGCCAGAATCGCGGCGTTGGCGGCCTGGTCCTGGTCGAGCGCGTGGGGAAACGGCACCAGGATCGACGGCCGGCCGATGACCGCGAGTTCGCTGACCGTCGACGCGCCGGCGCGGCCGACGACGAGATGCGAAGCCACCATGCGCGCGGGAAGGTCGGGGAAAAACTCGGCGAGTTCGACGGGAAACGCCATTTCAGCGCACGCCGCCGCGACTCGGGCTTTGTCTTCGCCGCGCGCCTGCATGGTGAGGCGGATGCGCGCGCGCTCTTGCCCCGTGAGCAGCGCGAGCGCGGCGGGCGCGACGTCGGCCATCACCCGCGCGCCCTGCGAGCCGCCGGTGATCAGCACGCGGAGCGCGGCGCCGCCGAAATCGGGGTAAGGCGTCTGGGCGGCGGCGATCACGCTGGGACGCACGGGATTGCCGGTGTAATGCGCCTTGGCCCGCACGGCCGCTTCGACGCCCTTCAACTCGGGAAAGCCGGTCGCGATCAGGGTGACGCGCGGCGCCAGGAAACGGTTGGCGCGGCCCATCACCGCATTCTGCTCATGCAGCACGCTCGGCGCGCCGAGCAGCGAGGCCGCCATCAGCGGCGGCACGGTGGGATAGCCGCCGAAGCCGACGACGGCGCGGGGCTTGAGCCGGCGCAGCAACAACAGCGCCGAGGCGAGGCCCGCCCCAAGCACCAGCGCCGCGCGCGCCTTGTTGAAGGCCCCTGCCCCGGTCGTCGTCGCCGAGGGAATGGCGTGGATCGCGCGGGCGGGAAAATCGCCGCCATACTTGAGCGCGCGATCATCGGTGGCGAGTTCGACGCTCGCCCCCCGCCGCCCCAGCGCCGCCGCGAGCGCGGAGGCGGGAAAAAGGTGTCCGCCCGTGCCGCCGGCGGCGACGAGAATGCAGCGCGGCGCGCTCACGCGGCGCTCGACGGCTTCGCGTCGAGCGCCGCGAGCGGCCGCTTGCGCGTCAGCGCGATGAGGAAGCCCATGCCGAGGCCGAGCGCGAGCAACGACGATCCGCCGTAGGAGATGAACGGCAGCGTCATGCCCTTGGCGGGAATGGCGTGCAGGTTGACGGCCATGTTGATCCAGCTCTGCACGCCGAACATCAGCGTCAGCCCCGCCGCGGCGAAACGGCAGAACGGATCCTCGTTACGCAATGCGAGCCATAGGCCGCGGATGACGATGAAACCGAAGAAGGCGATCAGCGCGAGGCACGCGATCATGCCGAACTCCTCGCCGGTGACGGCGAACACGAAGTCGGTGTGGGCGTCGGGCAGAATGCGCTTATAGACGCCTTCGCCGGGACCGCGCCCGAACCATCCTCCCGACAGAATGCTCTGCAGCGCGGTGTCGACCTGGAAGGTGTCGACGATGCCGCCGACGGAATCGGGATTGATGAAGCGCACCACGCGCTCGTGCACGTGCGGCGACAGCTTGAACGCCGCCAGCCCGCCGATCGCGCCGACGCCGCCCAGGCCCAGAACCCAGAACCAATGCAGGCCGGCCATGAAGAACAGCGCCGCCCAGACCACCGAAACCAGCATGGTCTGCCCGAAATCCGGCTCGAGGATCAGCGGCACGATCGTGGCCGGCAGCAGCAGAAACGCGAAAATCTTGCCCGCGAGCGCCGGCGATCCCGCGCGCCCGCCTTCCGCGAAAGCCCAAGCGCTGAGCACGACGAAGGCGGGCTTGATGAATTCCGACGGCTGCACGCCCATGATCCAGCGGCGCGAGCCCTTGACCTCGGCGCCGAACAGCAGCGCGAGAACGATCAGCGCCATGCTGACGACGAACACGATCAGCGCCGCGCGGCGCACGTGGCGCGGCGAAAGGAAGGACGTCGCGATCATCAGCACGGCGGAGGGCACGAGAAGCGCCGCCTGCCGATCGACGAAATGGAACGTCGACAGATTGAGTCGTTCCGCGACCGCCGGGCTGGCGGCGAGCGCCATCACCACGCCGATCACCATCAGAGCGCCGAACGAGCCGAGCAGCCAAAGATCGACCGTGCGAAACCAATCGGCGATGGGACCGCGCTCCGCTCTGGACATCATGATCGGCTCCTCATCGGGCTCGAAGTTTGCTCGCCCTCGCCCCCGGCCGCGATCCGCGCCGCGACGAGGTCGCGGAAACGGTCGCCGCGCGCTTCGAAATTGACGAATTGATCGTAAGAGGCGCAGGCCGGCGACAGCAGGACCACCGGCTCCGGCGCCGCGCTGAGCGCCGCGTCGCGCGCCGCGGCGTCAAGCGCGTTCTCCAGCGCGCCGCATCGCTCGAAGGCCACTTCGCTCCCGAGCGTGCGCGCGAACTCGTCGCTCGCAGCGCCGATCAGATAGGCCTTGGCGACGCGCGGGAACAACGCGCGCAACGGCTCGATGCCGCCTGCCTTGGCCTTGCCCCCGAGAATCCAATAGATGTCGTGGAACGACAGCAGCGCCTTCTCCGCGGCGTCGGCGTTGGTGGCCTTGGAGTCGTTGACGAACAGAACCCGCCCCAGCCGGCCCACTTGCTCCATGCGGTGAGCGAGGCCGGGAAACGACGCCATCCCGCGCGCGATCTCTTCGGCGCCGAGGCCCAGCGCGCGCGCCGCGGCGAAAGCGAAGGCCGCGTTCTGGCCGTTGTGCGCGCCGCGAAGCGCCGGCGCGACACGAAGATCGACGAGCTTTCGCGATCCTTCGCGCGCGACGATGAAGCGATCTTCGACCCAGAGATCGGCCAACGGCGAGGGCGCGGCGGCGATGGTCACGACACGGGGCGCCCCGCGCTCCGCCTCGCTCGCGCGCAGGCGCTCGGCGATCGCGCGGCACGGCGCGTCGTCGACGCCGATCAGCGCGGCTTCAGCGCGCGCGACCACGCGCTCCTTGATCGCGGCATAGTCTTCCAGCGTCCCGTGTCGATCGAGATGATCGGGCGTGACGTTGATCAGCGCGCCGACGCTCGGCGCCAGCGACGGAGCAAGATCGATCTGGAACGACGAGCACTCGACGACGTGAATGCGCGCGTCGGCGGGCGGCGGCAGATCGAGGATCGGCACGCCGATGTTGCCGCCCATCGCGACTTCGCGGCCGGCCTCGCGCAGAATATGCGCGATCAGCGCCGTCGTCGTCGACTTGCCGTTGGTTCCGGTGACGGCGACGAAGGGCGCGCGCGGCGCCTGCGCGGCGCGTTCGCGCGCGAAGAGTTCGATGTCGCCGACGACCGGCACGCCGGCCGCCTTCGCCCGTTCGACCGTCCAATGCGGCTTGGGATGGGTCAGCGGCACGCCCGGCGCAAGCACGAGCGCCGCGAAGCCGCGCCAGTCGGCGGCTCTCAGATCGACCGGCGCGAAGCCCTCGGCGGCGGCGCGCGCGCGCGCCTTTTCGTCGTCGTCCCAAGCGGCGATCCGCGCGCCGCCCGCGGCGAGCGCGCGCAAAGTCGAGAAGTCCCGAGCCGCCGAGCCCGAAAACCGCGACGTCGCGACCGCGAAGGATTTCGACCGGCGTCATGCTCACCTCAGCTTCAAGGTCGACAAGCCGACCATCGCGAGCACGAAGGCAATGATCCAGAAGCGCATGACGATCTGCGGCTCCGACCAGCCGAGCTGCTCGAAGTGATGATGAATGGGCGCCATGCGAAAGACGCGCCTGCCGGTCAGTTTGAACGAAGCGACCTGCACGACCACCGACAGCGCCTCGATCACGAACAGACCGCCGATGATCGCGAGCACGAATTCGTGTTTGATCGCCACCGCCATCGCGCCCAGCAATCCGCCGAGCGCCAGCGAACCGGTGTCGCCCATGAAGATTTGCGCCGGCGGCGCGTTGAACCAGAGAAAGCCAACCCCGGCGCCGATGAGCGCTCCGCAAATGACCATCAGATCGCCGGCGTAGGGAATGTGATTGATCAGCAGATATCGCGAATACAAGAAATTGCCGGCGAAATAGGCGATGAGTCCCAGGGTCGCCGCGGCGATCATCACCGGCACGATCGCCAAACCGTCGAGCCCGTCGGTCAGATTGACCGCGTTGCCGAAGGCGACGATGACGAACGGGCCGAACAACAAAAACCCCCAGCCGAGATCGACGACATAGCCGTTGTAGAACGGCAGCGCGAGCGAAGTCGCGCCGACCGCGCCGGTGCGCATCATCGCGTAGCAAGCGATCAGCGCGATGAGGAATTCGCCGGCGAGCCGCGATCGGCCGGAAAAGCCGAGATGCGATTGCTTGGTCACCTTGAGATAGTCGTCGTAGAAGCCGATCGCGGCGAAGCCGGCGGTGACGAAGAGCACGATCCAGACATAGGGGCTCTCCAGATTCGCCCACAGCAGCGACGAAGCGAAGAGGCCGAACAGGATCATCAGCCCGCCCATCGTCGGCGTGCCCTTCTTCGTCAGCAGATGCGAGGCGGGCCCATCGGCGCGGATCGGCTGGCCCTTGCCCTGCTTGAGGCGCAGCGCCGAAATGATCATCGGGCCGAAAAAGAACACCAGGACCAATCCCGTCGTCGCCGCGCCGAGCGTGCGAAACGTGAGGTAGCGGAACAGGTTGAATACGCCCGCGAGGTGCGAAAGATCAGCCAGCCAAGTCAGCATCGTGCGTTTCCTACTGCCGCGCTTTGGCGGATGAAAAATGCTCGCGTAGCGCCGTCACGACCGGCCCCATGCGACTGCCATTCGAACCCTTGATCATCACCACGTCGCCGCCGCGCAGCGCGCGCGTCAATTCGCCTTGAATGTCGCGCGCGCGTTCGCCCCAAGCCGCGCGCATCGGCGCAGGCGCCGCGTCGAACAGCGCGCGCGTCAACGGTCCCGCCCCGAATAGCAGATCGACGCGGTTGTCGCTGAGAACCCTCGCCAGCGCCGCATGCATTTCGGCGCCGCTCGGGCCCAGCTCCAGCATGTCGCCGACGACGGCGATGCGGCGCCCTTGCGAGGGTTCTCGCGACGAGCCCGCCGTCGATCTCGGCGCGGCGCGCGCGCGCTGCTCGACGCGGCGAGCCTGCGCCGATGCGCGCGGCTTGGGGCGAACGCGCGCGCGACATTCAAGGCGAATTGACGCGCGCGGCGGCACGATGTGGTGATGATCAAGGGTTCGAATGGCCGTCGCAGTGGAGTGACGGCGCTACGCGAGCATTTTTCATCCGCCAAAGCGCGGCACTAGAAACGCACGATGCTGACTCACTGTAGATCTTTCGCACCTCCGCGGCATATTCGAGCTCCGCTACCTAATTTTCGCACGCTCGGCGCGGCGACGACGGGATTGGTCCTGGTGTTCTTTTTTTCGGCCCGATGATCATTTCGGC
Organism: uncultured Alphaproteobacteria bacterium; assembly: GCA_963759955.1. Taxonomy (GTDB): domain Bacteria; phylum Pseudomonadota; class Alphaproteobacteria; order Rhizobiales; family Beijerinckiaceae; genus Roseiarcus. Next base: position 200,198 of record CAVXCA010000065.1, read on the forward strand.
GCTCGGCCTCAAGCAGGGCAAGGGCCAGCCGATCCGCGCCATCGGCGCACCGCATCTGCTGACGAAGAAGGGCACGCCGACTGCCATGATCTGTCGGCCTCTTCGGCTTCGTCGCTGCTGTGGCAAATCTGGAGACCCCCTATGTCTGGATCGTGCTCTTCGTCACCGCGGCTTCGCCGCGATCGGCTTCTACGACGACTATCTCAAGGTGACCAAGCAATCGCATCTCGGCTTTTCCCGCCGATCGCGGCTCGCGCGAATTCCTCATCGCGCTGATCCGCTTCTACGCGATGATGGCGCGACTTCGGCTCGCGCTGCCGTTCTACAAGAACGGCGATTCTGGCTGCAGTTGTTGTTCGGCCCGTTCGTCATCGTCGCCTTCGGCAACGCGGTCAATCTGACCGAACAGCTCGACGGTTTGGCGATCGTGCCGGTGATGGTGGCCCGCGCGTTCCTGGAACTCATCGCCTTCATTTCGCCGGCAATTTCTTGTATTCGCGATATCTGCTGATCAATCACATTCCCTACGCCGCGATGTGATGGTCATTGCGGACGCTCATCGGCGCCGGGGTTGGCTTTCTCTGGTTCAACGCGCCGCCGGCGCAAATCTTCATGGGCGACACGGGTTCGCTGGCGCTCGGCATGCTGGGCGCGATGGCGGTGGCGATCAAACACGAATTCGTGCTCGCGATCATCGGCGGTGCTTCGTGATCGAGGCGCTGTCGGTGGTCGTGCAGGTCGCTTCGTTCAAACTGACCGGCAGGCGCGTCTTTGACATGGCGACCCCGTTCATCATCACTTCGAGCAGCTCGGCTGGTCGGAGCCGCAGATCGTCATGCGCTTCTGGATCATTGCCTTCGTGCTCGCGATGGTGCTGCTGTCGACCTTGAAGCTGAGGTGAGCATGACGCCGGTCGAAATCCTTCGCGGTCGCGACGTCGCGGTTTTCGGGCTCGGCGGCTCGGGACTCTCGACTTTGCGCGCGCTCGCCGCGGGCGGCGCGCGGATCGCCGGTTTGGGACGACGACGAAAAGGCGCGCGCGCGCGCCGCCGCCGAGGGCTTCGCGCCGGTCGATCTGAGAGCCGCCGACTGGCGCGGCTTCGCGGCGCTCGTGCTTGCGCCGGGCGTGCCGCTGACCCATCCAACCGCATTGGACGGTCGAACGGGCGAAGGCGGCCCGGCGTGCCGGTCGTCGGCGACATCCGCCTGCAGGCGCCGCGCGCGCCCTTCGTCGCCGTCACCGGAACCAACGGCAAGTCGACGACGACGGCGCTGATCGCGCATATTCTGCGCGAGGCCGGCCGCGAAGTCGCGATGGGCGGCAACATCGGCGTGCCGATCCTCGATCTGCCGCCGCCCGCCGACGCGCGCATTCACGTCGTCGAGTGCTCGTCCTCCAGATCGATCTTGCTCCGTCGCTCCAACGACGTCGGCGCGCTGATCAACGTCACGCCCGATCATATCGACACGGGACACTGGAAGACTATGCCGCGATCAAGGAGCGCGTGGTCGCGCGCGCTGAAGCCGCGCTGATCGGCGTCGACGACGCGCCGTGCCGCGCGATCGCCGAGCGTGCGCGCGAGCGAGGCGGAGCGCGGCAAGGCGGCCCCGTGTGGCGTGACCATCGCCGCCGCGCCCTCGCCGTTGGCGAGATCTCTGGGTCGAAGATCGCTTCATCGTCGCGCGCGAAGGATCGCGAAGCTCGTCGATCTTCGTGTCGCACAGTCGGCGGCGGCACCGCCAGACGCAGCTCCGCTTTCGCCGCGGCGCGCGCGCTGGGCCGGACCGAGGGATCCGCGCGCGGGATGGCGTCGTTTCCGGCCTCGCTCACCGCCATGGAGCAAGTGGGCCCACTGGGCGGGTTCTGTTCGTCAACAACTCCAAGGCCACCAACGCCGACGCCGCGGAGAAGGCGCTGCTGTCGTTCCACGACATCTATTGAAGGTTCCTTCGGGGGCAAGGCCAAGGCAGGCGGCATCGAGCCGTTGCGCGCGTTGTTCCCGCGCGCCAACCTATGTGATCGGCGCTGCAGCAGCGGCTGCGCGCACGCTCGGGAGCGAAGTGGCCTTCGAGCGATGCGGCGCTGAACGCGCTTGACGCCGCGGCGCGCGATTCGGCGCCGGCGTCGGAGCCGGTGGTGCTGCTGTCGCCGGCCTGCGCCTCTTACGATCAATTTCGAAGCGCGCGGCGACCGTTTCCGCGACCTCGTCGCGGCGCGGATCGCGGCCGGCGGCGCGAGCGAACTTCAGACCCAATGGAGAGGAGCCGATCATGATGTCCAGAGCGGAGCGCGGTCCCATCGCCGATTGGTTTTCGCGCGGTCGATCTTGGCTCGCTCGGCGCTTGTGATGGTGATCGGCGTGGTGATGGCGCTCGCCGCCAGCCCGGCGGTCGCGGAACAACTCAATCTGTCGACGTTCCATTTCGTCGATCGGCAGGCGGCGCTTCTCGTGCCCTCGCCGTGCTGATGATCGCGACGTCCTGTTCCTTCGCTCCACCACGCCGCCGTGCGCCGCGCGGCGCTGATCGTGTTCGTCGTCAGCATGGCGCTGATCGTTCTCGCGCTGCTGTTGGGCGGGACCGAGGTCAAGGGCTCGCGCCGCTGGATCATGGGCGTGCCGCATGGGGAGAATTCATCAAGCCCGCCTTCGTCGTGCTCAGCGCTTGGGCTTTCGCGGAAGGCGGGCGCGCGATCGCCGGCGCTCACGGCAAGATTTCGGCGTTTGCTGCCGGCCACGATCGTGCCGCTGATCCTCAAGCCGGGATTTTTTTCGGGCCGCTGGGCGGCGCTGTTTCATGGCCGGCCTGCATTGGTTCTGGGCCTGGGCGGCGTCGGCGCGATCGGCGGGCTGGCGGCGCAAGCTGTCGCCGCACGTGCACGAGCGCGTGGCTCATAAATCCGATTCCGTCGGCGGCATCATCGACCTTCAGGTCGACACCGCGCTGCAGAGCATTCTGTCGGGAGGATGGTTCGGGCGCGGTCCGGCGAAGGCGTCTATAAGCGCATTCTGCCCGACGCCCACCGACTTCGTGTTCGCCGTCACCGGCGAGATGATCGCGTGCCTCGCGCTGATCGCCTTCTTCGGTTTCATCGTCATCCGCGGCCTATGGCTCGCATTGGTGACGAGGATCCGTTCTGCCGTTTCGCCGCCGCGCTGACGCTGATGTTCGGCGTGCAGGAGCTGGATCAACATGGCCGTCAACCTGCACGCCATTCCCGCCAAGGCGGTGGACGGTCGTTCATCTCCTACGGCGGATCGTCGTTGCTCGCGCTCGGCCTCGGCATGGGCTTCCTCATCGCGCTGACGCGCAAGCGGCCGCTCGCGGCGCTCGACACGAAGCCGTCGGCTCAGCGCCGCGTGAGCGCGCCGCGTTCTACCAGTCACAGCCGGCGGCAGGGCGGACACCTTTTCCCGCCTCCGCGCTCGCGGCGGGGGCGAGCGTCGAACTCGCCACCGATGATCGCGCGCTCAAGTATGGCGGCGATTTTCCCGCCCGCGCGATCCACGCCCCGTAGCGGTGG
>CAVXCA010000066.1:0-42188 GCA_963759955.1 uncultured Alphaproteobacteria bacterium
GGTTGCCGCGCCTAACGGAATGTCGAGCTTCCGCCCTCTGGCCCGCTCGCGGACATCCTTCGGGATGCGCCCGTTAAATTGCGAGATTGACGACCCGGCGCGGCGCATTGGCCTAACCAATCGAAACAGCATTCGTTGCGCACCCTTGTAACACAGTCGGGTTAGCGCAATCCCTTGATAAACTCAACTTACTGATGCGAAAAGGATCAATGAGGAGATGGTGCCCAGGAAAGGACTTGAACCTTCACGGCTTGCACCGCTGGTACCTGTAACTCAGTGCGTCTACCAATTCCGCCACCTGGGCACGGCGCGCTTCATAAGGGCCGCGCGCCGGTCTGTCAATGCTTTGCCCCTTCCGCGCTTTCCATTTCCCCGCGCGGCGGCTAGTGCTTTGCCCTCACCTTGAGCGGAGCCCTTGCGATGTCCTACGCCAATATCCTCGTCGAGACCCACGACCGCGTCGGCCTCATTCGCCTCAACCGACCGCAGGCGCTCAACGCGCCACGCGGGCGCTGATCGAAGACCTCAATCAGGCGCTGGAGGGTTTCGAGGCCGATCCGGCGATCGGGGCGATGGTGCTCACCGGCTCGGAGAAGGCCTTCGCCGCCGGCGCCGACATCAAGGAGATGCAGGACAAGACCTTCGCCGAAGCGTTCCTGCGGGACTTCATTTCGCGCTGGGAGAACATCGTCGCCGAGACGCGCAAGCCGATCATCGCGGCGGTGGCGGGCTTCGCGCTCGGCGGCGGCTGCGAACTGGCGATGATGTGCGACTTCATCCTCGCCGCCGACACCGCCAAGTTCGGCCAACCGGAGATCAAGCTCGGCGTCATCCCCGGCGCCGGCGGCACGCAGCGGCTGACCCGCTTCGTCGGCAAATCGAAGGCGATGGAGATGGTTCTGACGGGGCGCATGATGGACGCCGCGGAAGCCGAACGGTCCGGCCTCGTCTCGCGCATCGCGCCGGCGGCGGACCTCGTCGCCGAGGCGCTGAAGGTCGCCGCGACGATCGCCGGGTTCTCCGCCCCGGCGGTCTATGCGGCCAAGGAGAGCGTCAACCGCGCCTATGAAACGACGCTCGCCGAGGGCGTACGTTTCGAGCGGCGCATTTTCCACTCGCTGTTCGCCACCGAGGATCAGAAGGAGGGCATGCGCGCGTTCGCCGAGAAGCGCCCGGCCGCGTTCGAGAATCGCTGACCTTCCGCCTATTGAGCGCGCGGTCGAGATCGAGCGTGCTTCTGACGCCGATCGCATCGTAGTTCTGCGCGAGCCACTGCTTGGCCGCCGCGCGGCCGAGATCGCGCAACGTCGTCAGGAAGGCCCAGGAGACTTCGGTCTTGGTGGCGGCGCTGTAGCTTTCCAGCTTGCCGTCGCCGCCGATGCGATGAAGGTTCTCGCGCCGGTAGCCGTTGTCGGCGAGCACGCCGCGATCGATCAGTCGCGCGACGAAATCGGCGGCGCGCAATTCGGCGATCAGTCCGGCGTTGAAGGTGATCTCGTTCATCCGGTCGGCGATCTCCTGCGCGGTGCGCGGCGTCCGGTCGCGCTCGATCGGATTGATCTGAACGATGATCGCATCGCGGCAGCGGGTCTCGTAGAACAGCGGCCACAGCGGCGGATTGCCGGCGAAGCCGCCGTCCCAATAGGGCACGCCGTCGATCATGACCGCCTGGAACAGGTGCGGCAGGCAGGCCGAGGCCATCACGTGGTCGGCGGTGAGCGCTTCGCGGCGGAAGATCTCGCCCCGCCCGGTGCGCACGTTGGTCGCGGCGACGAACAGCTTCAATTCGTGATCGCGCCGCAACGCGTCGAAATCGACGATCTTCATGAGGTGATCGCGCAGCGGATTGACGTCGAGCGGATTGAACTCATAGGGGCTGGCGAGTTGCGACAGCGCGTCCCACATCGCGCTCGCCTGGGGAAAGGCGGCGCTCCAGGCGCGAAACCAGGCGTCGAACAGGCGCCGCTGCGCGGGCGAAAGCGAGCCTTCCTCGCTCACCGAAAGCCAGAAATCATGGAGCTTGCGCCGCGCGCCTTCGCGTCCGCTCTCCATGAAGCCGTCGGCGTAGACGACCGCGTTCATCGCGCCGGCGCTGGCGCCGCTGATGGCGCCGATCTCGATGCGCTCGTCCTCGCTCAGCGCCTCGAGCGCGCCCCACGCATAGGCGCCGTGCGAGCCGCCGCCTTGCAGCGCGAGATTGACGGTCTTGCGCGCGGCGCTCATTCCGCCGTCCAGCCGCCGTCGATCGACAGATTGGCGCCAGTGATCTGCGCGGCGGCGTCAGAGCAGAGGTACACCGCGAGCGCGGCGACCTGGTCGGCGGTGACGAATTGCTTGGTCGGCTGGCCGGCGAGCATGACGTCGTTGATCACCTGTTCGCGCGTCATGCCCCGCGCCTTCATGGTGTCGGGAATCTGGTTCTCGACCAGCGGCGTCCAGACGTAGCCGGGCGAAATGCAATTGGCGGTGACGCCGAAAGTCGCGAGCTCCAGCGCGACGGTCTTGGTGAGGCCGGCGAGGCCATGCTTGGCCGAGACATAAGCGGCCTTGAACGGCGAGGCGACCAGCGAATGGGCCGACGCGGTCGAAACGATCCGCCCCCATTTCTGCGCCTTCATGCCCGGCGTCGCGGCGCGGATGGCGTGGAAAGCGGCGGAGAGGTTGATGGCGATGATCGCGTCCCATTTGTCGATCGGGAACGTCTCGATCGGCGAAACGAACTGGATGCCGGCATTGTTGACGAGAATGTCGAGCGAACCCATTTTCGCTTGCGCGTCGGCGATCATCGCCGCGATCTCGGCGGGCTTCAGCATGTCCGCGCCGTTGTAGAACGCCTTGACGCCGAACTCCTTCTCGATCCCTGCGCGCTCGGCTTCGATCTGTTTCGCCTCGCCCATGCCGTTGATGACGACGTCGGCGCCCTCTTTGGCGAGCGCGCGGGCGATGGCGAGGCCGATGCCGCTGGTGGAGCCGGTGACGAGCGCGTGGGAGCTATGGCGGAAACTGGGTGACGGGGGTGAGGAAGGCGGCGTAACGGGGTTGGTGATCAAGCCACCCGAACCTCCAAGATGGAGCGTTACGCCATGAACGAGAATAGAGTTGTCGCCCTTCGACAGAAAGGGGCAATCGATGATCCGCTCACCGAAATCCTGCGCGCTGGGGCACGTCGGCTGATCGCCCAGGCGGTGGAAGCGGAATTCGAGACGTTTCTGGGCTCGAACGCCGATCTCGTCCTTGCGGACGGCCGCCAACGAGTGGTTCGCCACGGGCACGACCCGGTTCGCGCGATTCAGACGGGAATCGGTTCTGTCGATGTGGAAAAGCCGAAGGCTCGCGATCGTGGCGCGGCGGCGGGCGATCGCATTCGCTTCACGTCGGCGATCTTGCCCAAATGGGCTCGTCGAACCAAGAGCCTCGACGCTCTGCTGCCAGTTCTCTACCTGCGCGGAGTTTCCGCCGGCGATTTTCAGGAGGCGCTGGCGGCCCTGTTGGGCAAGGACGCGCCCAATCTCTCGCCGGCGGTGATCGCGCGGCTCAAGAGCGAGTGGGAAGACGAATATCGGCGATGGCAGGATCGCGATTTGTCGGCGCGCCGCTACGTCTACGTCTGGGCGGACGGCGTCTATCTGCAGGCGCGCATGGAGCCGCAGGCCGAATGCATGTTGGTCTTGATCGGCGCGACGCCCGAGGGCGTCAAGGAACTGATCGGCTTCCAGACAGGCATGCGGGAGAGTGCGCAAAGCTGGAGGGAATTGCTCGTCGATTTGAAGGCGCGAGGTTTGTCGATCGCGCCGGAGTTGGCCATCGGCGATGGCGCGCTTGGCTTTTGGAAAGCCCTCGACGAGGCGTTGCCGACGACGCGCCATCAGCGCTGCTGGCTGCACAAAACAACGAACGTGCTCAACAAGTTTCCCAAGTCCGTGCAGCCCAACGCGCATAAGGATCTACGAGAAATCTGGCTGGCGCCGGATCGCGCCAGCGCGGCGGGCGCTATGACGACATTCGCCGAGAAATACGCGCCCAAATACGACAAGGCCGTCGATTGCCTGATCAAAGACCGAGAGACGCTGCTGACGTTTTTCGACTTCCCCGCCGATCACTGGGACCATTTGCGCACCACGAACCCCATCGAAAGCGTCTTCGCAACCGTCAGGCATCGCACCGTCCGAATGAAAGGCGCGCTGTCGCAAGACACCGCTCGCTTGATGGTCTTCAAGTTGGTGATGGCGGCGTCGAAAACCTGGCGCAGGCTGCAAGGTCAAAACCAGTTGCCGAAGATCGTCAAAGGCGCCAAATTCCGCGACGGAATCGAGGTCGTGCTGGAAGCCAAATTCGCCGCCTGATTCACGCCGTCACCCAAATTCAGGCATAGCTCAGCGCGTGGCGTTTGGCGAGCGACATGGCAACCTCCTTGAAAAGGGGCGAGACGCGTCGCGTCTGACGCAGCGCAAGAGGATATATTGCATTGCAGCAAAAGCAAGGCGCTCGCGGCGTATTTCCAATCGCGGGGCGGCGCTAGGGCGCGGCGGGCGGCGGCGCCCAATCTTGCGCGCGAACTTGGATTTCGGCGGCGCGGCGGGCGAGAGCTTCGAGCAAGGGCATCGAATCGGCGTCGTCGAGGCGCCTCATCTGGGCGATTTGCCGCTCGTTCAGCGTCTCGCCGAGCGCGGCGTGGAACCATGGCGCTTCGAGCTTCATGTCGTAGCGCAGGAAGCGGAACAAAGGGCCGCGCGGCGGCGGCGACGCGCCGAGATCGCCGATCTCGGAATTGATCGGCCATGCCGTCGGGCTTTCCCCGAGCAGCGACATCAGCGTCAGGATGAGCTGCTGACTGTCGCCGATCTGCTGGATCATCGCGCGCAAGGCGAGCTTGGCCGACGGGCCTTTGCGCAGCGCGCGCGGATCGAGGCGGTCACGGAAGGTTCCCGCACCGATCGAGACGATCGTCAGCTTGTCCGGGCCGGTTTCCCACGCCAGGCCGTAGCGCGGCACGAACACCGAGAGGAACAGCGCCAGCGCGGGATTGTTGTGCGGCGTCAGTCCGCCGTCGACGAACACGCCGGGCGGCTCGCCGGCGACGATCTCGATCTCTTGCGGATCGAAATAATGCGGCGCCGCGGTGCTCGCGCGCACGATCGTCGCCAGCGGATAATTGCGATTGCCGATGAAGGAATGGTCGGCGGGAGTCTCCCAGAACGCCGAACGCGGGTTGTTGGTCAGAATCCAGGCGCTGGCGGTGTCCAGGCGCTTGAGCATGACGCCAATGCCGGTCTGCAGGTCGGGCGTATCGAGCGTGCGGTCGCCGATGACGCTGCGCAATTCGCCCTCCAGCGCGCGGGCGTCGAATATCGCCTTCCAGCCGGGGACGCGCACCCACGGCGGGCGGAACACCCGCGGCGCCAGGCGCAAGTAGAAATCGCGGATTTCATCGACGCTGTGGCCGAGCGCCAGACCCACAGCGATGATGGCGCCGGTGGAAGTGCCGCCGATGAGATCGAAATAATCGCACAGGCGCACGAACCGGCCGGCCTCGGCCTCCAGCGTCCGTTCGATCTTCTTGAGAAAGGCGAGCGCGACGATGCCGCGCACGCCGCCGCCGTCGAGCGCGAGGATCCGCTTCGGGCCCGGAGCGAAGAGGTGAGAATCGCGCGCCGAGGCGGTCGCGGTCGTTGTATCGCTCATCGAACCCTCCTCTTCATCCCAGGATCATACGATCTCCATGACGCGATCCCACGACGAAACGTCGTCGTGCATGATTTCGGCGGCGCGCGTCACCGCGGCCAGCGCCAACGCCGCGCTCGGCGGCGCGCCGTCGAGCGCGCGCCGCAGGCCGCGCAGCGCCAAGCCGATGCGCGCGGAGCGCGCCGCTTGTCGCTCGACATCGAGCTGGCCGCGCAGGCCGTTCAACGCGGCGTAAAGACCCGGACCGGCGCTCAGCGCCAAGCCGATCGCGCCAAGCAACGGGATCTCCCTGGTCGTTACGCCGGCGGCCGCGATGATCGCCAAGACGACGCCGAGCGCGAAGGTCGCCGCGAGGGCCACGATCGCCGCCCGCCGCAAGTGGGCGTCCAACCGTCGAAAGCGGCGATAAGCCGCGCGGTGATAGACGATCTGCCGATCGATTTCGACTTCGCCGAGATAGGCGAGGAACGCCTTGGCGTCGGCTTCGGGCAGCGCCGGCGCACGCGCGCCGCGTCGCAAAATCCTCTCCAGCCGCCAATCGATCCACGACGGCGGCGTCGACCCGGGCAGCGGCGCGCCGGCCAGGACGCAAAAGCGCGCGATGCGCGCCGCCTCGGCCGCGCGCCGGTAGTCGATCCACTTGCCGCGCCAGCGCCGGCGCCCGGAGACGAACTGATCGAGATAGAGCAGCGCCGTGACGCCGAACTGAATGGGCAGGGTCACGACTGAGAGCGCCGGGAACAGCGTGCCGATCAGGCCCGACAGCAGATTGGCGGCAAAAAGCAGGAAGGAGCGCGCCGCCAAGGTGCTGCGCCAGCGCCGTCCGTAGGCGAGGGCCAACGCGTCGGCGCGCTCGTACTCGGCGCGCAGCCGGCCCAGCGTCGCGCCGCGGTCGACGCTCGAAGCCGCGTTGGCCTTGGCCGCCCGATCCCAAGCGTCGTCTTCGCCTCCGGCGTCGGGGGTTCGTTCGCCGATCAGCCGCAGCAGCGCTTCGTATTCGAAGCGTTTCGCTCGCGCGCGAACGTTCTCGCTTTGGAACTCGCGCAGCTTGCGCCGCTCCGCGAGCGCGCGCGGCGGCGCCAACAGCGCGGCGGCGAGAAGTTCGGGCGAGGCGGCGACGTCGCCGCGGCTCGGCGCGACGCCATCGAGAGCGACCCCGGCCGCGTTGCGCGCAGCGAGCCTCGCCGGACCGTCGCCGCGCGCCGTGACCAACGCCGGCAGGCGGGCCGGGATCGCGCGGAAGTCGCGCGAGGCGACGATCGCGACGTCGCATTCGCCGTCCTCCGCGCCGCCTTTCCAATCGCGCGGCTCGCCGACCAACCCCCTGCGCTCGGCCGCCGCAAGGATCGCCGGCGCCGGCGGAGCGCCCCGCGCGTAAAGCAGGCGCGCGGGCGCGGATTCGCGATAGAACTCCGGCCAGCGATCCGCGGCGAGCCGCGCTGCGCCGGCCAGCGCGCGGAAGGCGCCTTCCGCCCCCTGCGCATCCGCCGCGGCGCCCGCGGCCCAAAGGACGTTCAATACAGCCGAAAGTCTTTGGTCGTCTTCACTGAGCGGCGGAGCGGTCGACTGCAGCATTTCAAGGCCGAGGGGTTGTGAAAGCCGGATCGAAAACCGATAACCAGTTGAAATTCAATCTTACGGCAATGTCGAGCGAAAAATCGCTTGAAATCGGCGGGAATTCGCGGACAGATGGCGAGACTCCGCGGGCGTCGGAGGCAATCCGCCTTGATCAATACTCCTCCCAAGCCGCGGCTCGCCCTGACGATCGGCGTCACCGGGCATCGCCTGCATCGCAATCCGCCGCTCGCCGCCCGAGGCGAGGCGAACGCGCGCGTCTTCGACGTCGCGGCGGTCGAGAAAGCGCTGGGCGATTTCTTTCGCGGCGCGATCGCGACCCTCGCCACGGTCAAACTCGACGTGCGCCAGTCCTTCAGCTCGGCGGCGCCCGCGTTCACGTTGATATCCTCGCTCGCCGAAGGCGCGGATCGCATCGCCGCCGCGGCCGCTCTCGACGCCGGCCTCGCGCTCGACGTCGTGCTGCCCTGTCCGCCGTCGATCTACCTCGAGACTTTCGCCGACGACGCTTCGCGCGGCGAATTCGACGCTTTGCTGGCGTCGGCGCGCGCTCGCCTCGTTCTCCCGCTGGCCGGCAAGCCCGAGGCGGCGATCGCGGACCGTCTGCCGCGATCCTACGAATCGGCCGGCCTGACGATGCTCGCGCAATCCGACATCCTCGTCGCGGTCTGGGACGGCAAGCCGGCGGACGGCCGGGGCGGCACCGGCCAGATCGTCGACGAAGCGGCGCGCCGCGGCCTGCCGATCGTCGTCGTCGATCCGTCGAACGGCGCGACGCGCATGCTCTGGCCGGACGACGTCGCCGACGAGACCTTCGTGCGCCGCGCCGAAGACGTCGCTGCGCGCACGGTCGAATCGTGCCTTGCCGCCGTCCTGCGCCGGCTGATATCGCCGCCCGCTTCGCCGCACGAGCGGCTCGGCTTGAGCGAATATCTGTCTTGCCGCCTTCGCGGCGGCGATCGCGGCGCGGCGAAGGGCGGCTCGCGGGCGAGCCTCGTCTTCGACGGCAAGGATATCGAGCGCCCGCGCTCGCAGTGGCCCCGCGTCGCCGCGGCGGTGGTCGCTCGGCCGGCCAATCGCGGCGCCGCGATACGCTATTCCAACGCGCTGCTGGCGGCCGAGGAAGTCGCGGTGCGCAGCGCCCACCGCTATCGCCGCCTTTTTTTGTTCAGTTCCGCGGTGACCGCCATCGCCAGCTTCTTCGTCGCCGCCGCGGCGCGTTCCCACGCAATGCATGGACTGGCGGCGGCGGTCGAATTCGCCACCGTTGCGCTGGTGGGCGGTCTCGTTTTTTTCGCGACGCGCCGGCGCTGGCACTATCAGTGGTTCGAAGCGCGCGAAGTGGTGGAGCGGTTGCGGATCGTCGCCATGCCGTGGATCCTTGGCGCATGGCCCACGAGCCTGAAGCCGGGCCAGGCGGCCTGGCCGGGATGGTACGTCCGCGCGATCGTCCGCGAACTGCCTTTGTTTTCCGGCGATCTTTCCGACCTCCTGCATGAGGCGCGCGAAATCCTGTTGGCGCTCGTCGACGAGCAGTCGGCCTATCATTTGCGGAACGCCGAGCGGATGGAATGGCGCGACCGCGCGTTCGAAGGGCTCGGCCTGGCGCTCCTCGTAGCGTCGCTGGCCAACAACGCCGCCTATCTCGTCGCAAAATTGGCGGGTTGGGCGAGTTTGCCGGATTTAGAGCCCTGGGGTCTGGCGGCGGCGATCTTTCTGCCCGCGGCGGCGACCGCATCCTATGGCGTTCGCCTCTTCGGCGATTTCGAAGACCTTGCGCGTCGTTCGCGCCGCACCGCAAGCGCACTGGAGGCGCTGAAATCCCGCCTCGTGGGCGAGTTGGACCTTGCGACGCTGCGCGCTCTCGCCGGCCAAGCCGCCCGCGCGATGTTGTCGGATCTCGAAGCATGGCGCGTCGCCGTAGAGAGCCGCCGTTTGTCCGCGTCGTAGAGCGCCGAGTCGCCGGCCCTTTAGACCGCGCCCTTCGTCAGCACTTCCTCGAGCCGTTCGCGCCAGCTTTGCGGATCGAACGCGGGCGCGCTGAAATCGACCCGGGCCGCCTGGCCGCCGGCGGCCAGATCGAGGCCCTCTGCGTCCAGGCCGACCGCGCGCCAGACGCGCCGTCCCGGATCGCCGTTCGCGGCCAAGCGGCACATGATCGCGCCGCCGAACGCGTTGACCTCCTCGAGCAGACGATCCTCGGCCTCGACCAACGCGGCGGCGTCCCCGTCAGGGGCGAGGATGTCGGCGGGGGTCAGCGGGTCGGCGCGGCCGAACCCGCCGTTGAAATGCACGGCCTCGACGCGCATCCGGTAGATCGCGAAGTCGGTGAAGGGCGAATAGAGCTTGGCCTTGGGGTTGCGCTGGAGATAACGCTTGCGGGCGTAAGGGTCGGGATGGGGCGAGATGGGGCCGCCGACGGTCACGCGCGGGTGATTGAGCGGGTCGCCGCGATCGGGCGGGTCCGTCAACAGCACCGAGCCGCGCGCATCAACGCCGAGGTTCTTTGTGTGCTGGGCGATGTCGGAGAACAGGAACAACGGCGCGCCATTGAAATCGCTGGCGACCCCGACCCAAGTCGTCAGCGGCGCGCCGCCCTCCCGGCCGAGCGTCGCCAGCGCGCAGGTCCGAGAAATTCTCAGTAGCCGCTTGGAATGCGCCACCGCGCTGGCGAACGCGTCTTCCGGCTCGGGGACGGCCATGAGATTCGATCCTTCTGGAGAAGCGCGCGCGGCGCCTGGGCGGGCAACGGGGAGGAAAAAAGCGCGCCCCGGCCGTTAGGTCAAGCCGCCGTCCCGCCTTGCGCAGGAGCGGCGTCGAAAGAGCGCGGCGGTTGAACATTCGCCAAACAGGGCTATCTTGATCTATTATCGCCCGAATTCGAAGGCGAAAGCACACGCGCCGGGCGAGAGGCTCGACGAAGCCACACTTTGGCCGCGAAGGGTTCTATTGTGCCTTCGCGGGTTGTAGATGCAACGCCGCCGCCAATCCGCGCGGCTCAGTGGGAATTGAAACAGGAGATTCATGCCGACGATCGCCCTGGTCGACGACGACCGCAACATCCTGACCTCCGTTTCGCTGTCGCTGGAGGCGGAAGGCTACCGGGTTCAAACCTACACCGACGGCGCAAGCGCGCTCGACGGGCTGAAGGCCAACCCGCCCGATCTCGCCATCTTCGACATCAAGATGCCGCGCATGGACGGCATGGAGCTGCTGCGCAGGCTGCGGCAGAAATCCGATCTGCCGGTGATTTTCCTCACTTCGAAGGACGAGGAGATCGACGAGTTGTTCGGGCTCAAGATGGGCGCCGACGATTTCATTCGCAAGCCCTTCTCGCAGCGCCTGCTGGTCGAGCGCGTCAAGGCGATCCTGCGGCGCTCCAATCCCAAGGATGCCGCGTCGCAAAAGGAGAGCGAGGCCAAGATCCTCGAACGCGGTCGGCTGAAAATGGATCCCGAACGTCATACTTGCACCTGGGACAACGTTCCGGTCACGCTGACGGTGACGGAGTTTCTGATCCTGCAGGCGCTGGCGGCGCGCCCCGGGGTCGTCAAGAGCCGCAACGCGCTGATGGACGCCGCCTACGATGATCAGGTTTACGTCGACGATCGCACGATCGACAGCCACATCAAGCGGCTGAGGAAGAAATTCAAGGTCGTCGAGCCCGATTTCGAAATGATCGAGACGCTTTACGGCGTCGGTTACCGGTTCAGGGAAGCCTGACGCGGGACGGCGCCCGACCACCAGGGCGCGGCGCCTTCGCCGTCGCGCGCAACGATGAGCACCGAGACGCACAGCGATCAGATTTTCGCTTCCACGGGAGCGCGCTGGCGCAAGTCGCGCGCCCGCCTGCGCCTGCGCGCCGTCTGGCGCACGATCGTTTCGCGCTTCTCATCGTCTTTGACGCGCCGTATCGTCGTGCTCAATTTGGGCGGCCTGTTGGTCCTGGTGATCGGGTTCCTGCTGCTCAATCAATTCCGCGCCGACATCATCGAGGCGCGCACGCAAAGCCTGACGACGCAGGCCGGCATTATCGCCGCCGCCGTCGCTGCTTCCGCCGAAGTCGACGCAAACACCATCACCGTCGATCCCGAAAAGCTGCTGCAGCTCGCCCCGAACGAGAACGCCGCGCCGCCGCAGAACGACGAGGATTCGATCCAGTTTTCGATCAACCCGGAACGTGTCGGCCCGGTCCTCCATCGCCTCGTGACGCCCACGCGCACGCGCGCGCGAATTTATGACCAGGACGGTTTGCTCCTGCTCGATTCGCAGACCCTTTCGGCCCGCGGCCCGACGCCCCACGGCGAAGCGATCGACACCCCAATCACGGACCTGCCATGGTGGCGGCGGCTCTGGGCCGAAGCCCGCCTCTCGCTCACGCCGAACAAGAAGCGGCGATTCGCCGACGAATGGATAACCAACGGCAAGACGCTGCCTGAAATCGCCGAAGCGCTGAAGGGAAAGACGGATTCGGCCGTTCGCGTCGACGCGGCGGGCGAGACGATCGTCTCGGTCGCCGTCCCGATCCAGCGTTCGACGACGGTTCGCGGCGCGCTGCTGCTTTCGACCCAGGGCGGCGACATCGATTCCGTCATTGCGTCCGAGCGATGGGCGCTGCTGCGATTCTTTCTGGTACTGGCGGCGGTGATGCTGGTGCTGTCGCTGTCGCTGGCCAATACGATCGCCGAACCGGTGCGCAGGCTCGCCGATGCGGCGGAGCGCGTGCGGCGCGGCATCAAATCGCGACAACAAATTCCCGACTTCACCAACCGCTCGGACGAAATCGGACATCTCTCGGGCGCCCTGCGCGACATGACCCAGGCGCTCTACAACCGGATCGACGCCATCGAGAGCTTCGCCGCGGACGTCGCGCACGAACTCGAAGAATCCGCTTACCTCCCTGCGCAGCGCCGTCGAAACCCTGCCGCGGGTTAAATCCGGCCCCTCGCGCGATCGCTTGCTGGGAATCATGCAGCACGACGTGAAGCGGCTCGACCGGCTGATCAGCGACATCTCAGACGCTTCGCGCCTGGACGCGGAGCTCGCGCGCGACGACGCCGGACCGGTCGACATGGCGGCGCTGCTGCGCGCGGTGGTGTCGATGGCCTCCGATTCGCCGCGTAGCGAGGGAATCGCGCTGCGGCTCACGGTCGAAGCGCCAAAACCGAGGACGAGGACCCCAGCTTATGTCGTGCTCGGCTATGATTCCCGCTTGGCGCAGGTGGTCACCAATCTGATCGACAACGCCTGCTCGTTCTCGCGGCCGGGCGGCGAGGTGCGAATTAGCCTGTGCAGGGAGCGCGGCGAGCCGACGCGGGAGGGCGAGCCCTCGGGCGATCAGGTCGTCGTCACGGTCGACGACGACGGCCCGGGAATCCCCGCGCACGCCCTCGAGCGCATCTTCGAGCGCTTCTACACCGATCGTCCGGACCAAGGCTTTGGGCAGAATTCCGGGCTCGGACTTTCCATTTCGCGCCAGATCGTACAAGCGCACGGCGGGCGGATATGGGCGTCGACCCGACCGGCCACGTCCGGAACGACTGCGCAAACCGCCGAAGAGCGCGAAAAGGGCGTCGTGCGCCACGGCGCGGGGGCGCGCTTCGTCATTTCCCTGCCGGCGATCGGGCCGTGACGACGCCCGCCGCCGCCCGCTGGTCGAGCGTCCATGCCACCGCGCTCGTCGTCGGCGAGGCCGGGCTGCTGGTGCGCGGCCCTTCCGGGGCGGGCAAAAGCTCCCTCGCGCTGGCGCTGATCGCGCGCGCCCGCGACGCCGCGATGTTCGCCGCCCTGGTCGGCGACGACCGCGTCTTCCTGCGCGCTTGCGGCGGGCGGCTGCTGGCGCGCGGCGCCGCAGGGTTCGAAGGGCTCGTCGAGCGGCGTTTTGAGGGCGTCGTCGCCGTCGCCCACGAGCCTCGGGCGGTCGCCCGGCTCGTCGTCGACTTGACCGGGCGCGACCAAACGGCGTCGCGAATGCCCGAGGAAAGCGACAAAACCGCCGAATTGCTCGGCGTCCGGCTGCCCCGGATCGCGCTCGATCCGGCTCAGGGCCCGCTCGATCACGCCTATGCGGCCCTCGAAACTCTTGCTAGGTTGTTTTGACGCCGGTCGGCGCCTATTTGCTAATTTCGCTTGATCATTGCGCCGCACTGCACAAAAATGCGCCTCTTGACTCTTGACCGTTCGCTGGCGCGGCGGCGGCGCCTGAAACGATGGATTGTTGATGATTGGAATGGTCCTGGTGACCCACGGCCAGCTAGCCACTGGTTTTCGGGCCGCGCTTGAGCATGTCGTCGGGCCGCAATCGCAATTCGAAACGATTACGATCGGCCCCGAGGACGACATGGAGCAGCGCCGCGCGGACATTCTCGCGGCGGCCGCGCGGGTTCAGGACGGCAGCGGCGTCGTCCTGTTGACCGATATGTTCGGCGGCACGCCCTCCAACCTCGCCATTTCCGTCATGGACGGCGGCCGCATCGAAGTCATTTGCGGCATCAACTTGCCGATGCTGATCAAACTGGCGACGCTTCGCGAATCCACAGACCTCGACCACGCGGTGCTCGAGGCGCGCGACGCCGGGCGCAAGTACATCACGGTCGCGAGCAAGGTGCTGACGGGAAAATGACCGAGACGACGGAACGCCGCGACGACGAAGATTGTCCGCCGCCGCCGCCGCCGGCGGACTCGCACGCCCGCGATATGCGCATCGTCAATCGCAAGGGCCTGCACGCGCGCGCCACCGCCCAATTCGTGCAGTGCGTCGATCGCTTCGACGCGCAGGTCAAGGTCACGCGCTGCGGCGAAACCGTCGGCGGCGATTCCATCATGGGCATCCTGATGCTGGGCGCCGGCCTCGGTTCGACGATCATGGTCACCGCCCGGGGCGCGCAGGCCCTCGAAGCGCTCGACGCGCTCGAAGCGCTCGTCGCCAACCGCTTCGACGAAGACGAATGACGCGCGCCGCGAAGCGACGACGCGAAATCCGGCTCAGGCAAGATTACATGCGGAAGTCTTCACCGAGATAATAGCGGCGCACGTCCGGGTGCGCGACGATCGCGTCGGGCGTTCCTTCGGTCAGCACATGGCCGCTGTGGATGATGTAGGCGCGGTCGATCAGTCCGAGCGTCTCGCGCACGTTGTGATCGGTGATGAGGACGCCGATGCCGCGCCCTTTCAGATGGCGCACGAGATCCTGGATATCGCCGACCGCGATCGGATCGATTCCGGCGAAAGGCTCGTCGAGCAGCATGAACGACGGCTTGCCGGCCAGCGCGCGCGCGATCTCGCAGCGCCGTCGCTCGCCGCCCGAAAGCGCAATCGACGGCGCCTTGCGCAGGCGCGCGATGTCGAATTCCTCGAGCAGCGAATCGAGCGCCCTCTCGCGCGCCTTGCGGTCGGGCTCGTTGACCTCCAGAACCGCGCGAATGTTGTCCTCGACATTGAGGCCGCGAAAGATCGAAGCCTCCTGCGGCAAATAGCCGATGCCGAGGCGCGCCCGTTGATACATCGGCAATTCGGTCACGGGGAGACCGTCGAGTTCGATGACGCCCTTGTCCGGTCTGACAAGCCCGGTGATCATGTAGAACACGGTGGTCTTGCCGGCGCCGTTGGGGCCCAGCAGTCCCACGGCCTCGCCGCGACGGACGGACAGGCTGACGTCCTGCACGACCGCGCGCGCGCCGTAACTCTTGCCGAGATTGTGCACGGCGAGAAACCCCTCCCCGCTCTCGACCGCCGAGCGGCCGGCGGGCTCAGCGGCCGCTTTCGCCCACGCAGGGGCGCGCGTCTCGATTGACGAAGCGTCGCTCAAGGCGGGGCGATCCGAAGGCGGCAAGCGTTTGTCATGACGTCCGGGCGAGAGGAAGCGAAGCAAGGGATATGTCTACTTCGCGGGCTTCGTATTGTCATCGTCGGTCGAATTGCCGGAGCCGGGAATGAACAGCCCTTTGACCCGATTGGCGGCCGAACCGGTGTCGACGGTCGCCTGGCCGGTCGTCAAGTCGTAGGTCAGCTTGTCGCCTTTGGTGACGTTGCCGCCGTCGCTCAACGTGACGTTTCCGGTCAGCCAGACCTTGTTCTGCGCTTTATCGTAGGAGGCGCTGTCGCCGGTGGCGACCTGCGTCTTCGACACCACGGTGACGGGGCCTACGGCGTCCAGATGCTTGACGTGACTGCTCGAAGCGCCGGGGGCGGCGGCGGCGTCGCCAGTCTTGGCCGGATCGCCCGCCGCGGCGCCTGCGGGCTGGCCCGCCGTGGGAGCTTTTTCCATATAGATGGTCATCGCCGAACAGGTCATCTTGGTGTCGCCTTGAATGACGACGACCTTGCCGGTGTAAACCGCCTTTTGCTCCTTGTCGAAATAGACCAGCTTGTCCGCCTCGATGGAGACCGGCTGCTTGGAATTCGCGCCCGGCAACAGCGGCGCTGCTCCGGCGGGTTTGGTCGCCGCAGCGCTCGAGGGCGCGCTCGCGCCGATCAGCGCGATCGCGAGCGCTGCAGCCAATCCGGCGCGCGCGTCGAAAACCTTCATGGATTCGTTTCCTTCGTTTCGGCGGGCTCCGGCTCGGCGGACGCCTCAGGCAAGAACGTCGATCGCACATGGCCCGAGAACGTCAGTTCCTGGCCGTTGTCGCGCGCCAGCGCCGAGTCCGCCGCGATCGTCGTGCCGTTGGTCATGACGACCGTCACGGGCTCATCCGTTCGATAGACGCCCGCCTTGAAGTCGATGTTCGCGCTGGCGAGCTGCACGTCGTAATTGGAATTATGAATGCGCACGTCGTGCGACAAGTCCATCGATTGCTTGGCGGTGTCGTAGAAGCCGACCTTCGCGTTCAGATGCAGCGAATCATTGTCCGCCCCGCCCAGATCGCCGTCGACCTCGCGCAATTCCACGACGGTCGGGTGCGTCACGTCCTGAATCGCCTTGGCGGCGTTAACCACATAGGCGCGTCCGTCACGACGAAAGCCGGTCAACTTCGGCCGATCCATGCTGATCTTGTCGCCGTCGACGCTGAACGCGCCGACGGAAAATTTGACCGGTTTGGCGCGGAACGGATGAAACACCGCGACGAGGGTCAACGCCGCCACGCCGACAACGACGCTCATGGGCGCCGCGACGCGCAGGAAGCGGACGAGCCGGGAATGGCGGCGCGCGGCCTCGAACGCGCGCAACCGCGCCTCGTCGCGTCCGACGGGCGAAGGCAAGCTCGCCGCAAACCCGCCGCCTTGGGCCGCCCAGTCCGCTCTCGATGCAGGCGCCGACATGCTGTTCCATGGTGTTGGCGGCGTCGCCGCGACGCGTCGCTACCATAAAGAGAGCGGCAAAGAAAAGAAATGCATGGCGAAGTTAGGGCGGCCGAGACGCGCCGAAAGCTTGGGCGGCGATTGCGTTGCGTCGGCTTTTGCGTTTAATGCCGTTCCCGGTCGCGCCCTTGTCCGGGCCGGTAGCTCAATGGTTAGAGCCGGCCGCTCATAACGGTCTGGTTGCAGGTTCGAGTCCTGCCCGGCCCACCAGGGCGCCGATTGATTCTGCTGCACAATTCTCCCGATTTGACGGCGCCGACGCTAGTCCAGCGTGCGCCGGAAGCGGGTCAGCGCGAGGATCGCGTAGATCGGGATGAACAACGCGAGCATGGCGAGCTCGAAACCGATGTCGTGCAGATTCGCACCCTTGAGCATGACGGCGCGCACGACGCGCAGGAAATGCGTCAGCGGGAAGATCTGGCCGATGTCCTGCGCCCAGCCGGGCATGCCGTGAAACGGGAACATGAAGCCGGAGAGCAGGATCGACGGCAGAAAGAAAAAGAACGTCAGCTGCATCGCCTGCATCTGCGTGCGCGCGAACGTCGAAAACGTGTAGCCGAGCAGCACCAGCGCGAAGACGAAAACCAGGATCGCCGACAGCAGCAACGGCATGGCGCCGACGAACGGCACCTGGAACAGCACGCGCGCCGCGGTGAGGATCACCGCGACCTGCACCGCCCCGACCACAAAGTACGGCAGCACTTTGCCGAGCATGATCTCGGCGGCGTTGGCCGGCATCGCCAGCAGGTTCTCCATCGTGCCGCGCTCCAGCTCGCGGGTCAGCGCGATCGAGGTCATCATCACCATCGTCATCTGCAGGATGACGCCGAGCAGACCGGGCACGATGTTGTATTGCGAGACGCCTGCGGGATTGTAGCGCCGGTGCACAGTGATCGTCAGATCAGACGATTGCTCTTCGGCGGCTTCCGCTTCGCGGCCCTGTTCGCGCAGCAGCGCGCGCCGCGCCACCGTGTCGAGCGCCGCGAGGGCGCCGCTCGCCGCGGCGGGGTCGGTCGCATCGGCGACGACGAGCAGCTCCGGGCTGTCGCCGCGATCGACGCGCACGCCGAAGTCGCTCGGAATGACGACGACGAACGAGACGTCGCCGCCCGCTACTAGGCTTTCGGCCTCCGCCAGCGTGCTTGGCCGCGCGATGTAGCGATAATAGCCGCTGAGTTCGATGGCCGAGACGATGGCGCGGGTATAGCGGTCCTGGCCGGTCGCCAGCAGCGCGGTGTCGAGCTTCTTTGGGTCGGTGTTGATGGCGTAGCCGAACAGGATGAGCAACAGGACCGGAATGAGCAGCATCATCGCGAAGGTGATGCGGTCGCGCCGCATCTGGATGAATTCCTTGGCGAGCATCGCGCCGAGGTTGAGCGGGGAAAAGCCGGTCACGCCGCCCTCGACGGATCTTGCGCGCCATTGCCGACGGCCATGAAGTGAATGAACACGTCCTCGAGGCTGGTCGCGCCCGGCTCGACGCTGACGCCCGCTTCCTCCGCCAGCGGCGCCAGCGAAGCCGCCATCCGCGCGCGATCGGTCCCCACCACGTGCAGCGCGGCGCCGAACGGCGCGACCTGCTCGACGCCGTCGAGCGCGGCGACGCGCGCGAGGAACGCGGCGGACGGCGGCGCGCGGACGATGAAGGTCGACAGGCCGGAGTCGCGCACCACTTCCTCGACCGTCCCCGTCGCCAGCATCTTGCCGTAGGAAATGTAGCTGATGCGATGGCAACGCTCGGCCTCGTCCATGTAATGGGTGGAGACCAGCACGGTGAGGCCGCCGTTGGCGAGGCGATGTATCTCGTCCCAGAATTCGCGCCGCGCCTTGGGATCGACGCCGGCGGTCGGCTCGTCGAGCAGAAGAAGGCGCGGCCGGTGCATGATGCACGCCGCCAGGGCGAGCCGCTGTTTCCAGCCGCCCGAAAGCGTGCCGGCCAATTGCGCGCGGCGCGAGGTCAGGCCTAGCTGGTCGAGCGTCGCCGCGACGATCTGCGCGCGCGGCGACAGCTTGTAGAGCCGCGCGACGAAATAGAGGTTCTCCTCGATGGTGAGGTCCTCGTAGAGCGAGAATCTCTGCGTCATGTAGCCGACCTGGCGCTTGATGCGCTGGCTGTCGCCGCGCACGTCGAAGCCGAGCACGGTCCCCTGCCCTGCGTCGGGCGTCAGCAAGCCGCAGATCATGCGGATGGTGGTGGTCTTGCCTGAACCGTTGGGCCCGAGAAAGCCGACGATCTCGCCGGCTCCGACGCGCAGCGCAATGTTGTCGACCGCGACGCGCCCATCGAACGACTTGGTGAGTCCCGAGACGTCGATGACGTTCATGGCCGTGCCCGCGGCAGCTCGACGTCGACGATCTGCCCGGGCTGCAGGCGCAGCGCAACGTCGTGCGCCGGGCGCGCCTCCACGAGGTAGACGAGCGTCTGGCGGCTATCGAGCGAATAGATCACTGGCGGAGTGAACTCGGGCTCGCGCGCGATATAGCTGATCGCCGCGGTGAGGCCAGGCTCGCAATTGTCGCAACGCACGGTGAGCGCCTGCCCGAGCGCGAGCGACGACAGCGCCGTCTCCGGCACGTAGATCGTCAGCTTGATCGCGCCGTTGGGCAGCATCGAAACGACGGGGGCGGTGGGCCCGGCGACTTCGCCCGGCCGGCGGATGACGTCGGAGATCTGCCCCGCCGAGGGCGCGGTCAGCGCGCGCTGGCCCAGCCGCCAGCGCGCCTGATCGAGATTGGCCTCGGCCTGGGCGACGCGGCTTTGCGCGGCGGCGATTTCGTCCGCGCGGGCGGGAAGCTTCGCCACCGCGAGATTGGCGGTCAGTTCGTTGACCCGCGCCACGGCGACGTCATAGGCGGTCTGCGCGGCGTCGAGATCGGCCTGCGGGGCGAAGCCGCGCGCGTTGAGATCGCGCTTGCGGTCGAGCGAGCGCTTGGCGTCATCGGTCTGCACCTTGGCCGCGTTCAGCGAGGCCTCGATGGCGGCGATTTCCTCGGGCCGCCGGCCGTAGAGAATGTTGGCGAGCTCCGCCTTGGCCTGGGCGAGCTGGCCTTCGGCGTTGCGCACGGCGATTTCCGCGTCGGTCGCTTCCACTGCGCCGATCGGATCGCCGGGCTTGACCCAGTCGCCGCGCCGCACCGAAAGCGAGACGATGCGCGCGACGTCGATCGGCGCGATCTGCACATATTCGCCCTCGACGTAGCCGACCACCGCCGTATTCGCCGGCGCGCAGCCGGGTAGCCAGCTCGCGATGAGGCCGATCGAGCAGAGCGCTTCGAGGATCACGAGGGGGCCCTCCGGGCGGCGGCGATCGCGGCGTCGAGATGGGCGACCAGCACGCGGCGAATGTCCTCGGCCTCGCGAGGGCCGATGTCGCGCCAATCCATGTCGCGCAGCACGGCGCGTCGGGCGAGACGGAAGTAAAGGATCTGGCCGAGCATCGCCAGCGTAGCGAGCCGGGTCTCGACGCTGTCGGGCTCGCCGCCGGTCGCCACGGCCCAGATCGCGCACATCCGCGCGTGCAGAGGCGCGAAGGCGCCGGCGTAAAATCGCTCGAAGGCGGCGGAGGGCTCGAACTGCTCGCGCAACATGAAGCGCGCGATCGCCTGCGCGTCGGAGCTGACGACGATGAAGCGGACGATCGCTTCGACGGCCTGCGCCAGACGCGCACGCGCCGCCGCGGGCGTCAGACGCGCGAGCTCCGCAGCGTCGCCGGCGGCAGGCTCCAGCGCCGCGCGGATCGTCGCGGCGACATGGTCGGCGCAGGCCAGCCGCAGGCCTTCCTTGCCGCCGAAGTGGTAGGCGATCGAGGCGACGTTCGTTCGCGCCGCCGCCGCGATCGCGCGCGTCGAGGCGGCGTCGAAACCCTGGGCGCCGAACAGATCAAGGCCGGCGCGAACGAGCGCCGTACGCGTAGCCGCGCCGCGCGCTTCGCCGGCGGGGGCGATCGATTTTGACGATAGGGCCACGGGCGCCTCGCTATCTTCATCAATCAAACGATTGATTATATCGTTGCCGGCAAAAATTCAAGTCTCGCCGAGCGTCCGCCGCGCGTCGCCGGTCTCGCGAAAGCAGCGCCCCGCGTGCTATGGCGGCCGCGCGCCGACCCCGGCGAGCCCTCCCTGCGACGGAGAAACGCCTTGCCTGCGCCAACGCCGGCCCTCGTCAGCGTCGATTGGGGCACCAGCTCGTTTCGCGCCTCTCTCGCGAGCGCCGACGGCGCCGTGATCGACGAAGTCGCGGCGGGCGAGGGCGCCGTCGATCTGGCGGCCGGCGAACACGAAGCCTTCCTCGCCGTAAAGATCGGCGCGTGGAAGCGTCGCTTCCCCGATCTGCCGATCGTCATGTCCGGCATGGTCGGCTCGCGGCAGGGCTGGGTCGAGGCGCCCTACGCCGCCTGCCCCGCCGGCTTGAGCGAAATCGCGGCGGCGACGCTGACCATTCCTTCGGCCACGCTCGGGCGCGTGCTGCTCGCGCCCGGCCTCGGCGCGCTCGATGCCTTGGGCGCGCCCGACGTGATGCGCGGCGAGGAGACGCAGATTCTCGGCGCTCTTTCCGCGAGCGGGCGGGCCGACGGCCTCTTCGTGCTGCCCGGCACGCACTCCAAATGGGCGCGCGTCGCAGCGGGCCGCATCGTCGGCTTCGAGACCTTCATGACCGGCGAAGTTTTCGCGGCGCTGAAAGACCACACCGTGCTCGGGCGGTTGATGGGCGAGCGCCAAGGGCTGGGCGAGCCGAACGGCTTCGCGCTCGGCGTTCGCGCCGCGGCGGCCCTGGAGCGCCCGGGCGACTTGCTGCACGCCGTCTTCATGACGCGCACGCTGGGCCTATTCGATCGCCTCGCGCCGGGCGAGCTCGCCGAATATCTTTCAGGGCTGTTGATCGGCGCGGAAATCGTCGCCGGCGCGCGCGGCGCAAGGTCCGCGCTCGTCGTCGGCGCCCCCGCCCTCGCGGCGCGCTACGCCGAGGCGGGGGCCCTGCTTGGGGTCGACCTTACGCCCGCGCCGGAAAATTGCGCGACGCTCGGCCAGATCGCGCTGCTCGAGCGCATCGACAGCCGCAGAGGCTGCGTTCGGCGCTAGCGCCAGCTGCGCCGGCCGCCCCCGCCGCGAACGAGCCGCAGCACGAACAGGAGAACCAGCGCGCCGATCGTCGCGTCGATGATCGCGCCGACGATGCCGGAGCCGATATGGATTCCGAGCTTGGGCAGCAGCCAATCGCCGATAAACGATCCAATGATGCCGACGACGAGATCGCCGACGAGTCCATAGCCGGAGCCGCGCATGATCTGGCCGGCCAGCCAGCCGGCGACGAGTCCGACCACCAAAATGACAATGATGCTTTCGTTCGACATGCGTTCCCCTCAATTTGCCGCACGAAGGGCCAAAGCGGACCCAGCGGCGCCGAGCGATATTACAGCAACATTCGGGAAGCGCGACTCACGAAAGAAAGTTCCGCTGCGCTAACGCGGTTATGGCCGGGCCTCGACCGCGCCGTCGCCGCTACTTCTTGCCGGCGCCCGCAAAGGCGGCCGTCACGCCGAGGCCGATGAAGACGCCGCCGGTCACGTAGCGCTGCCAGCGCAGGACGCTCGCCCGGCGCCTGAGCCATCGCCCGGCCGAGCCGGCCGCCAACGCGTAGAGACCGTCGCTGGTCAGGCCCATCAGCGCGAACATCAGGCCGAGGAAGGCGACCTGCAACGCGACCGCGCCGCGCGCGGGATCGACGAACTGCGGCAGGAAGGCGAGGAAGAACAGCGCCGTCTTCGGATTGAGGAGGTTGACGACGAAGCCGTCGCGATAGAGCCGCCTCAAGCTGCGCCGCGGCGGCGCGAAATCCGCGGCCGGCGCCTCGTGCGAATTGAGGATGCGGCGCACCCCGAGATAAACGAGATAGGCGGCGCCGGCGTACTTGACGACCGCGAAGGCGAGCGCCGAGGACGCGAGCAGCGCCGAAAGCCCGAGCGCCGCCGCCAGCACGTGCACGAGCGTTCCCGTCGTGATGCCGCAAACGGAGACCAACCCGGCGAGGCGGCCCTGCTCGACGCTGCGCGCGACGATGTAGAGCACCGCCGGTCCCGGCGTCAGCAGCAGCGCCAGCGCCGCCACGGCGAAGACGCCGAGCGATGCCGCAGGAGGGATGACGATGGGCATACGGCGAGACTCCGGGGGGAGGAGGGGCGGCACAGCGTAGCGGATGCGGAGCGAGGCGGCCAGACGGGGCGCGGTTTGCGCCACACGGCCGCCTGCCATCGCCGTGCTCGCCGTCAAGGCCAAGCCGCTGCGCGGTCGCAGCGCAGCGGAGGAGCGGCGAAGCCGCTTGACGGCGACGGGGCGGCGTGGCCCGGCGCAATTGAGGACTTGGCGACGTGTCGCCGGTATCCGACGCCGCAGGGCGTCAGTTTGGGTCCGCAAGGCCTGGTTTCAACGCCTTGGGCGCCTTTTTTTGTTCCTTCGGCGCGATCGGCGGCTGCGATCTTGGGGAGGCGCTTCGAAACCGGACATGCGGTCCTGTCACCGAATTCTGAATTGTTATTTTCGGTGACACGCACTGATTTTCCTATTTGCTTGTCCCGTCGCCGCGCGCCTTCGGCTTGCGCCCGCGCTTGGCGGGGACGACGACGCGGCCGAGCCGGCGCTCGATTTCCGCCACGAACGCCGGCGAGCCGAGCGGACGGCCGATCGTCTCGCTGCGGCGCAGGCCGACGAAGGCCGCCTCGTCGGGTTCGGCGTCGATCAGGTCGGCAAAATGCGGCGCGCGCTCGAGCAGCGGGCGGACCTCGACCAGAGCGTCGTCACGGCCGGCGAGGTGCGCCCGCACGCTCGAATGCGGCCAGTCCTGCGCCCGCTCGACGAGCCGCGCGCGCACCGGATTGAGCGCGACGTAGCGCGCGGCGGCCATCAGATGATCCTCGTCCATCGCCACCGAGCCGAAGCGGCCCTGAAACAAGTGCCCGGTCTGGCGCGCCCGCACGTTGAAATAGCCGGCGTAGAGCCGGTGCGCGCGCGAAAGGGCGAGCGCCAGCCCAGCGGCGTCGGACGGCGTCAGGATGAGATGAACGTGATTGGGCATCAGGCAATAGGCCCAGACGGCGACGCCGAACTTGCGGCACGATTGGGCGAGCCAATCGCGGTAGAGCGCGTAGTCCTGCGGCCCGAGGAACACCCGCTCGCCGCGATTGCCGCGCTGGGTGACGTGGTGCGGGACGCCGGGAACGACGACGCGGGCGATACGGGTCATGGAAGACACGTAACACGGGGCGCGAAAAAGGGGAAATAGGCGCCTGTCACCGAAATCGAAATCAACCTGCTCGAAGCTGTCGTTGAATTTACGAGGGTTTCATGCTTCGCGCGCCGGCGCCATGCGAGAGCGAACCACTTAAGCACGGTCCGTATTTGTGCTCCAAAAATCAATGTGGAATACGAATTCAGGTGCTGAAGCTGGTAAGAAGCTGTTGTATTTTGAAATTCACAATGATACACTGTTGAAGATAGTCGAATGGACAGGCAAAATCAGATTTCTGCGATCGTTTATCGAAAAGGATATTCCCGTGGCGCTTCTCAATACTCTTCTCGAAAAACCTGCCGTTTTGTCTGCCGCATCCAAGTACACTACGTTCAACGGAATCTTCTACATGGCCTGCGGCGCACTGGTGTTCGCTTGGCCGGGCGCAATCCAGACCATATTTAGGGATCCTGGATTTGCCGGCCACGAGGAGGCCCTTTTCCGTTTATTGGGTATGCTGCTCGTCATCGTCGGCTGGTTTGCCTTTTTTGGCGGTCGTTCGGGCGCAAAGCAAATTGTTGCCGCTTCTGTGGTTGACCGAGTGACGCTCGCTCCCTTGGTGCTCGCGTCACTCGCAATGGCCGGTGTGTTCACTCACGTGATGACGACATTCGCAATTCTCGATCCGACGCTCGGCATTGGCGCGTGGCTGCTTCTCGGCCGCAAGTCGTAGCTCGCGAACTTGCAACGTTGATTTGTCGAGCGCGCGATTCAATTTTGCCGAATTACGGAATTACGGGAATTACGGGAATTACGGTGACGAATTACGGTGACGCCCACTCAATTCCCTTTTTCCTTCCCCCTACCCTATCGTCATCAAGCTCGCATTCCCCCCCGCCGCCGTCGTGTTGATGCAGATCGACCGCTCGGCGACGAGGAAATCCAGCGGCGCCGCCTCTCCCCGCCGCAACTCCTCGGCGGAATAGCGGAACACGCCCGCGATCGGTCCCGGGCGGGCAGCCGCCTCGCCGAGCAGTTCGACCAGCGCCGCCCCCTCGCGGTCGGTCAGCACGGCGTCGATGCGATCCGTCGCCGCGGCGGGGACTACGTCGCCTTGCAGCGCGCGCGGCAGCCACGCGAGCAGCGCCGCCGCCGGGGCGCCATCAAGGGCGGCGCGGTTTCCTGTGGCGAGCGCGCAGGCGATTTGGGCGATCACCGCCTCCTCGCTCGCGGCGTCGCAAAGCACGGTCCCGCGCGCGACCAGCGAATAGAGATTGCGCTCGCCGACCGGGCCGGGAAGCTCGATGTCGAGCCCGAGGCGCGAGGCGCGCGCCAGCGCGGCGCAAAGCTCGGCGAGGTCGCGCTCGCCGCGCTCGGCCAGCGCTTGCGCAAAAGCCTCGGCGGCGCGCGCCGGAACGCCCGCCGGCAGCGGCGGCCAGGCGGCGGGCGCGCTCGCGAGCAGGCGCTTGAGGTAGAGCGGCCCGCCCGCCTTCGGCCCGGTGCCGGAGAGGCCGTGGCCGCCGAACGGCTGCACGCCGACCACCGCGCCGATGATGTTGCGGTTGATGTAGATGTTGCCGGCGGCGAGCCGACCGCTGACCAGCTCCATTGTCGTGTCGATGCGCGAATGCGCGCCCCCCGTCAGCGCGTAGCCGGTCGCGTTGAGCGCGTCGATCAGCTCGGGCAGCGCCTCGCGCTTGTAGCGCAGCACGTGCAGCGCCGGCCCGAACACCTCGCGGCCGAGATCGGCGACCGAAGCGATCTCGATCAGCGTCGGCGCGACGAAGAAGCCGTGGGCGCATTGTTCGCTCAGCGGCTCGGCGTGGACGGCGAAGTCGCGCGCGCGCATCGAAGCGACGTAGCTGTTGATGTTCGCGAGCGCCTCGGCGGAGATCACCGGGCCGACGTCGGCGCTCAAGCGATCGGGCGACGAGACCTCAAGCTCGCGCATCGCCGACTTCAGCATCGGCAGCATGCGCTCGGCGATGTCGTCCTGCAGGCAGAGCACACGCAGCGCCGAACAGCGCTGACCCGCCGAATCGAACGCCGAAGCGAGCGCGTCGGCGATCACCTGCTCGGGCAGCGCCGAGCTGTCGACGATCAGGGCGTTCTGCCCGCCGGTCTCGGCGATCAGCGGAATCGGCGCGCCGTCGGGGCGCAGCCGCTTGGCGAGCGCAGCGGCGATCAATTTGGCGACCTCGGTCGAGCCGGTGAACATCACGCCGCCGACGCCTTCGTGCGCGGTGAGCATGGCGCCGACCGCGCCGTCGCCGGGGACGAGGATCAGCGCGCCCTCGGGGATTCCCGCTTGGTGCATCAGCCGCACCGCTTCGGCGCCGATCAGCGGCGTTTCCTCCGCCGGCTTGGCGATGACGGCATTGCCGGCGGCGAGCGCCGCGGCGATCTGGCCGGTGAAGATCGCGATCGGGAAGTTCCACGGGCTGATGCAGACGACGGTGCCGAGCGGGCGATGCGTCGGGTTGGCGAAATCCTGTTCGATCCGCGTCGCGTAGTAGCGCAGGAAATCGACCGCCTCGCGCACGTCGCCGAGCGCGTTGGGCAGGGTCTTGCCCGCTTCGCGGCAGATCAGGCCGGCGAGCTTTTGCGCCTGCGATTCGAACAGCGAGGCCGCCTCGACGAGAATACGCGCGCGCGCGCTCGGCGCCAGCGCGCCCCACGCCGGCCCCGCCTTCGCCGCGCGCGCGAACGCGGCGTCGACCTCGGCCGCGTCGGCGTCGGCGACATGGCCGACCACGTCGCGCTGATCGGCCGGGTTGAGAATCGCCCGCGCCGCGGCGCCGGGGCGCCCCGCGCGCCAGTCTGCTTTGACGCTTTGCTCCAGCGCTTGGCCGAGCGCGGCGAGCCGCGCTTCGTTGCTGAGGTCGAGGCCGGCCGAATTGGCGCGCTCGGGCGCAAAGAGATCGCGCGGCAGCACGATCTTTGGGTGCGGCGCGCCGACGGGAACGAGCGCCTTAGCCGCCTCGACCGGATCCTCGATCAGTTCGTCGACCGAGACCGAGGCGTCGGCGATGCGATTGACGAAGGAGGTGTTGGCGCCGTTCTCCAATAGGCGGCGCACGAGATAGGCGAGCAGCGTCTCGTGCGAGCCGACCGGCGCGTAGACACGGCACGGCCGGGCGTCGCCGCCCTTGCCGACGATCTGGTTGTACAGCGGCTCGCCCATGCCGTGCAGGCATTGGAACTCGTACTGGCCGGCGTAGAAGTTCTTCCCCGCCATCGCATGGACCGTCGCCAGGGTAAGCGCGTTGTGGGTGGCGAATTGCGGAAAAATCGCGTCCGGCGCCTCGAGCAGCTGCCGGGCGCAGGCGATGTAGGCGACGTCGCTGTGGATCTTGCGGGTGAAGACGGCGAAGCCTTCCAGGCCCTCGACCTGCGTGCGTTTGACCTCGCTGTCCCAATAGGCGCCCTTGACCAGGCGCAGCATGATTCGCCGCTTGGTGGCGCGCGCGAGTTCGATGATCCAGCCGAGCGTCGCGTAGGCGCGCTTC
Source organism: uncultured Alphaproteobacteria bacterium (assembly GCA_963759955.1). Classification (GTDB taxonomy): domain Bacteria; phylum Pseudomonadota; class Alphaproteobacteria; order Rhizobiales; family Beijerinckiaceae; genus Roseiarcus. The sequence continues at coordinate 27,289 of CAVXCA010000066.1, forward strand.
TGATAGGCCTGGACGACGAAGCCGACGCCGTTCCAGCCCGCGAGTTCGGGGTCGCGGCACAAAGTCTCCAGGAGATCGAGCGAAAGGTCGAGCCGCTCGGATTCCTCCGCGTCGATGTTGATGCCGACGTCGAGCTCGCGCGCGAGCGCGGCCAGCCGCTTCAGACGCGGATAGAGTTCGCCCATCACCCGCCGGCGTTGGCTGCGCGCGTAGCGCGGATGCAGCGCCGACAGCTTGATCGAGAGTCCCGGCCCTTCGTAGATGCCGCGCCCGCGGGACGCCGCGCCGATCGCGCGCAACGCCGCTTCGTAAGAAGCAAGATAGCGCTCGGCGTCCTCCGCGGTCGCGGCGGCCTCTCCGAGCATGTCGTAGGAATAGCGGTAGCCGCGCGCCTCCAGCGCGCGGGCGTTGGCGAGCGCCGCGTCGATGGTCTGGCCGCAGACGAATTGCTCGCCGAACACGCGCATCGCGGTGTCGACGCTGGCGCGGATGATCGGCGCGCCGGAGCGTGCGATGAGGCGGGTCAGCGCCGCCCCCAGCCCGACCTCGTCGACGGAGCCGATGAGCTGGCCGGTGATCAGCAGTCCCCATGTCGCAGCGTTGACGAAAGGCGAAGGCGAACGGCCGACATGAGCGCGCCATTCGCTGCCGCCGATCTTATCGGCGATGAGGGCGTCGCGCGTCGCGGCGTCGGGAATGCGCAGCAGCGCCTCGGCGAGGCACATCAGCGCGACCCCCTCCTGGCTGGAAAGGTCGTATTCGTGCATCAGGCCCTGCACCAACCCCGTCGCCGGCCGCGCGCGCAAGCCCTCGACCAGGCTTCGCGCCAGCGCGCGCGCTTGGCTGGCGACCGGCGCCGGCAGCTCGGCCGCCCGCAGCAGGCCCGGCAGGCACTCGGTCTCGGGAGCGCGATAGGCGGCGTCGATCGCGGCGCGCCGGCCGTCGTGGCTGCGAACCTCGGCGGCGAAGGCGGCAAAAGGCCGCAGGACCCCTTGCGCGGGTTCGGCGGCGCCGTCGATCGCGGAAATTTGACTGCTGGCGGACATACGAACTCCCCGGAGGCGGCCTATCGCTGCCGAGAATCTTACATGGAACGAAACGCCCCTCAAGGAAACGGCAAACGCGAGGAGTCGGACAATGCGCCGCAGTAGGCGAATCGGCGGCGATCGACCATATTGCGCGGACGGTCTCTTTTTAATTGCTGCACTGCAGCATATCTGTTAGAATGAAATGTATGATTTTCTCCCGCCAAGAATGGCGGCAAGCTCGGATTTCGGCGAGCATTGGAGAGCACCGAGGGCGCGATGGGCACGACCTGGAAGACGAAATGGGGCGCGCGACGCGTTCGCAAGGATCCGCCGACGATCGAGGAGGCGTTGATCGCCGCGGAGAGCCTGACCGAAGATCTGGCGCAGCGCATCGAAATCGCCGCGGCGTTGATGGGCGTTTCTCCCGACGAGGTCAAAGCCTTGGCGGCCAAGCAGGCCAACCTGTCGCGCGGCCGTTCGACGTTGGTCGCTGGCCGCACTCGTGCGGTCGTGGTCGAGTACAAGCGACCACGCACGATCCGCCCGCCGGCGCAGGCGCCCGCGCGGCGCTGAGATCGTCGCGAGCCGGTCGTTTCCCCGCACGGGGAAAGCGCGTCGCGCGGCTCAGAAGTGCGCGAGATTGGCCGCCGACGGCCGGGTGGTGCGATATTGGCTGCGCGCCGCGGCGCCGATGGCGATCGCGCTGATCGCGAGCAGGGTCGTCCACGTCATCTGCGTCGAATCCTGCGACAGGAACCCGAGTGTGATATCGCAGGCGAAAGTCGCCGCCATGTAGGGCGCGAGCCGCGGCGCCATTTCGCCGATCGCGCGAAAGCCGAGCCAGACCGCGGCCGCCGCGGCGAGGGCGCCGATGATTCCCAGTTCGTACCAAATCTCGAAGACGACGACGCGCGGCGAGAGCGCGGGCAGAATCCCCGCCTCGACGCCGCGAATCACCGCGTCGAGACCGTGGCCGGTCATCAGACGAGTCTCGTCGTGCAGGATCAGGCTGGCGGCCGCCCCGAGGGTCGGGTACGGCGCGGCCAGACTCGCCAGCTTGGCGTGGAACACCAAGTGCGCAAAAGCCGGCGCGATCGCCGGAACCACCGGCGAAACGACGACGAGACCGGCGATGAGCCAGCCCAGTTCGTTGACGGTCCGCCGGATGTCGGAAACCGCGAAGGACAGCGCGGAGAGCCCGACGAGCAGCGCCGCGGTGGCCGCCGGCGCGCCGATGGCGAAAGCATAGACGAGCGCCAACATCAGAAGGGCGCGCGCATAGCCGTTGCGGCCGCGCGCGGCGAGCCCGCCCATCGCGGGGAACAGCATGACGACCATCGTCGTGGCGCCGAGATCGATGCGGCCGGCGTCCGGGCCGAGACCCTGCTGCTCCGCGAACCAGAGGACGAGGATCGTCGCCATCGTCAGGACAACGCCGATGGGAAACAGGTAGAGATCGGTCGCGCGCATATGCTCGCGCGCGCTCGCCATCACGAGAACCGTCGCCAGCGCCGTCGCGCCGAGCTTGAGCAGGTGTTGCGCGCCCGAAGAGGGAAACGGCGACCACAGGATGGAAAGCGCGGCCCAACCAAACAGGGCCAGCGCCGCCCATGTCAGCTGCGAACTCGCGACCTCGCGAATGCGCCCGACAAAACCGGCGACCGGATCGAGCACCGCCGCGACCAGCAACAGCGCGACGCCGATCGGAAACAACACGAAGATCGCGCGCGACGATAGCATGACGGCGCTCGGCGCGGCCAGCGCGAGTACGGCGTAGCCGACCCGCGACAGCAACTGAGACGCGTCCCCCGCCGCGTCCTGACGCGCGGATTCTGGAAATTGAGCCATACCGGTGAAACCCATGCTCGATTTCGCCCTTATACGGCGCCGTCGGCGGCGCGACTGTGCGTTTAAGGCAACAGTCATGTGGCAAATTAGCGACGCTACCTCGCATCGTCGCCGTTAAATTTGTCGCCGCCGCCCTTGACGCGCGAACGCCGGGGCGCATGAAGAAGGCGAACGCCGGACGCGCCGGCGAGCGCGAGCCCGTCACGATGAACGACTCCACGGTCTTTCCCGCGCAAACGCCGAGCGCCGCATATCGCCAGCGGGCGCAGGGCGAGGTCCGCGCCGTGTTCGCGCGCGTCGGCGAGCGCACGCAAGCGGCGCGCGTTTACGAGACCGGCGGCCTGCGTTTGCGCTTTCCGCGCGCCGGCGCGGAATGCGAGGCGGTGATCGTCAACACCGGCGGCGGCATGGCGGGCGGCGATCGCGCGATCGTCGATCTCGCCGTCGGGCCTGAGGCGCGCGTCGTCGCGACGACCCAGTCGGCCGAGAAGATCTATCGCTCGGAGGGCGATCCGGTCTGCGTCGAAACCCGTCTTCGCGTCGAAGCGGGCGGCGCGCTCGCCTGGATTCCGCAGGAGACGCTGCTGTTCGAGGCCGCCCGGTTCGAACGCCGGCTCGAAGCGGACGTCGCCGCCGACGCCTCGCTGCTGCTGATCGAAGCGGCGACGTTCGGCCGCCTCGCGCACGGCGAAGCGCGCATCGCCGCGCATTTTCGCGACCGCTGGCGGGTGCGGCGCGAGGGAAGGCTGATCTTCGCCGAGGAGGCGCGGCTCGACGACGCTGGCGCGACGCTCGACCGGCCCGCGGTCGGCGGCGGCGCGCGCGCCGTCGCTACGATCTTGAGCGTGGCGCCTAACGCCGAGGCGCAACTGCCTATGCTGCGGGCGGCGCTCGAAGCGTCTGCGGCGCGCGAGGGCGAGCCGATCGACGCGGGCGCCAGCGCGTTCGATGGGCTCGTCGTCGCGCGGCTCGCCTCGCCCTCGCCGAGCCGATTGCGCGCGGCGCTGATCGAGGCCATGCTGGCGCTGCGCGGTCGCGCGGCGCCGCGCGTATGGTCGTGACGGCGAGGTTCTTGCTTCGCCATCTATGACGAGGAAGGGGGCAAGCGCATGAATCTCACCCCGCGCGAAAAGGACAAATTGCTGATCGCCATGGCGGCGATGGTCGCGCGCCGTCGCCTCGAACGCGGCGTCAAGCTCAACCACCCCGAAGCGGTCGCGCTGATCGTCGATTTCGTCGTCGAGGGCGCGCGCGACGGGCGCACCGTCGCCGAGCTGATGGAGGCGGGCGCGCATGTCGTCGCCGCCGATCAGGTGATGGACGGCGTCGCGGCGATGATCCACGACATCCAGGTCGAGGCGACCTTTCCCGACGGCACGAAGCTGGTTACGGTGCATCATCCGATCCGCGGCGCCGAGGACAAGCTCGTCCCCGGCGAAGTCGTCGCCGAACCCGGCGAGATCGCGATGAACGAAGGGCGCGAGACGATCACGCTGGAGGTCGCCAATTCGGGCGACCGGCCGATCCAGGTCGGCTCGCATTACCATTTCTTCGAGACCAACCCGGCGCTGAAGTTCGAGCGCGCGCGCACGAAGGGCTTTCGCCTCGACATCCCCGCGGGAACCGCAATCCGCTTCGAGCCAGGGCAAAAGCGCGAGGTGCGCCTCGTGGCGCTCGCCGGCAAGCGCCAGGTTTTCGGCTTCCGCCAGGAGGTGATGGGGAAGGTCTGATCCCCCTCTCCCGCAAAGCGGGAGAGGGCCGGGGTGAGGGCGCGCCAAAAGCCCTCATCCGGCCCTTCGGGCCACCTTCTCTCGCAAAGCCCGTCGAAGACGGGCGTCCTTCGGACGCCCTATGCGGGAGAAGGGGATTTCCAACGAGAGGTCACGCATGCCCAAGTCCCCCACCGCCCTGCCCCGCGCCGCCTACGCCGACATGTTCGGGCCCACCACGGGCGACCGGGTGCGGCTCGCCGACACCGAGCTCTTCATCGAGATCGAGAAGGACTTCACCATTTACGGCGAGGAGGTGAAGTTCGGCGGCGGCAAGGTCATCCGCGACGGCATGGGGCAATCGCAGACGAGCCGAGCGCGCGGCGCCGTCGACACCGTCATCACCAACGCGACGATCCTCGACCATTGGGGCATCGTCAAAGCCGACGTCGGCCTCAAGGACGGCCTAATCGCGAGCATCGGCAAGGCCGGCAATCCCGACATCCAGCCCGGCGTCACCATCGTCATCGGGCCGGGGACGGAGGTGATCGCGGGCGAGGGCAAGATCCTCACCGCCGGCGGCTTCGACACCCATATCCATTTCATCTGCCCGCAGCAGATCGAGGAGGCGCTGACGAGCGGCGTCACTTCGATGCTGGGCGGCGGCACGGGGCCGGCCACCGGCACCTTCGCCACCACCTGCACGCCCGGCCCCTGGCACATCCAGCGCATGATCGAGGCGGCCGACGCGTTTCCGATGAACCTCGGCTTCGCCGGCAAGGGCAATGCGTCGAAGCCCGCCGCGCTCATCGAGCAGGTCGAGGCGGGCGCCTGCGCGCTCAAACTGCACGAGGACTGGGGCACGACGCCCGCCGCGATCGACTGCTGCCTGTCGGTGGCCGACGACTACGACATCCAGGCGATGATCCACTCCGACACGCTCAACGAATCGGGCTTCGTCGAGGACACCATCAAGGCGTTCAAGGGCCGCACGATCCACGCCTTCCACACCGAAGGCGCCGGCGGCGGCCACGCGCCCGACATCATCAAGGTCGCGGAACTGCCCAACGTGCTGCCGTCCTCGACCAATCCGACGAAGCCGTTCACGCGCAACACGCTCGACGAGCACTTGGACATGCTGATGGTCTGCCATCACCTCGACTCGTCGATTCCCGAAGACCTCGCCTTCGCCGAGAGCCGCATCCGCAAGGAGACGATCGCCGCCGAGGACATTTTGCACGACCTCGGCGCGCTCTCGATGATGTCGAGCGACAGCCAGGCGATGGGCCGGGTCGGCGAAGTGATCATCCGCACCTGGCAGACCGCGGACAAGATGAAGCGCCAGCGCGGTGCGCTCGAGGGCGACGGGCCGCGCAACGACAATGCCCGCGTCAAGCGCTACGTCGCCAAGTACACCATCAACCCCGCGATCGCGCACGGCGTCTCGAAACACATCGGCTCGGTCGAAAAGAGCAAGCTCGCCGACCTCGTGCTGTGGACCCCCGCCTTCTTCGGCGTGAAGCCCGACCTCGTCATCAAAGGCGGCGTCATCGCCGCCGCCCCGATGGGCGACCCCAACGCTTCCATCCCGACCCCGCAGCCGGTCCACTACCGCCCGATGTTCGCGGCGTTCGGCCGGGCGCGGACGGGTTCGTCGCTGACGTTCGTTTCCGGGGCGGCCGTCGAGGGCGGGCTCGCGCGCAAGCTGAAGGTGGCGAAGCGGCTGGTGGCGGTCGAGAACACGCGCAAGATCGGAAAGAAATCGATGGTGCATAACGGCGCGACGCCTGTCATCACGGTCGACCCGGAGACTTACGCGGTGACGGCGGACGGGGTGCTGCTAGTGTGCGAGCCGGCGGACCGGCTGCCGATGGCGCAGAGGTATTTTTTGTTTTGAGGGGCGTTCAAGCGACCCTTTGCAGGCTCGGTGCCTTTAACCGAGCTTCCGAAGCCTTCACCGCAATCTTGAGCCTCGACCGCAAGCGGTTGCGCGACCGGAGTTGGCCGGCAACAGCCTCTTAAGTGCGTGAATTCCAATCAAAGCCCGCCGAATTCATTCTGAATGCGCATTGATAAATCCTTGGGGAGGCCGCAGGCAGCTATCATATATTCGCTCGCCGACATGATGAACTGCCTCGCCCGCTTGTTAACAGACAGCTTCTGGGAGAGGCGTTTCTCCTGCTCCGCCATTTTCCCGGATAGCACTCGGATCGACATTTCCCGGCAGATGTTGACGCACCCGAAGAGCTCGTGAGGTCCGGCAATCACCAGGCCCGCGAAGGAGACTAGCTTTTCCCAGGAAGGAAAATCCTGGATGGTCCCTGACGGGTCTGTCTTTTGCCGGAGTTCCGCCCGGATCTGATATGATTCCTTCCCCCCCCAAATATAGTACAGTAGAACCTTTTCGAATTCTGTTTTGCTCATTTTCGGGTCGTAGAAGCGCCGGATGTCCCGGCCAATCGATGACCACAGGATAAATATCGCAGCCATAACATCGAGGTAAATGGCTACGTGATCGTCCTTCGCAGGATCAAGCTGCCCTCGGGCGCTCTTTAACTCAGCGACCATCTTTCTGAAAACTCGCCAGGGTTGAACGCTGAGCGGAGCAGCGTTGCGACCGGCAATGAAGAGTGGTTCTGACCATATGTTCTTATTGTAAGCGTCGAAGACGGTATTCCATCGATCTATGGATGACTGATAGTTGAAGTCGCCGTTGAAACCTATCTCCCGCGCGTTACCGAGATCCTCAAATGACGCTTCATCATGCAAGTCGACACCGATGCTCAAAGCGGACAGCCGATGGTTATAGACGGCCTTATTCTTGAGGATTACGAAGGCCTCGTCACATCCCGTATATGCCAGGATGCCCGCAGCCCAGAAGGCTCGGTTTACTGGGCTCATCTTATTGGTTGTCTTGCAGTCGAATACCAGTCGCCGGAAACCTCCGTCCGCGATGAAGTCTAACCCGACTACGTCGAGATCGGTAAGATCCTCCGAGGTGTCGCTTAGATCGGATGCGCTAGCGATCACAACCTCAAGGCAAGGCGACAACCCTTGAGCGAGGCAGTATCGTATCGCCAATTCTTTCTGGTGGCGATCTTTGTCGTATTTTCCCATACTAGTGGATGAAATCTGACATTTGAATCCTATTGAGGATTCCCGGCGGACTGGCGATGTGCGAGTCTGGCGCATGCGCACGGGAATATCGCTTGCCGTTTCGGCGGAAGATCGGCTCCGGCTTTTGGCTCTGATCAAGGATCGCAACGCGCCGCAGAAGCACGTTTGGCGGGGCCAGATCGTGCTTTTGACGGCCGACGGCGTGGGCACGAACGAGATCATGCGCCGGACGGGCAAGTCGAAAACTTGTGTCTGGCGCTGGCAGGAACGGTTCGCCGACGAAGGGTTCGAGGGGCTGGCGCGCGACAAGACGCGGCCTTCGCGCGTCAAGCTGCTGGCGGACGAGATCGTTGCGCGGGTCGTGGCCCTGACGCTCGATCCGCCGCCGGGGGAGACAACGCATTGGACCGGCGCTTTGATGGCGAAGGCCTCGGGCGTCTCCGTCAGCTCGGTTCAACGCATCTGGCGCAAACATGGTCTTCAGCCGCACCGCATGCGGCAGTTCAAACTTTCCAACGATCCGAAATTCATCGAGAAGCTGCGCGATGTGGTCGGGCTCTATGTCGATCCGCCCGCGCACGCCATCGTCCTGTCTCTCGACGAGAAGAGCCAAATTCAGGCGCTCGACCGCACCCAGCCCGGGCTGCCGCTCAAGAAGGGCCGCGCCGGCACGATGACCCACGACTACGTCAGGAACGGCACGACGACGCTGTTCGCCGCCATGAATATTCTCGACGGCACGGTCATCGGCCAAAACATGCAGCGCCACCGCCATCAGGAGTTCATCCGCTTTCTCAACGCCATCGACGCTCGGGTTCCCGCCGGCAAGATGGTGCATGTGATCCTCGACAATTACGCCGCCCACAAGCATCCCAAAGTGCTCCAGTGGCTCGCTCGGCACGAGCGGTTCGTCTTCCACTTCACGCCGACGTCCTGCTCGTGGCTCAACGCCGTCGAAGGCTTCTTCGCCACGCTCACCAAGCGCAGACTCAAGCGCGGCGTATTCCGATCGGTCGTCGATTTGCAGGCCGCCATCAATCGATTCCTCGAAGAGCACAATCGGCAATCCGCGCCCTTCACCTGGACCGCCGACCCCAATAAAATCATCGCCGCCGTCAGGCGCGGGCACCAAGTGTTGGATTCGATCCACTAGCTAGTCCAGTTTTAGGAGGAGTTGCTCGAATTCGTGAACTGCCTGCGGGTCGCTTAGCTGCTTTTGCCGCTTCTTCATCTCAGTAGAAGATATGAGGGATTGGATATACTCCTCACCCTTCGACAGCGCGATCCTTGCCTCCTTGTCCACTTCCATATTCGACATCGTGCCAGTCCTCAGCAACTCAATCGCGAGCTTCAGCGCGGCTTCATTCTCAGGCGTCCTGTTGATGTGGAGCCGCCACATGCCTGGCGAGGTTTGCTTAAGATGCGCGACGCGTAGGACGACGAGATTTTGATATTGGTCGCGCGCTTCGGAGTTCGAACGAAGGAAGCCTGAATCGCGAAGTGATTCGAGTATGCGCACCGGCGACCGAATCCGGTAAGCCTCCGGCAGGAGTTGCCCCTTTCGAACTGCGGAAATCAACGCCATCGCGCGTTCATAGACCTCTCGATTGGCCGCGTTGAGTCTCGTTGATCCCGGTTTGGGGGTGAAAAGAAAAGACTCCGCCTTCGCCCCAAATTTGATCGTGGGAGGCTTGACGATGCCCTCGGCGGCGAGTTTTCGCACCAGTTGCGCCTCAGTCACCGAAAGCTTGGTGCCGCCTATCTCGCCAGTGGACTCCACCAATGAAAGCGGCCAACCCTGATTGTCCTTGACCTTTTTTAGCGTCGATTGCAGCGCAGGCGTTCCAGCTCCCGCGACGATATCTGCGAGGCCCTCGAGGTTGTCCGCGAAGTAGAACGGGCTAATGAGGATGTTTTTCCCGCGCGCGGTGTGCTGGGCCACGATTCCGCTCTGCGAACCGAGCGTGATGCATCGCTCGAAAACCTGCAAATCCATCCCGAGTTTCGCATAGAGGGAATCTTTGTTGCGCGGCGCGTCGTACAAGGAGGAGAGAATGGCAACCGTGGCCTGCTCGTGTTCATTACAGTTGATCTCTCTGTCCGCGTAGCTACCGAGGCCTTCGTAAACATTCTCGAATATTGGAATATTTGGTATACTCTTATCGATTGTCTTGCCAGACTTAAATATTCTTATGAATTCTATCTCGGCCAACACATCAAGAACCGGCGGCAACGCGAAAGACGGGATCGACATGTAATGATCGGAGACCTTTCTAAGAACATCGTACTCTATCTCGCCCAGCCCCTTGATGTGGACGGCCAGGGCGGCAGCCATGCCGATAATTTGGAGCTGGTCGAATTCCGGCACTCGCAGCGTCGAAAGGCCTGCATGCAGATCGTAGGCGAACTCAGCCGTTTCCCGGGACATCGTCGGTCTCTTGTTTTCACATCCATCATTATCACACTCTTGAAACATTACCCTATGCCGTGCGTGGCTCCACACTTCTGTTTTTTCGGATTACGGTGCCGGCTCACTAAATGCACTTAATCGCGATCCCCACGGCGCGTCGCCCTGGCCGCCCCCCGTGCCGACTCACCGCGCCGTCGACCTCATGGAAGCAAAGACTTCCGAAGCGACGAGGCGGTCAAGGGGCGAAGCCCGCCTGCGGCGGCGCGCCTTTCGGCGCGCCCTTGACAGCCTCGTCGCTTCGGAAAGAAGAGGCTTCCATGAGGTCGACGGCGCTCCCTGCCGAACTGGCGCCGCTAACCGCGCACGGGCATTGCCTTCAGATAGAACCAGACCTCCGCCGTCATCGCGAGCGAAGCGTGGCGATCCAGCGATCGAGGGGATTGCCGATAGAGTTCGCGGCGCTCGCAACATCCGCGAATGCGCTCGGCGCGCAAACGAGCAGGCGTCACGACCTCTGGATCGCCACGCTTCGCTCGCGATGACGGCAGAGGCCCGATTCAAGCTAAAAACACTGCGACTGTCATTCCCGCGCAAGCGGGAATCCAGCGCCTGTCGAGGTCGCGGCGGGGCAAAGACTGGATCCCCGCTTGCGCGGGGATGACAGGACAGCGGGGGCGACGCTCGGGGCGATGACGGCGCACTCGGCCGCCGCCTATCTCACCGGTTCAGAAGTCTCGTACAAATCCGCCCAGGTCGGATTGAAGTTCTCGATCAATTCCAGTTTCCAGCGGCGCCGCCATTTCTTCAATTGTTTCTCCCGCGCGATCGCTTCGTTGGCGTCGCCGTAAAACTCGTACCAGACGAGCTGCGTCACGCCGTATTTCGTTGTGAACGCGCTGCCAACGCCCGTGCGGTGCTGGTGCGCGCAGGCTGAGGTTGTTGGTCACGCCGATATAGAGCGTCCCGTTGCGCCGACTGGCCATGATGTAAACGGCGAACGTCCTGGGCATTCTCGACGCGACTACGGGCGGACCAGCGGAAGGGGGCGCGCAAGGGAGAGCGTTGTCAACGCGTCATTTCCGCTCGCTGTCATTCCCGCGCAAGCGGGATTCCAGCGCCGATCCAGGATCGCGGCGGCGGAAGGACTGGATCCCCGCTTGCGCGGGGATGACAGCGCGGGAAGGACGCGCGGCGGAGCGGCGCTCGCCGACAGGCCGCCGCCTTCCGCCCGCTCACCCCTCCACCGCCACCCCGTTCTCCGCGCACCATTCGCGCAGCGCTTTCTCCTTGGCGGCCTCCTCGAACGCGCGCCATTTGTCGAGCGCGCGCTCGCGCGTCAGCAGGTCCTTGAAGCGGCGATAGGCGCCGCGGCGCGAGAAGATTTCCGCGACCTCGTCGTAGTGGTCATCGAATTCTTCCGCGGCAAAGCGCATGACGAGCGGCTTGCCGAGGTCGAGGTCGCGCGGGGTCGGCAAGGCGACGTGCTTTTTGCCGTCCTCGATGTCGTCGGGCAGTTCCTCGAAATTATCGCCGAACTCGGTATGCCAGAACATCGCGCCGGTTTCCCGGCAGAGATAGACCGAGTTGTCCAACTCTCCCGCGCTGACGAATTCGAAGGCCAATAGTATGTCGTCCCAGGCGACGGGCATGATCGTATCGCTCCCTCACTTTCGCTGCGTCGTCTTGGCCGCGGCAAAGACAATCCGCCCACCCCTTTCCTTCCGATCGCGCCGCGCGCCATCGTCGCATCCGCGCGATAGCGTCTTGCCAGCCTACGCGCCTCGGCTATGCTCGCAAACGTGGCTCACGACGTCTTCCTCAGCTATTCCTCCAAGGACAAGGCCGCGGCTGACGCGGCCTGCGCCGTGCTCGAGCGCAACGGCGTTCGGGTGTGGATGGCGCCGCGCGACATATTGCCCGGCGTCGGCTGGGCGCAGTCGATCATCGGCGCCATCAACGGCGCGCGCGTCATGGTGCTGGTTTATTCCAGCAGCGCCAACGCCTCCCATCAGATCGAACGCGAAGTCGAACGCGCCATCAACAAGGGCATTCCCGTCGTGCCCTTTCGCGTCGAGGACGTGCAGCCGAGCGCGACGCTAGAGTATTTCATCAGCGAGACGCACTGGCTCGACGCCTTCACTCCGCCGCTGGAGCACCATCTCGAGCGGCTGGCGGACGCGGTCAAACGGCTGCTCAGCTCCGAATTCGTGCAGCCGACGCAGCCGGAGGTTCGGCCGAGTCCCGACGTCGAGCGCGTCCGCGAAGAGGGCGAAGGGACGGGCGAGACCGTAACGGCGGAAGCCCCTCGTCACGCGGCGGAGAAAGAGCCGCGCAAGATCGAGCAGGCCGAGCCCGTCGCGCGTTCCGCCGAAAAGCCTGGAGACAACGCCGTCGCCTCGGACGCGGCCGCCAAACGCGCGCCCGAAAAGGTCGGAGCGCCGAATCGACTGTGGCTCTTCGCGCTGGCCGGCGGCGCGATCGTGATCGTCGCCGGGGGTTGGGCGTTCCTGCATTGGGAACAAATGTTTCCGACGTCTCGCGACATCGCGGCGACCGACGACGCCACCGGCGATCATTACCGCTACGGCCAAGGCGTGGCGCAGGATTTCGCCCAGGCGATGAGTTGGTATCGCAAGGCGGCGGATCTCGGCGACGCGGCCGCGCAGAACAATATCGGCGATCTCTACCGGAACGGTCAGGGAGTCCCGCACGACCTTGCCGAGGCGGCGAGCTGGTACCGCAAGGCGGCCGATCAGGGCAATGCGGCCGCACAGGCCAGTCTCGGCTATCTCTACGCCAACGGGCAAGGCGTCGCGCAGGATTACACCCTGGCTACGGAGTGGTATCGCAAGGCGGCGGACCAGGGTAACGCGGTCGCGCAATCGAGTCTCGCCTATCTCTACGCCAACGGCCGCGGCGTTCCGCAGGATTACGCTCAGGCCGCGGCGTGGTACCGCAAGGCCGCCGACCAGGGCAATGCGTTCGCGCAGAACGGCCTCGGCTATTTCTACGCCAACGGCCGCGGCGTCGCGCAAGACTACGCCCAGGCGATGACGTGGTACCGCAAGGCGGCGGACCAGGGCTTCGCGGCGGCGCAAGACAATATCGGCTATCTCTACGCCAACGGCCAAGGCGTCCCGCGCGACTTCGCCCAAGCGATGACGTGGTATCGCAAGGCCGCCGATCAGGGCTATGCGGCCGCGCAAAACAATGTCGGCTTTCTCTACGCCAACGGCCAGGGCGTCCCGCGCGACTTCGTCCAGGCGATGACGTGGTACCGCAAGGCCGCCGACCAGGGCTACGCGGTCGCTGAGGACAATATCGGCGGTCTCTACGAGCGCGGCCAAGGCGTAGCGCGGGATTTCGCGCAAGCCGCGGCGTGGTATCGCAAGGCCGCCGATCAGGGCAATGCGGTCGCGCAAAACGACATCGGCAACCTCTACTGGAGCGGCCGAGGCGCGCCGCAGGACTACGCCCAGGCCTTCGCGTGGTATCGCAAGGCCGCCGACCAGGGCTATCCGGTCGCGCAAAACAATGTCGGCAACCTCTATTGGAGCGGCCGGGGCGCGCCGCAGGACTACGCCCAGGCCTTCGCCTGGTATCGCAAGGCCGCCGACCAGGGCGACGCGGACGCGCAAACCAATCTCGGCTTTCTCTACGCCAACGGCCAAGGCGTCGCGCAGGACTTCGCCCAGGCGATGATTTGGTATCGCAAAGCCGCCGATCAGGGCGACGCGGCGGCGCAAAACGATATCGGCGACCTCTACGCCAACGGCCAAGGCGTCGCGCAAGACTACGCCCAGGCGATGATTTGGTATCGCAAGGCCGCCGATCAGGGCGACGCGGTCGCCCAGACCAACGTCGGCTATCTCTACGAGCACGGCCACGGCGTCGCCCAGGACTTCGGCCAGGCGATGGCATGGTATCGCAAGGCCGCCGATCAGGGCTATGCGGTGGCGCAAAACGATACCGGCGCGCTCTACATGAACGGCCAAGGCGTCTCGCGGGACTTCGCCCAGGCGATGGCGTGGTATCGCAAGGCCGCCGATCAAGGCAATGCGACCGCCGAGGACAATATCGGCTATCTCTACGCGACCGGCCAAGGCGTGCCGCAGGACTTCGCCCAGGCGATGACTTGGTATCGCAAGGCCGCCGATCAGGGCAATCCGATCGCGCAAAGCGATATCGGCGATCTCTACGCCAACGGCCAAGGCGTGCCCCAGGCCTACGCCGAGGCGCTGACTTGGTATCGCAAGGCCGCCGATCAGGGCAACGCGGCCGCGCAAACGAATGTCGGCTATTACTATGAGAAAGGCCGCGGCGTCGATCAGGACTTCGCCCAGGCGATGGCGTGGTATCGCAAGGCCGCCGACCAGGGCAATCCGATCGCGCAAACCAATGTCGGCGTTCTCTACATGAACGGCCAGGGCGTCCCGCAGGACTACGCCCAGGCGATGGCGTGGTTCCGCAAGGGCGCCGATCAGGGCAACGCGGCCGCTGAAGACAATATCGGCTTTCTCTACGCCAATGGCCAAGGCGTGCCGCAGGACTATGCCGAGGCCATGACTTGGTATCTCAAGGCCGCCGATCAAGGCGCCGCGGTCGCGCAAAACGATATCGGCGATCTCTACGCCAACGGCCGCGGCGTCCCGCAGGACTACGCCCAGGCGATGGCGTGGTATCGCAAGGCCGCCGATCAGGGCAATGCGGTCGCGCAATACAATGTCGGCTCTCTTTACGAACGCGGCCAAGGCGTCCCGCAAGACATTGCGCAGGCCTTGGCCTGGT